>NZ_JBJURI010000011.1:0-170781 GCF_046098255.1 Paenibacillus jiangxiensis
CAATCCCGAGAATACCCTACTTTTTTATGATCCGACTAGATCACAAATATTGGTACACAAACAATTTTACACCGTCTCCGTTAAATTAAATGATAGTAATAGGACCTTCCTTGATGTTTCTATTGGGAACACATTGGAACTACAAAGTATAGTTGCACAAGATTCAGATGATAATAAGGTATTTGAATATACTTACTGAGGCTATGTCCTAAAGCCCTATCTGTCAATAATTCAGTGCCTTTTGTCAAGTTTGACGCTTTGAACATAAAAAGACGAAAAATGAAACAAACCGACAACTGAAATCAGACAGTTATCGGTTTGTTTTTGATATGTTATAAATTTATAGCATTCGGGTTTACCAACGCACACCTCCTTCGAGTTCTACATCTACCTCCTTCCTTTAAAATTCCAACCAAAGTACTTGCGAGTCCCATGAACAGGGCTCATGCCTTTTTTTTTATATTTCTGAGCTATATGCCGTTACCACGTAAAAAACTGGTTCATAATCTATTTCGAAATACCCAAGAACGGAGGGATGAGATGAAGCTATGTGTTTTAGGATTGGGTTATATCGGGTTGCCAACTGCCGTTATATTTGCCAATTCCGGAATACATGTGCATGGAGTCGATGTGAATTCAACTGTCATCAATATGATTCGGTCAAAACAAAT
Source organism: Paenibacillus jiangxiensis (assembly GCF_046098255.1). Lineage (NCBI taxonomy): Bacteria > Bacillati > Bacillota > Bacilli > Caryophanales > Paenibacillaceae > Paenibacillus > Paenibacillus jiangxiensis. The sequence goes on from NZ_JBJURI010000011.1 coordinate 672, forward strand.
TCAGTTGCACGAACTCGGCTTAACAAAGGCCCTGGAGGATGCGATCGACTCCGGAGGTTTTACCGTTTCGATGCAGCCGCAGGAAGCGGACGCCTTTATTATAGCCGTTCCGACGCCTGTTGGCCCCGATAAAACGGCTGATTTGTCGCAAGTTGTTAAGGCCGCTGAAATGCTTGTCCCCATTCTGAAGGCAGGAGATCTGGTTGTTCTCGAATCTACGGTGCCCCCTGGAACGGTGGAATCGGTACTGCTCCCTGTGCTCCAACAAACGAATCTGGTGCTCGGCGAACATTTGTTTGTTTGCTACTCTCCCGAGCGTGTGATGCCGGGCAGGCTGTTTTACGAACTGAAGCATAATGACCGGATTATCGGGGGAATAACCCCGCTTTCTGCTCAATACTGCGCGGAATTGTACGAACGGATTGTAGAGGGGAGCATCCATATTACCGATACTACCACCGCCGAAATGGTCAAATTGATGGAGAATACGTATCGTGACGTCAATATCGCATTGGCGAATGAACTGGCGCGAATTGCGGAAGAGATTGGCTTTAACGTGTGGGAAGCGATCCGATTGGCCAACTCGCATCCAAGAGTTCATATTCATTCACCCGGTCCTGGTGTCGGGGGGCACTGTATCGCTGTTGATCCATGGTTTATTTTCGAAAAAGCCCCTAAGGCAACCCAATTAATCAAGCTGTCACGGATAACGAACGACAATGTTCCCTTGTTGGTCTCAAATCGGATCCGCGAAATGACAAGTGATATCGATAAGCCTGTCATCACCCTGCTTGGCGTTGCATTTAAAGGAGATATTGACGACATCAGAGAGAGTCCCTCCCTTGTAGTAATCAACGAGCTTCGCAAACACGGTTATCAGCTTAAAATTTACGATCCCTATGTTAGCCAGCCCATGACGGATAAGGTGCCCACGTTGCATGAAGCCGTGACGGGATCCGATTGTATCGCCCTGCTTACCGACCATACCCTATTCAAAGATATGGATTTTGACCTGATCGGAAGTCTGATGCGTTCACGGAGGATCATCGATACCCGAAATCTGGTGGATCATAACCAGCTTAGGCTTTCGGGATTCTTATGCGAAAAAATAGGCACACCGCTTGCGCGTGCAACGATTCCGCACAACCGTGTGAGAGAAGGTGAGTCTATTCGCTAAAACTGAACAGAGAGCGGAATGGAGACAACTGCGGGCAATGATCAAGGACAGGATTAGAAGTCTCAAGCCGTATAGGTTAAGCAGAGGCGGGCGGACCGACATTCGTGTGGCCTGTATCATGGATGCGTTCAGCTATGTTTGTTTCAAATACGAATGTACGTTGATCCATCTGAATACCTCAACCTGGAGGCGACAAATTCAACGTTCTAAACCGGATTTGCTGTTGGTGGAATCCGCCTGGCAGGGGTTTGACGGTTCGTGGCGGAACCAGCTTTGCGATATCGGCGGAAAGCCGGACGCGGTGATACGGAGAATCATCAGGTTTTGCAGAAAAAACAGAATACCCACCGTGTTTTGGAACAAGGAAGATTCTCCTAATTATAAGCGCTTCATCTCTACCGCCAGATTATTCGATTACGTATTTACTACCGACGCAAACTGTATTAAGCGGTATTTACGAGATCTGGGTCACGACCGGGTCGGCGTGCTTCCTTTTGCCGCACAGCCCGCGGTCCATAATCCCGTTGCTTCCAGCTATCGTTCAAAGGATGACGTGGCCTTTGCAGGATCCTGGTATCGTACCAAATATCCCCATAGGGTAAAGGACATGTCGTTGATTCTGGGTCCGGCCCGGAGCTTTAACCTGCATATCTATGATCGCAAACGCCATTACAGATTCAACAATCTTTATAAATTTCCAATAAAATATCGGCCTTATATCGTCGGTTCACTGCCCTATGAGGAGATGGTAGAGGCATATAAGCTGTATAAGGTATTTTTAAACGTAAACTCGGTGAAAGACAGCCCGACGATGTTTTCGAGAAGAGTGTTCGAAATCCTTGCCGCTGGAACGAATGTAGTCAGCACATACTCCCTCGGAATCGAAAAGATGTTCTCCGGAATTGTGCCGATCGCGGGATCGGCCGACGAGGCGAATGCTCTCTTACACAATCTGCTTCATAACGCTCATTATAGCGAGCGGCTCAGTTTGCTGGGGCTGCGGGAAGTACATTTGAAGCATTTGTACAGACACAGGTTCGATCAAATCCTTAGAACTCTCGGGATCGCAACATCAGGACCTGAGGGAGTGGCAGTCATCGCCTGTCAAGATCAATGTGGATGTCTGGATGGGCTGCTCAAGAGTTTTCATGACCAGGCCTGGGAGCATAAGGAACTGATCCTTTTGTTTGATAAGAACAGTGTATCCGAAGAGCAAATAAAGGATCTGCAATCCAAGCTGAACGTATCACTGCTTCTGTTTCCCGAGGAGACCCCTTTTGATGAGCGCCTCGGTGTTGCTGTCCGCCATACCGGTTGCAGTTTCGTCGCTCTGATGAATGGAACGGACTATTATGCCGCACATTTCCTGACCGACCTGATGCATGCCTTTCAATATACGGATGCCTCCATCGTCGGCAAGCGGGCCAGCTATATGTACCTGGAATCCCGGCAGCAACTGATGCTCGTTTCCCCGGATCAAGAGAACCGGTATGTCGACCGGCTAAGCGGGGAAGCCATGATCGTGAAAAAGGAGATTTTATCCGAAATTTCGCCGCGCGGCAGTACGACGGAAGACTTTAAACATTTTTTTTCGGAATGCCGGAGCAGAGGCCTGAAAATATTCGCTGCGGATAAATTCAACTACATCCGTATGGTTAAGGAATGTAGCGAGTCTTCCTTATCCGGAGACGAAACGGATCCCGAAACGGCTGCAGATGTGGCCTGCGGCGGCGATCACCTGGCATATGCCACAGTATAGGCAGATGCTGACGATAGGATGTGAGAAAACAATCGGGATGACTGAACATGAAAAACAACCGTCTGACCCGGGAATAAGGCTGAGTGATGATCCCGGAATCGCTCCAGATGAATGGAACGCGAGCAAATTACTTGAAATTGCATCTGTTATGGGTGAAGCTGCCGAAGCCAGAAGGCAGTCCATGTGGAGGGGTGTCAGCCACTCTCTCTTGAGCTCCGGCTCCCCTCTTCCCATCACCCCTGAAACGGATAAGCTGTTAACTGAGCTATTCTCCAGAAAACATGCTTGGGCATGCCTGCGCATGCGCTGGCTGGCTGAACGGGGCGAGCTGGAGGAGGTACAGCGGAAATTGCGTGATTTTGCGGGTCCTCAAAAGGTGAAAATCCTTCTTTATCTGGCGAAAGTCTGCTATCAATCCAATGATTTTCTTACTGCATTGAACTATGCGAGGAAAGCTTATCGTATCGACGCCAATAATATGCATGTGTACAGACGGCTTGCGAGCATCCATCATCGGCTCGGTAATATTACGAAGCGGCTGGTTTTTCTGAAGGGGGTTCAGAAACGGTCTGGCCGTTTCTATGGAAATGAACTGGAAATGGCGCGTGACGAAATCCGGCATTTGCACAAACCATGGGAATTGGATGACGATTTGTGCCCAATCGTTCATGGTTCTGCGGTTGTCCATGTATGGAACAAATCCTTCCCCGCAATCAATGGTTATACCGTGAGAAGTGCGGAAATTATTAAGCACCAGAAGGAAATGGGACTGGAGGTCGTCGGTGTTACCAAGCTGGGCTGGCCACCGGCCGACCATGTCGATTCAGTCCGTTCCTGCCTTAACGGGATTGACATGTATCGTCTGTACGATGCGAGCCATACCGAGCTGAACAAGGCGCCCATGAGCCAATACTTCCGGTTATACGCCCTTCAATTCGCCAAATTACTGGAGCGGCTGAAGCCGGGCATTATTCATGCGGCATCGAATTTTCAAAACGCTCTTCCCCCGCTTATGGTCGCCTGCAAGCTCGGTATCCGGTCCGTTTATGAAGTGAGAGGCATGTGGCATTATACCCAGTCTTTTAAAACGAAAGGGTTTGAGCAATCGGAACGGTTCCGCCTGCACGAAGCTGGTGAATTGGAGTGCTGCCGGCTTGCGGATCGGGTCGTTGTCATCAGCGATGCTTTAAGGAAGCATCTGATTGATCTGGGCATCCCTGCGAAAAAAATAACCGTTGTTTACAATGGAGTAAATGTCAACCATTTTCAACCGCAGCCTCCTTGTCCCGAGCTGCAGCAGACCTATGGCCTCGCGGGAAAATTCGTTATCGGATTTGTCGGAAGCCTGGAGAAATACGAGGGGCTGGACTATTTGCTGCACGCCCTGGCTATTCTACAAAAGCAGCGAAGCGATATAAAGCTACTTATTGCCGGAGACGGCCCTGCCTTGCCCGATCTGCAAAGGCTGTCAGTGACGCTTGGTTTGCAAAAAGAAGTCTCATTTGTTGGTGCGCTGCCTCATGAACAGGTAAAAAGGTTCTACTCGGTCATGGATATCCTGCCTTTTCCGCGCACGCGTGCAAAGGTATGCGAACTGGTGACACCGCTGAAACCGTACGAAGCGATGGCGATGGGGAAAACCGTACTGGTCAGCGACATACCGGCCTTACGAGAGATCGTGTCGGACGGTTACACCGGACTGATGTTTCAACCGGAGGATGCTGCGTCGCTAGCCGAGGCGATAACCCGTGCCGGGCAACAATCCCACTTGGGGGGAAATGCAAGGGAATGGGTCGTACAGGAAAGGGATTGGCGGAACCTTTTGCGCGGTTATATCGACGTCTACAACGAATTGAATCAACGGAAATAAGCTATCAACGAAAAAGGAGAGAGTTTTTTTGGGAATATCGGGTATCGATTCGAGTTTGCCCGTCGTAATCGTAAGTTATCGACCTGAAAATCATAGCTGTGACGCACAGGAAAATCGTGAAGACTATATCGCCGATTATTTATACGACTACGTAGGACGCGGCCAACCGATAGAAGACCCTGCCGGTTGGCTGGACCTGAGAAATCAAACCTACGAAAGCTTCATTATAAAAACAAAACGCACATACAAGAGCACAAGGTCGGCGGAGTATGCAGCCCGCAAGTCGTTAAATAAGGGGTTCTATATAAAACCCTTTGTGAGAAGGCTGTTTACTCCTGATATCATCTCGATCACTCATTCCAAGGAAATCCGAAGCGGAGGCCCGAGGAGCGGGTTTCTTCTGGAAACGTTGGAGGATATCGGGGGGCCGCCGCAGCAATATTATCACTTGCGGATGCCGGATTGTCCATTTCATTACTCCATTTTTTGGGGAGCTTTTATGGATGCGCCGGGTCACACACAGGGAGAAGTAGTGACGAACGAACGTCTTGTCGGATTTATCCATTTGCGGCGGACGGGTAACGTCGCCTTATATACGCAAATACTGGGACACGGCGATTATTTGGTGGAGGGGATTATGTTCCATCTCCATTTGCATATCGTGAAATGGATCTTGGACGAGAGCAATCCGTACGGTCAAGGATTGGAGCATTTGGTATATGGCCGTTACCATGACGGCGGGGAAGGCCGGATTACATGGCGGAAAAAAACGGGTTTCGAACCTGCTTATCTTGTGCATCCCGGTTGAAGGGAGAATATGAATGAAAAAAACAGACCAAACGGAGAAAAAGCTTACGGTATTTATTACAATTGATACGGAAGACGCATATTTCAATCCCCCCCGGCTGATCACCGGGGAGGGATTGCCGGAGCAGCCGGGGATCGGAAAAATAATGGATATCATGGAACATTACCGGGTGAAGGGAAATTTTTTTCTGGATGTATACGATGTTAATTACGATTCTGCCCTGCTTCAAAAAATTGCCCGGAACATCCATCTCAGGGGCCATGAAGTAGAACTGCATACCCATCCGTCCGGAAGTCTGCCGTTCTACAGCAAGCCGATCTATCATTACCCGCTGCGGGAGCAAATTAAAATTTTGGAATACGGAAAACAGTTCATCGCCGAGCATACGGGATCCTATCCGATTGCGCATAGAGGAGGATCTTATGCAATTAACGAAAACACGCTTTACGCTTTATCCGAGGTCGGCATACCAATCGATTCCTCGGTCTTTTATCAGCACCCCAATAATCATCTGGAACAAATCCCGACCGCGAATAAAACAATTTCCTATTATAACACCATCGAAATTCCGGTCACCCACGTCAAAATTATATCGAAAACCGGGGAACGCCTGAAATCCAAATTCGATCTGGACTGGTTATCTTATGATGAATTGGTAAATGTCATCCAATTAGCGAAAGCCCACGGGCTCAGAAAGATGACCCTTTTTTTGCACAGTTTCTCATTGATCAACAAGAAAACCAAGCCTGCCGGTGCTGCTGAGGATCCCGCTGCTCTGTTCAGGGATAAATCATCGGGTGGAACGGTGTATTGTGAAATCTACGGAACGGATAATCCTGATATTTCTTCCTTCGAGAAGCTGCTTCACTACATGACGAGCGATCCCGAAATTGAAGTGACCACGTTTAAAGATTGGTACGCAAAACATAAGAACGAACCACCGGGTGAAGATTATATACCGGTCATCGACAGACTTTTATAATTGTAACAAGATGACATCCCCCCTCCTAAAGCCAGACGCTTTTAAGGAGGGGGGATTCTCGTCTTCACGGATAAAGAAAGGGCTACCCTTAAACAGAATGATCTGCTTTTAGGACAGCCCCGTAATCCGGTCGGTCAAGAGACTTTATTTAAGTTGTAATACTACAGAAGCTGGATTCTTGTTGTTTCTCGATACTTTAATACCTGAACCGCCCTTGGTTTGCGAAATTTCAAAAACAATCTTCCCGTCCACTTTCGACACGTCTATTCTATAGACTTTCTGTGATCCGGGCTCCAGGGTATCCTTCAGTGTAAGCTGGTCATCAACATATACGGGTAATGATTCTTTTTCCGACGAATTTTTATCGTATGCATTGAGGTTGAATTGACGACTAAATTTTTCGTTACTGTTTCTAATCTCCACATACAGGCTATCGCTATCTTTCTTCGCAGGAAGCGTACAGCGCGAGATGTTTGTTTGTGACATACAATCCTCCTCAACCTTATAATTTTTTACTCATTTCTGAGGGAATTAATAGCGTTAAGGATAGCTCTGCGATTATCATTTCCACCTTGCAGCAACCCATTCAGTGTATTATTCAGGGTGGAGATCAGGCCATCTATTTTGTTTGGATCCTGGTTTCCTTTTAAGGCCTCCAATATAGCAAGTGTAGATATAGTCATAGCGATATATCCACTGCTATTATCACTGATATTGATCACGGTATTATTGCCGTTTGTAAAGGTATTGTGCCCGGAGTCAGCTTTCGCGTCGGCGTCGGCGTCGGCATCCGCATCCGCGTCAGCATCCGCATCCGCGTCAGCGTCGGCGTCAGCATCCGCGTCGGCATCGGCTTTCGCATCCGCATCAGCCCTCGCATCGGCATCGGCTGTCGCATCTGCGTCGGCGTCAGCGTCAGCTCTCGCATCCGCATCGGCATCAGCTGTCGCATCCGCATCCGCATCGGCGTCAGCGTCAGCATCCGCGTCAGCGTCAGCATCGGCGTCAGCATCAGCGTCAGCGTCAGCATCAGCGTCGGCGTCGGCGTCGGCGTCGGCGTCAGCATCAGCGTCGGCTTTTGCGTCAGCATCAGCATCCGCATCGGCGTCAGCATCAGCGTCGGCATCCGCATCAGCGTCGGCGTCAGCATCCGCGTCGGCATCAGCGTCGGCGTCCGCATCAGCGTCAGCATCCGCATCGGCGTCGGCATCCGCGTCAGCGTCGGCATCCGCATCGGCATCGGCGTCGGCATCGGCTTTCGCGTCAGCATCGGCATCTGCATCTGCATCAGCGTCAGCATCCGCATCAGCATCTGCATCCGCGTCAGCGTCGGCATCAGCGTCAGCATCCGCGTCGGCGTCGGCATCGGCATCGGCATCGGCGTCGGCATCGGCATCAGCGTCAGCATCCGCGTCGGCATCGGCTTTCGCGTCAGCATCAGCATCAGCGTCAGCATCAGCATTCGCATCGGCATCTGCATCGGCATCAGCGTCAGCGTCAGCGTCGGCATCGGCTTTCGCGTCAGCATCTGCGTCGGCATCCGCATCTGCGTCGGCATCGGCATCCGCGTCAGCATCGGCGTCGGCGTCAGCGTCAGCATCCGCATCAGCATCCGCATCGGCGTCAGCATCGGCGTCGGCATCGGCTTTCGCGTCAGCATCGGCGTCGGCGTCAGCGTCAGCATCCGCATCTGCATCCGCATCGGCGTCAGCATCGGCGTCGGCATCCGCATCTGCATCTGCGTCGGCATCCGCATCGGCGTCGGCATCGGCTTTCGCGTCAGCATCGGCGTCGGCGTCAGCGTCAGCATCTGCATCTGCATCCGCATCGGCGTCGGCATCCGCGTCAGCGTCAGCATCCGCGTCGGCGTCAGCGTCAGCATCCGCGTCAGCATCCGCGTCGGCATCGGCGTCGGCGTCGGCTTTCGCGTCAGCATCGGCGTCGGCGTCAGCATCTGCATCCGCGTCCGCATCGGCGTCAGCGTCAGCGTCGGCATCCGCGTCGGCGTCGGCGTCGGCATCGGCTTTCGCGTCAGCATCGGCGTCAGCGTCAGCATCGGCGTCAGCGTCAGCGTCAGCGTCGGCATCCGCGTCGGCATCCGCGTCGGCGTCAGCATCGGCATCGGCGTCAGCATCGGCATCCGCGTCCGCATCGGCGTCAGCGTCAGCGTCGGCATCCGCGTCGGCGTCGGCGTCGGCATCGGCTTTCGCGTCAGCATCGGCGTCAGCGTCAGCATCGGCGTCAGCGTCGGCATCCGCGTCAGCATCCGCGTCAGCATCGGCTTTCGCGTCAGCGTCAGCGTCAGCGTCAGCGTCAGCGTCAGCGTCGGCATCCGCGTCGGCATCCGCGTCGGCGTCAGCATCGGCATCCGCGTCAGCATCGGCGTCAGCGTCAGCATCCGCATCGGCGTCGGCATCCGCGTCAGCATCTGCGTCGGCATCCGCGTCGGCGTCGGCTTTCGCGTCAGCATCGGCGTCGGCGTCAGCATCCGCGTCCGCTCTCGCATCGGCTTTCGCATCCGCGTCAGCATCTGCATCCGCGTCAGCATCTGCATCTGCGTCAGCGTCGGCGTCAGCATCCGCGTCGGCGTCAGCATCCGCATCGGCTTTCGCATCGGCATCCGCATCCGCGTCGGCGTCGGCGTCGGCATCCGCGTCAGCTGTCGCGTCCGCATCGGCTGTCGCATCCGCATCCGCTGTCGCGTCCGCATCGGCTGTCGCATCGGCATCCGCATCCGCGTCGGCGTCGGCGTCGGCATCCGCGTCAGCTGTCGCGTCCGCATCAGCTGTCGCATCTGCATCGGCTGTCGCATCTGCATCTGCATCTGCATCGGCGTCGGCATCCGCTTTCGCGTCGGCGTCGGCATCCGCATCCGCGTCGGCGTCAGCATCCGCGTCGGCGTCAGCATCCGCGTCGGCTTTCGCATCTGCATCGGCTGTCGCGTCCGCATCAGCTGTCGCGTCCGCATCAGCTGTCGCATCTGCATCGGCTGTCGCATCCGCATCCGCTGTCGCATCTGCATCTGCATCGGCGTCGGCATCCGCTTTCGCGTCAGCGTCAGCGTCCGCATCCGCGTCGGCGTCAGCATCCGCATCCGCATCCGCGTCGGCATCCGCATCCGCATCCGCGTCAGCTGTCGCGTCCGCATCAGCTGTCGCATCTGCATCGGCTGTCGCATCCGCATCCGCTGTCGCATCTGCATCCGCTGTCGCATCTGCATCTGCATCGGCGTCGGCATCCGCTTTCGCGTCAGCGTCAGCGTCCGCATCCGCGTCGGCGTCAGCATCCGCATCCGCATCCGCGTCGGCATCCGCGTCAGCATCCGCGTCAGCTGTCGCGTCCGCATCAGCTGTCGCGTCCGCATCGGCTGTCGCATCCGCATCCGCTGTCGCATCTGCATCAGCTGTCGCGTCAGCGTCCGCATCCGCTTTCGCGTCGGCGTCGGCATCCGCGTCGGCGTCCGCATCCGCATCCGCATCGGCGTCGGCATCCGCATCCGCGTCGGCATCCGCGTCAGCGTCCGCATCCGCATCGGCGTCGGCATCCGCATCCGCATCAGCGTCGGCATCCGCGTCAGCGTCCGCATCCGCGTCAGCGTCCGCATCCGCTTTCGCATCAGCGTCGGCATCCGCGTCGGCATCGGCTGTCACATCGACGTCGGCATCCGCATCGGCTGTCGCATCTGCATCAGCTGTTGCTGTCGCGTCTGCATCAGCTGACGCGTCTGCATTAGCTGTCGCATTCGCAGTGGGATCCTCTCCTGCCACCTTTTTTTCATCTCCATAACTGTTTAATGAAACATCCTTATCCAATTTGTTTCTATAATCCTCATTTTTATCCACTATTTTTTTGCCTCCTTTCTATTACAGAATCATTATATTAAGCGGTTCCTCTGCTAGTTCAGGGCGAAGTCATCAATGTATAGTGCAATTTGTTAGGCTATGGTGGAATTCATGATTAATTAAGGGTTTCGAGACCTGGGCATTTTTGCGGATTTATCCATCGTGCACCTCTAAGGCACTTAAAACGAGAGTAAGAATGCAGTTCCTAACAGAAGATTAGTTCTAATTGTTTAACCAAAGGGAACCAGGAAACAATAAATAAGATGGCCCCTAATGAATTCAGGAACCATCTCTTCCATAGATCATTTCCTTTTCAGCTGTTGCACTTCATATTAAGATTCGTCTTTGTCGGCATCGTTGTCAACAGCGTCTGCATCGGTTACTTCCTCTGCTACCTCTGTGTCCTCTGCATTTGCATCAGCATCACGATCTTGCTTCTTTAATGAAGCCTCTTCATCACGTTGTTGCCTTTTAAGCACAGCCTCTTCGTCACGTTCTTGTTTCTTAGCCAGTGCCTCCTCGTCACGTTCTTGTTTCTTAACCAAAGCCTCTTCGTCACGTTGTTGTTTCTCATCCAGTGTTTGTTCGTTGTTTTGTTCATCACTCATAACAATTTCACTCCTTTTTTATTCAATCTGCCTCATTATATGTTAGGAATAGAAAATTTGAGACCGGGAACGACGATTATTCAGTTCGATTTTTTTTAGGTTAAACTATGTAGACCCGTATGGTTACACAGAGTGCGCGGCGACCGGTTTTTCGAACTTCCTGAACTGAAACCGTACGTCAGCAATTCCTAAGCAACAAGCCTATCCGGAATATGAGGCCCCTGTACGCTTCCGGTTCTTCATAAGCATACAGGGGAAATTCATTCAGAAACTAACCCCCGCCCATTCTTATCGTTCCATGATAGATAACTAGTACAAGGATACTTAATTTTTCATAGGATACAAAAAAATTAAAAGGAGAGTGAACACGAAAGCTACAGTATCGGAGGAGCCGGGTTTATAGGTTTCTATCTCTTAAAGGCTCTATTGGACCGTGGTGATCTGGTTGCCATATTGGACAATATGTCCTGATATCACCCATACACCTGCGAGATTGGTGATATCCGGCACAGCTGCCTATGGAACGGAAAAAACGAAGATGACACTGCAATGGCAGCCGTGGACTGATCTGTCTGCCGGTTTGTTTGACACGCATGTTGGTCAAGCGGCCGGACACTGACTAAAGGGGATATCTGAAATGAAACTGGAAGGAATCAAAGGCGCGTACGATGCTATTTTCAGTTTGGGTGATCTTTGTCTGGCCTCCATTCAATTGAGGCAGAACAAACTTAGACCGTTCGCGGGCGTAATCGACTGGATGGGATCATACTCGTTATCCGATGTCAATCGTCTGTTGAGGTACCGCTTTTATGATTTTATGGATCAATCACATTTGCGTATTCTCGGGTATGCGGGCGACAACCTGGCCGTGTCCGAGGATGCCTACCATATTTTGTCCAGTCATGATTTTGACATTGCCAGAAATTCGCTGACCGAATTGAAGACTTATCCGGAAGTGAAAGCCAAATTAGAACGACGAATTCAGCGTTTTCTTGACAAATGCGCCACCTGCCAGCGAGTTCTTTTTGTCCGGACGGAAGCGGATATGGAGGATGCGGAAGAACTTCAGGACGTGCTGTCGGAACTGGTAACCAACAATTTTCAGGTGCTTGTTGTTAATCATACAGGGCATACGGGCATCGTGGATGAGGGCTGGACTTTGGAAAAAGTATGCGCAGTTCAATTCCCGCAGGAAGATAAGTGGTTAGGAAACAACCATTTATGGACACAGCTGCTCCAAGGTGTACATTATAGCGAGAATTTGAAATAAAACACCTATGGGCTTTAATCGAAACAAAATGCGCGGGTAGTGCTATTTTCCTTAAGGAGGAAGAAGAATGTTCGAAAATTCAGTCATCCTGGTGACCGGAGGAACCGGCTCATGGGGACGGGAACTCGTCACCCAGCTGCTACCCCATAATCCGAAAAAAATCATTATTTATTCACGAAATGAATCCAGCCAGGTGAAAATGGAGCGGGAGTTAAAGGAGCCGAGATTAAGCTTTTGCATTGGTGACATCCGCGATCAGGAAGCATTGATTGCCGCATGCAGGGGTGTGGATTACGTGTTCCATTTAGCTGCGCTTAAGCATGTCAATATATGTGAAGAACAGCCCGTCGAAGCTTTGAAAACAAACATTATCGGCACACAGAACGTAATTGATGCGGCGGCTGTAAACGGTGTGAAGAAAGTTGTTAATATTTCCACCGACAAGGCGGCCGATCCCGTCAACTTTTACGGCATGACCAAAGCTATTGCTGAGAAGCTGATGATCTACGCGAATACCATCCATACCGGGACCCGGTTTGTGAGCGTTAGAGGAGGCAACATTCTCGGTTCCAGCGGCAGTGTGCTGCAGCTGTTTATTAATCAATTAAAGGAAACAGGACAGATCGAAATTACGGACAGGGAAATGGTCCGTTTCTTTATGACCACGCAGTCGGCGACAGAACTGGTCTTAACGGCGGCAAAGGAAGGAAAAGGCGGGGAAATATTCGTTCTGATGATGGATGCGTGCAAGATCATGGATTTAGCCGAAGTATTGATAGAAGCTTACGGGATTAAAGACGCGAAGATCGTGCACATCGGGACGAGACCGGGAGAAAAATTGGCCGAAATCCTTCTCTCCGAATATGAAAGCCGTCATGCCGTTATCTACAACAATCGTTACTTTGTCGTGCTGCCGGAAATTGAAATTCCGGGATTAAGAAACACCTATGCCTCTTATCCTTCTGAACATATAAAGAAATATGTTTCTGCGGCAAACCTGATGTCCAAACAGGAAATCCGGCAAAAGCTTGAGGATGGAGGCTTTATATCGGCAAGGGAGATGAATTCATGAAAATCCTGTTAGCAACGTACTGGCATGTTCCCCATCTGGGGGGCGTATGGTCCTATATGGAGCAGTTAAAAGAACGGCTCGAATTTTTGGGCCATGAGGTAGATCTTCTCGGTTATGGTGATGAAGAAGGCACTTTTGTGCATATCGTCAACAAGAATAAAAAGCTTTACAGCAATAAAGTTCTTCCCCTCCTGCATGCTATGCTGAATAAATCGGCTTATCCTGAAATTCATATCAATCATCTTGTAAAATATACCGAGTTTCGCCGTTATGTATATGAGCTGTCTGTCGCTTATCTGGGATTGCACTCGTACGACGTTATTCATACGCAGGATGTTCTATCGACAGCAAGCATCAACCGCATTAGACCACAGAAGACAGCCCAGGTTGCCACCCTCCATGGATGCGTTGCCCACGAAATCAGACTGCAGCTTAAAACGATTCATAAGTCTCCTACCTCTCAAATAGCACGGGAATATTATGACCAGCTCGAGCATCTCGGAGCCACCTCGGCAGAACGTACGATTGTTGCGAACCAATGGCTGAAACGTACTTTGACAGATGAATTTCAGGTTCCCAAAAAGAAGCTCGATGTGCTGCATTACGGCTTTGACACCGCTGCATTTCTTGAGAAAATGGATCGGGAATCAAAGGTGCTGCGCCCGAAAGATAAAAAAGTCATCATTTTCTCCGGACGCCTGGTGGAATTAAAAGGGGTCCAGGATCTGATTGAGGCGCTTCACCAGTTAAAGAAAAAACGTACAGATTGGGAGTGCTGGATCGTAGGTGAAGGAGATAAAATGACCGAGCTGCGTTTCCAGGCCAAATACTTGAAGCTAAGCAATGACATTGTATTCATGGGCAAACGGGATGATGTTCCCGGCCTGCTCAAGCAAGCGGATATTTACGTCATTCCGAGCATTATAGAGAATCAGCCTTTATCCCTGATCGAAGCACAGCTCGCGGGCAAAGCTATAATTGCCAGTGATGTAGGGGGACTTCCCGAAATGGTGAAGCATAACGCAACAGGGTTATTAATACCTCCCAAAAATCCCACAGAGCTGTCCAAAATGCTGGAGAAGCTGTTGAAAGACAATTCTCTTCGTAAACGGCTGGGTTCCCAGGCCAGACTATGGGCAATGTCTCACTGGTCCTTGGATAAAATGACAGACATGGTGATGAACGTATATCACAGTGCAATTGCCGAAAGGAGCTCCCATACCTATGAACCTGCGCAACCATTGGGCACGATTTAAAGAAACATGCGTGCAGGTATCCAAGCGTCTGCAGTGGTGGAAAAAAGACGAACAGCCGGAGGCGCCTGATCCGCCCGTACAGACTTACGAACCTGTGCAGCAGCCGGAGGCATCTGTACCGCCTGAGCAGACCTACGAACCTGTGCAGCAGCCGGAGGTATCTGTACCGCCCGTGCAGACCTACGAACCTGTGCAGCAGCCGGAGGCATCTGTACCGCCCGTGCAGACCTACGAACCTGTGCAGCAGCCGGAGGCATTTGTACCGCCCGTGCAGACCTACGAACCTGTGCAGCAGCCGGAACCGACCGCGATACCGGTGCAGACCTATGAGCCAGTTAAACAGCCGGAAGCACCTGTGACATCGGTACAGATAACTCAGCCTGTCAAGCACTCGGTCCCGCCGGTTCAATCTTCGGATGCTCCATTCATCGATTTCGACGACTGGAAAATTATTGTGAATAGACTACCTGAGAAGTACATGCTTCCGGATCCTGATATAAATGTCGTCATAAGACCGATGACAGCGAATCATTACAGTGATTTGTTCTCTGTCAAGTCAAGGGATACCGAATTAATTGTTGATCACCAGGTATGGAAGCAGATCAAAGAGGCTTTGCCTAATGATTATAAAATTCGGTAAGTGTAAAACGATGAGGTGTCCCTAAAACAATCGTTCTATTGGGGACACCTCTACCTTTTGTTGCACGCAAGGACAATCCGTAATGTTTTTTAAAAGCCTTTATATTGAGGCTCTTCATTCTCCAACTGCTGGACTCTTTGCTCCACCTGTTGAAGCACCTGCTGCGTTTGCTGAGCCGCATTTGTGAACAGAGTTTTCGCTTCCTGGTTTTGCGTCGACAGAGCAAACTGTTCCAAGCTTGCCTGTGCGCTTTTTAACGAAGCTACACAAGTTTTTACGTCAGAAGCTACGGTCACCGGATTCACCTCCCTCATTCTTCAGGTTGTGCTTACTAAGTATTTCCTCAGCAAGCAACGAAGTTAATGTAACCGTCCTTTTCAAAAAAAATACCTACCTCCGTGACTTAGCATCCACAGAGTGTATCAGCATTCGCTATGGCGTTGATCTGTATGACCTTCGGGTCGCATCCGTCTGCAGTGACCGTCACGATGATCATTCCGGCATCCTTGGGCCTCACAACCGCCAAAGCTTTCCCGTCGAAAGTCGTACGTTCGGTGTCAAAGAAGTTTTCCGAAGACTTCGGGTCAGCACTGCCAAGTCCTTGCAGTACTCCTGGGCCCTCCACCTGGACAGAAACTTTACGGTCGGCGGTGTTGTATAGATTCCCTTGTCCGTCCACCAAGCTGATCATTAAAAACGACAGATCTCTGTCGGACGCGGCGATTTCCGTCCGGTCCGCCTCCACTTTCAACTGGACGTCGCCGGTTGCCGAATGAAGCGTCATTCGTCCGATTACTTGACCATCCATATAGGCTACGGCCACGAGTTCCCCTGGCTCATAGGCTAAATCAAATTCAGCTTTATATCGATGTTCTTCGCCTGCAGCCGCTTTGCCTGCCGATTTGCCGTTCACGAGCAGCTCTACTTCATCGGCATCGGCATACACTTCCACCCGGATCGGTTTTCCTTCGTACCCGTTCCATGACCAACTGGAGACGGAATCGCTCCAACTCCACTTGGTGGGAAGGGGATGATTGCCGTAATGCTCGGGGCGTTGAACCGCGATGTACGGATCCTTGCGAAGGCCAAACACGATTTCACGGTAGTAAGATACCGGACGCCGGTTACCGATAATATCAATATCCCCGCACCAGGCCGCAAGCCACGGAAATGCCC
Source organism: Paenibacillus jiangxiensis (assembly GCF_046098255.1). Classification (NCBI taxonomy): domain Bacteria; kingdom Bacillati; phylum Bacillota; class Bacilli; order Caryophanales; family Paenibacillaceae; genus Paenibacillus; species Paenibacillus jiangxiensis. The sequence goes on from NZ_JBJURI010000011.1 coordinate 17,132, forward strand.
CTAAAAAGCTCGCATCGTTAGGATCATACTTGACTCTTCCGATTCCCACTTCACCTAGATAGTCCCAGCCTGTCCAAGTAAAATCACCAACAATGTGGCTGTTCTCCAACACCTGTTTCCAATTCCTGTCGATTAACGAAGGAAACGTCTCGCTTCCAACGATCACCCGGTTCGGAAACAGCTCCCTGTCTGTCAGATAACGCGCTTCTGCATAGTTATAACCTGCGATATCAACGTGACCAAACGATTCTGCCGTTCGAATCGTGGCGAGGTCGGATGTTGTAATCGCTGCCTGGGCCTGACCGATGTTGTTCATCATCGTATTGATGCCTGCATTGTTAGCTGCATCATTCGCGCTCATCATCTTTTTGACTTCATCCCAGACGGATATGACAAAGCTGATCGAGTTTGTTACAAATCGGGTACTGTCAAGCAAACGTATCTTCTCCGCCAATTTATGACCCCATACGGAAGCAATCGGTCTCCCTGCTTCCGGAATTTCATTTCCGATACTATACATAATGACACAGGGGTGATTGTAATCCTTGTCGATCATCGCTTGGATATCTTTCTCCCACCAGTCTGCAAAATGAAGCGCGTAATCGTGATCGACCTTGGTTGAGGTCCACATATCAAAGCTTTCGTCCATGACGAGCATGCCGAGGCGATCACAAACGTCCAGAAGCGCCTTGCTCATCGGATGGTGCGCGCTGCGCAATGCATTAAAGCCCGCCTGCTTCAGAATCTCGACGCGACGCTCTTCGGCTCTTTCGATCGTGGCTGCTCCGAGCACGCCATTGTCGTGATGAATGCAGGCGCCGCGCAGCTTCACGACTTCGCCATTGATGCAGAGTCCTCTGTCCGGATCAAGTGTAAGCGAACGTATCCCGAAAGAATTCGTTTCTTCGTCCAGTTGTTCATTCTCCGTCATCACGCGTGTTCGGCATGTATATAAATGGGGATGTTCTACGCTCCAAAACTTGGGCTGCCGAACGTAAATGCGCTGACGCAATGCAGCCCTCTCCCCTGCGAACGTGGTCAACGTTGCGGAGTCACTGCCAACGATATTACCGTCGGCGTCGACGATTTCCGTACGAACATTGACCGTACGAGTGTGAAGTCCTTCGTTTTCAATGACGGTCGCTACATGGACTACAGCGCGATCGGCTTGGATATCAGGGGTGGAAATTTTGACGCCGTCAAGAGCTATATGCACCAAATTCCCTATGATGAGTTTGGTGTTCCGATAAATCCCTGCACCGGAGTACCAACGGGAATCTTTGTAATTCAACGAAATCACTTTAATCTCGTTCTCTTCCCCATATTTCAGGAAACGATCTGCTTTTATATAGAAATTCGTGTATCCATTAGGTTGTTGTCCGGCAAAAGCTCCGTTCAAATATACCATAGCGTTCATATATACGCCTTCAAACTCAATGGTTACTCTTTTATCTTTGTGCTCTTCCGGCACAAAGAACATCTTTCTATACTCATATTCCCCTTCCGGGTAAAATGCGATTTGAAAATTACTTTTACCTTTGTCCCCTTCTATAGGCTTTTTGCGGTTCCTTTCGATCATTGCATCATGTGGCAATGTGACGGTCTTCAATGGAATCTTTGCAATTTCTTTTTCTGAAAAAAAGCTGTTTTTCGAGCCAACCGTCCAATTATCGTTAAAAGAAGTACGAATCATGTCAACACTCCTATCTACCTTTTGTACCCAAAGTCAGAAATGGTATTCCATCTCTTTCGCAATTCATGAGCTGCGAATTTAGGTTTTCTGTCACGAGTAAAAATCCCTTTCTTGTTTCCTTGCACCCGTCTGACACCCTCGCTTGTATTAAAATCGGCTAAACACCAAACATGCTCTCCAATAAAATTGTCGAACTCATCGAAAACCTCATGATTGATGCGCAAGTACTCTGCCTGAAACTCTTCGGTGAACATGACAGGATCCACTTCGTGGAACCCGGCAATGGTATCAGCACCAAACTCCGCCATTATGATTGGCTTTCCCGGACATCGCTTATTCCAGCCTTCTAATTCCTCTCGAAGATGAATTTTTGCAATTTCTAACTCACCAACATCGTAATACCATCCGTAATATCGGTTCAGAGCCAGAACGTCCACTAGATCTGCAATTTTGCAATTTTTAGGGGTGGATTTTATCATCGTCGTGATTGTAACCGGCCTTTGCTGGGGATCGCAGGCTTTCGCCAACTCCACCATCGGCTTGAAGTATTCGTATGCTCCTTCCTCTTCAGCCCCTGGTTCGTTTGCCACACACCACATAACTACACACGCATGATTCTTATCCCGTGCCACCAGCTCTCGTATGACTTCACGATGAGCCTCGCGTGTCTTGATTCTCTCCCAAGTTGTGCTGCTGTTCCCACTGCTTACACCCGTGAATGCATTGAAGTTTAAGTTTAAGCCAACGGCCGGCACTTCATCGATAACGACAAAACCCTCACGATCAGCCAGACGCATGAGCTCCTCGGAGTATGGATAATGTGATGTCCGAAAAGAGTTGGCACCCACCCATCTCATTAAATGAAAATCCATAACATTTACTGATTCGCTGAACCCTCTTCCGTTAATGGGGGAATCCTCGTGTTTTCCGAATCCTTTAAAATAAAATGGCTTCTTGTTGATGAGGAATTTGCCGTCTTTGACTTCTACAGTTCTTACGCCGAACGGCTGCTCATACACATCGATGACTTCTTCACCCTTTAATAGCTCTGCCTTTAGCGTGTAAAGATAAGCATTCATCGGCTCCCACAGCTTCACGTTCTGGATGCTCATCGTACCTTCCAAGCCAGCTTCTTGTGCCACAACAGAATCGGATTCGTCGAGAATACTTACTCTCGCTTGGGCATCACCGACAATATCCAGCTTGTATGATACAATCCCGGAGGAGTTCGCATAGCCAGTAACGATTGTAATATCGTTCACGTACGTTTGCGGAGTCGTGTAAATCTTGACTGGCCGATGAATTCCCGCATAATTAAAAAAATCGAAATTCGGGGAGTTGTGAATATATTTCCCAAGCCCCTCGATTTCCTTTTCGACATAGTGTCCGACAGGTAGGGTGGAATGGTTTACAATATTGTTCACCGCGACGGCCAACCGGTTATTTCCGCTTTGTAAAAACGGATTGATTTCGGCTTCGAACGGGGTAAAACCGCCTTTGTGCTCCATAACCAGTTCCCCGTTCACATAAACCTTTGCTTCATGCGTAGCTGAGCCGAGCCGCAAGACAAGGCGCTGGGATCGAAGCAGACTGGGAACTGCAAACTCCCTTTCATACCAAACCCAGCCGATATGGTTCCGGATATCCGATGTGACGCCTATATCGTTATAGGAGGAAGGCACCGCCATCGGTATAGTGTCAGTCAGTTTCCTTGAGTACCACACATCGGCAAAGCCGTTTCCGGAGTCGAGCTTAAAATTCCAAATACCATTCAACTCCAGCATTGCACGTGTTTCTGTTATGATAGGATATAACATCCATTCGGCCCCTTTAAGATGGTTTTTAATCATCTATACCTTAATACTTTTCACCTGGACGGGCCCGATGAGCCCGCTTGGTTCCTGCTGCGCAAAGGCCGACAAGAAGTCACACTGATCCTTCACTAACGTATTCGTAACTTCAATGACAAGCTTATTTCTGCCCTTCTTTATAAGGCCATTGATTTCCACCCGGTATGGAGGACAGATGCGTACCCCTGCTTGCTCGCCATTCAACCACACCTCTGCCGTTTCGTAAACCTCACCCAAATCCAGCAGAGCATGGTTTACGGATTCCTCCCATTCAAACTCCGTTTCATAACGGAAGGTGCCTGAAAATCGGGGTAAATGATCAGGTCCGCTCATATTCGTCAGAGCCGTCAGTTTTCCCCACTTCTTGAAATGAGGATAAGTTTCAGAATCAGCGGTGGAAACCGCCCATTCGCCATGAAGCTCAAGCTCCGCCAGAGCGGTATGCCTTGGGAGTGCAGCATAGCCTTCCAGGTCAGATCCATGGAGCAGGACGATAGATTCATACGGATGAAGGACAAGCTGTACTGCTTTCGCTCCGTTCTCCATACTTACATTTAAATCAATCAACCGATTCAGGAACGCATCATATGCATAAACTTCACCTTGGACAGGTAAAATAATCCTCGTGGATAGGGTTTGATTCGGGTGTTCGTTAAAGAACATAAAAACATCCAAACCATCATGACAGTAGTGATAGTTCCGCAGGTACGGTTCGTATTTGTCTACTCTAACATCGTAATATCCTTCTGCAATAAGGTCTTGCGCCAGCTGGTCTAAAGCTGCAAGCTTCACATTCCGGTGATCGGCTAGACATGACCGTTCGCTAGAAATATCACTCCCCTCGCTAGATCGTAACGGCAGCCCGTCAACAAAACGAACAGCCAGGCCTTGCTCGGCAAACTCCGCTAAACGCCGAACCATCGCCGCCGGAAGCGCCTCTGCATAGGGCACGATCAGGCATTCGTAATCCTCGCGATTTACATGCAGTTTGTTGTTTTTCACGCTGGATGCTTCCAAAAGAATATCGACGGGAAGAACGTCGCAGTCGATCTGATGATGCATCAATTTTTTCACAGGTTTGTGAAAATACATCGATTCCCCGGACCATTCGGCTTCAGCGTGATATAGAACGGCTGCTGTCGCTATGTGCCTTCCGCCCGAAATCAGGTGACTGATCCGATTCATATATCGATTTAAATGCTTATAGTAGCGGTACTGTGGATTTTTCCCGCCCGCATACATGTGTGGCGGACAATCCGGATCCGGAAAAGCTTTCTGGGTAAAGGCATGAGGGACAAAATAGTTGACGCCGCGAACGAGCATGTGGTCCGTGAGCCATTTCATCAGCTTTAACCCTTCCGCCCAGCCATACGCCCCATACACTTCGCACATCGTCCTTCCTTGTTTTTTCGGATCGATGTGTCCAAGAGACACACCAAGCTTGGCGAGGCCATAATGGAAAAATTCACTATCCGTTTCCCCCGTCGGCTTGCGGAAAGGCAGCTCATCGAAGCCGGGGACGATCTGCCACAGCACCACGTCGATGCCCGACATGTCTTGCCCCCAGAGCGAGCGGAAGAAGTGTCCGGCGCTTGGGCCTAGCCTTGCATGAACGTTGTTGTCTTCCAGTACATGTCCGATGTACTCTACCCCGCGGGCTCTGCACCATGCTCCGATTTGGCTGCAGAAGTTTTCCGCGTAGAGCTTGCTGACAATATCCATATAGGCGTACCGCACGATACTCGACTGTTCTCCAGCATCCTGCCAGAGAAAATATAGATATTTACGGTAATCCTTACCCAGCGCCTGCTCAAGCAGGGCCGGCATCTCCCGGCTCCAAGGGAGCGGCACCCCCTTTTTTCCAGGCTTCGAGTCGAAATCAAAGGTTACCGGGTCATTATAGAATCCGGGCTCATCGGAAAAGAAGCCGGCAATCGTCTTACCGAAATCCTCCCGATACCGTTCGTAAAAAGCTTCATATACCGTATCAATCAAAATTCGAACTGAATCCCGGTCTAGCGGGTTCAAATAATCTTCCTGCGCCTTGCTGCCGCCATGCTTATTTTCTGAAATAATAAATACCCGCCAATACCCTTCAGGGATATCCCAATAAAGGATACCGTCATGTACAAGATCAGTGATGTCGACACAGTCACTGAGTAATGTCCCATTGGATGGATTACGGCGGACCGCGACTACTGAAATCAGCTTGTTTTTGCCGCTCGCATGTTGGCTATGCGAGATGGTCGGCCGCAGCCCGTACATAAGTAAGGTGTCCAGCAACAGAGATGCTCCCTTGGCAGGACCGATGGTATCGATATAACGTTCCCCCAAAAACATGCGATGAAGCTCTTCCGGAGCCTCCTTCACCTTGCCTCCCGCATGTCCCGTTGGAAAATGATCGTCATCGAGAATCCATACTTTCATGCCACGAGCCCGGGCTTCCTCCATAATAATGTCCATATCCATCCACCATTTCGGTCCAAGAAAATCCGGATGAGGCCGGGACTCCACACAAACAGCCCCGATTCCGGCTTCATGCACACGGGCCATCTCTTCCCGAATCACCTTCTCTTCCTCGCCATGCTGCCAGAGAAAAGGAAGGATATAATTATGTTCTTGACCCTCAAGCACTTCCATTAGACGATTTCCCATGATTGCCCCTCTTTCGATTCAGTTTTCATGATCCGGTGCCCTTCTATTTCGTGAAAGTGCCAAATAGAAAATGGGATTCGATTCCCCTTGAAATGATTGAGAAAGAATAGGCAGCCAGTATACCTGACCGCCTTAGTCTCACAGTGATACCGAAGAGGTATTTCCTAATATTGAGTTTGATTTTGTTGCTGTACAGCATGGAACAGTGCGAGCTTCGCGTACATATCCTCCAATGTAAAACGTGAGTCTACATCGTGGTATACACGAATTTTTCGCTCAGTCGGCTTGTGCACATAATACATCTCTTTGGTAATATACGGAGCACTCCTCATTTCCCAGTCATAATCATGTGCGTCAAGCAGCAGACTGACTGCAGGAGAATCGCCGAGAGACCACGCCTCTCCTCTTGGAAAACGCATATTGTCCGCCATTTTGTCATTGAAATCGATCATTTGCTGGAACAGGTACTGACCGATCGCACCGTAAGGACGAACCTTCAGAGCCAGTTCTGCCAGGCTGACTCTGACGGTTGGATATACAGTGCGTGGCACCTGCCAGAGTTCGATAGGGGACTGCATGACAACATTTGCGGCGTCGATATCGTTCATCAGATTGAATTCCCGCTCTCCCTCCGGATATTTGCCGCCGCCAATCCAAACGCATGTCAACTTTTCGGCGATACGCGGCTCTGCCAAATAAGCGCTGGCCATATCAGTTAGGGGTCCGAGGAAGATGACGTATAGCGGTGCAGGATCGTCAGACATCGCTTCGCGAACAATCAGCTCGGCCCCTTCTGACATAACGGGGGTTTGCTCATCTGGTATGGCGTGCGTCGCCCCCTTGAATACAGGAACCTTTCCAGCGTCCCCCATAAGAGACAATACATATTCGCATTCTTTATAACTCTCCAGCATAGACTCGTTCGTTCTCTCTGTACCGAAATGAGCTGCAATGATGCCCTTGATCATAAATCGCGGGGTCAGCAGTGCGTGAACGATTGCAAACTGGTCATCAGCCTCGTTTTTGGCGTCCGTGTTGATGATTAGCCTGATCTTTTTTTGATAAGGAACATCAAAAGGCAGGTAGTTGTGCATTGAAGAACCCTCCACTCTGATTATTTTTTCAGCTTAGCGTACCAATCTTTTGCACGCTTCGTAACTTCTTCGCCACCCGATTGATACCACTTGTCGACGAATTCGTCGAACTTGCTGATCGGATATTGGCCAATGATAATCTTGGTGGCGTATTCCACGAATAGCGTACGATTGTTAATGTCCGGGAAACCGTCGTATACGCTGGCCGGCATGCCGTCACCGGCTATGAGTTTGGCATACTTCTGGGCTTCCTGCATGTTCCGGGTGACCTGATCAATTACCCACTTGTTGTCTTCCGATACAGTACTATTTAAGAGATCAATTGTCATATCTAGTGTCGATATGCCTGAAGCCGGATTAAGAATTAGATTCTCCTGACTGCTTTTGTCATCAGGAAGCTTGACGGCTTTGCCGTCCTTGATCGTATAGTGCATGCCTTCCACGCCAAGGAACAAATCTTTCCAATTTTTCTTATCATACATGTTGTTCAGCAGCTTTAGGGTGGCCATCAGCTTTTTCTCATCCTTGTTGTTTTTGACTACCCAGGCTGGTGGTGTGGATCTCTTCCAAGTATAGAAACCCTTATAGCCCGGGACTTCCGGGATAGGGAGTACTTCGAATTGTGCCTTTACACCCGTGTTCTTATAGATATTTTCCAAGGGCAAATTGCCGGACTCTACCCAATGGAAGTAGTTTCCTGCCTTATTCGCATAAATCTTTCCGTCCCACTTATCCTTTGTGTTCAAAAGCGATTCCTTGTCTATCAAGCCTTCCTTGTACAGCTTGGAGATGAACTCCAAAGCCGCTTTCATATTCGGAGTCACCGCGGAATAAGTCAGCTCGCCGTCGTAAATGTCCCAGTCCGGATAACCTTCGAACATGGCAACCCCGTACATGGCGAACAAATGATCCATCCAGCGGGCCTGCTCCCGGCCGCCGGTTGGAAGCTCATCCTTCTGGCCATTGCCGTTGGGATCCTGATCCCGGAATGCCTCCAGCACCTTTACGTATTCGTCTTGAGTCTTCGGCATCGGCAGGCCCAACTTGCCGAGCCAATCCTGGCGGATCATGCCGGCGTATCTTCCGTAGTCCACCATACCGGGGATATAATAGATTCTCCCCTGACCGGTAGGGTCGTTCGCCTTGACCACATCCCACATTTCCTGCGGAATGGCTTGCCATAAATTCGGTGCATATTTAGGCAACAGTTCAGTCAGGTCGGCAATCGCACCATTTTTAGCCAAGCTGTCCTCAATCCCCTGCTTAGGTAAGAATAGGTCTGGGATTTCGTTAGCGGCAATTTTCAGGTTCAGCTGATTAAGATAGTTGGTTCCTCCGTTCCATTCCACATACGGATTAATAACACCCACACCAAGCTTTTCCTTATAAAATTCATACAGCTTGCTGCCTTTGGTGATCGGCTGATATCCGATGTTCGTTCCCCACACTTCAAGATCGACAACTCCGTCAGAGGTTTGGTTCTGGTCAGCAGCTGACGAACCTTTGGAAGAATCCCCGCCGCAACCGCTTACAGTAGTCATCGCAAGGATACCTGCCGCTAATAATAATCCAATTTTTTTGAAATTCATGTTTTCTCCCCCTTCACCCTTTTACGGAGCCGATCATGGCTCCTTTGACAAAATATTTTTGCAGGAACGGATACACCAAAACGATCGGAATGATGGCAAAAATAACGGTCGCTGCTCTTAAGGTCCGCTCGTTATAGTTAAGGTTAGCCGTAGATGCGGCACCAGCCATAATGACGTTATCGTCGGTGATGAACTGTCGGATCTTGATTTGCAGCGGAAACCAGTTTGGATCCTGCAGGAAGAAAAGCGGATGCTGAAATTGGTTCCACAATACCACACCGTAGAATAAAGCAAGCGTTGCCAGTACGGCCTTGGATAGCGGAAGCACGAATTGGAACAGCATACGGAAATATCCGCAGCCTTCAAGCAAGGCCGCTTCCTCCAATTCCTTGGAGAACTGCTTGAAGAAGGTTCTCATAATGATTAGATTGAATGGATTCAGAATATGCGGCACAACCAGCACCAGCGGATTATCATAAAGGCCGATACTGCGGACCGTCAGGAAGTATGGCACGATAGGCGCCTTGAAGATCATGGCGATCACAACAGCCACCATAATGACGGAGCCCCAGCGGAACTCGGATTTCGACAGCGGGTATGCGAACAAGGCAGTCATCAAAAGTGCCAATACCGTTCCGATTACTGTCGAGCCGAGCGTCAGGAAAAACGATTTCCATAAGTCGGGACGGTCGATGATGTGCTTCCATGAGTCTAACGTAAATTGCTTCGGCCATAACGTTACCAGGTTCATGTCCACGGCACTTTTGGAACTGAACGAGGTTGCAATTACGGACAGGAGCGGTACGAGCGCTATGATTGAAAACAGGATGAGAAAGACGGTGATTGCCGTAACGAATACTTTTTCCCCTCTCGATTCAAGCATCCTACCATAACCCCCCATCCGACACTTTCTTCGACAGCTTATTGAAGATGTACACCATAATAAATCCAATCACGGATTGAAACAGCCCTACCGCGGTAGCAAAGCTGTACTGCCCCTGCTGAATGCCGGTCCGGAACACGTACGTATCCAGGATATCCCCTACGTTATAGGTCATCGGAGTGAGCAGATTGTATACTTGATCAAAGCCAAGATCCAGGAAATTGCCTATCTCGAGCAAGAACAGCACCAGAACGGTAGGCAGAAGAAGCGGAAATGTAATGTGGCGGATTTGCCTGAACTTGGAGGCGCCGTCGATCATCGCTGATTCATAGAGCTGCGGATCGATCGCGCTAATGGCGGCCATATACACCACGGTCCCCCATCCGGCATCTCTCCATATCGAAGCAAGCACGTAAATGGGTCTAAAGTATGCACTTTCTTGCATGGCCAGCACAGCATCCTGACCAAACCACCCGATGATAATGTTGAACAAACCGCTTAACGAAAAGAAATCGAAGAGAATACCGCCAACGATAACCCAGGATAAAAAGTGCGGAATGTACAGAGCGGTCTGGATTCCTTTCTTCAACGCCGATTTTCGAATCTCATTGATCATCAGTGCCAGCAAAACGGGCACCGGGAAAATCAATACAAGCTTGAAAAATCCCAGCATCAGCGTATTGCCGAACACTCGGGCAAAATCCGGATGGTGAAGCAGCGTACTAAAATGTTTGAGACCTACCCAGGGACTATCGATGAACCCTTGAAAAACCGAATAGTCCTTGAAGGCGATGACAGCACCGGCCAGCGGAATGAATTTAAATACGATGAGAAAAACGATTCCCGGAATCGCCATCACATATAGTGGCCAATACACCTTCATATGATGAAGATTACAGCTTTTCAATTTTTATCCCCCCCGTATGCGCTTTGTTGTATCCGCTTACATCCACTATACTTTCGGGAAGCCAAACGCACAAAGGGACGTTTTTAAGTTTTCACAGGGCCATTTTTTAGCTGTACAAAAAAATCCTCCCGCCTGTAGATTGGCGAAAGGACGGATCATGATTATTCCCTGAGCGGGTTCTTGCGGTATTCGCTTGGCTTGCATCCCGTTAATTTCTCGAATAAGCGGGCAAAATGCTGTGCATCGGAGTAACCGACCCGCTGGCATATCTCATAAACCTTCAAATCCGTTCTGATCAGCAGCTCCTTTGCCTTATTGATCCGGGTCTGTGCCAAAAAATTAAGATACGTTTCCCCCGTCTTTTGCTTGAACAGCTGGCTCAAATAATAAGGATTGATAAAAAAGCGAGCGGACAAATCCGCCAGGCTGATCGGTTCGCTGTAATGCTCCGTCACATACTCCTTGATCTCCGCAATGATGTCCTTTTTCCGGGGAATCTGATGTTCCTGTTTGAAGGACAGGATGCCCTGGATAACCTGAACCATCCACTCTTCCAGCTGCTCCAATGTCCTGAACCGGGATATGCTTTCCAGGGAGAGGATGTGGCGCCCGATGATATCATGCTGCTGGAATTGCTGAAGAGACATTTTGCGCATACTTGATAAGAGAATGCTCAAGCACTGCAGCTGGAGATCGGCGGGACTCATGCTCTCCTCCTTTTCAATAATGCCGAAAATTTCGCGAATCAGGTTCACACATCCCTTTTCATCCATATTGTCCATACAAGCTTCCAGCTTTGAGATAATCTCTTCAGAAACAGGAAGGCGCCGCCCTTTCAAGTTTACGATCTCGGAATACGGAATTACGGCATCTTCTCCCTTGATCACCTTATAGCTTAAGGCATGGCGGGCTTCTTCAAAGGATAAGCTGATTCCTTCCGCCCTTTCCTGTACTGTACCAATCCCGACGGCCATGGACAGCTTTGTCTCTTCGTAAACCATTTCTTTCAAGTCGTGAATGGAGCGAATCAGCTCTCTGTACTTGATGTCCTGATCATGAGTCACCATCACAGCTACTTGAGAGCCCGAATAGCGGATCCGGTATACTCCCTGATACTGCTCCAAAGTACGGTCTATCCGGAGGAACAGCCGTTCAAGGCCTGGCCCCTTCAAAGCTCCCAAGCTGCTTTCGAATTCGAGCAAGGCGCATACGTAACGGGTATCTTCAAGAGGGATACGGATTACCCGGAGCAACTCATCCACCAGAAGCTTATTGTCGCTGCCCGCATCCATCAGGTCTCGTAATGCGCTCTCCACCATACGGTTGTGCACCTGCAGCTTTAAGTTGTGCACCTCTTGCTGCCGGGCCCGTTCGGAGCGGATGACTTCCATCACCTTGTAAACACAGTCCTGCAGCTCCTCTTCTTCCACCGGCTTGTTGATATAGAATTGAACGCCCAGTTGCATGCCTTTGCGGGCATATTCGAATTCGGCATACCCGCTCAAGAGAATAAATTTGGCATGACAGGCCTCATCCTTCAGCATCCGGATCATCTCCAGACCGTCTGCCTGAGGCATGCGGATATCTGTAATCACAATGTCCGGCTGCCGCTCCAGAATCAGCCTGAATCCATCCAACCCGTTATAGGCTGCGCCGATCATCTCACATTCGGGAACGTAACGGCCGATCAGCTTGTTCAGTCCGTCCACAATCCCTTTTTCATCATCCACGATAACCATCTTCATCTCAGCTCACCCTTTCCCTTACCTATTCCATACAGGATTGATTCAAGTTCTGGGGATATAGATCTCGACAGTCGTGCCCGTTCCATAGACTGAAGAGAAAGACAAATAATATTGGTTCCCATAATGCAGCTTGATGCGTTCAGCAATATTTTTAAGCCCTAATCCTTTCTCCGCCAATTCATCCGTTTGCTCCAGCCTGTATTTGTCCGACTCTGCATCCTGCAGGAGAGCATACAGCTCTGCTTGCTTGGCCGGCAGCATGCCGATTCCATCATCCGTAATCCGGATGACAATGCCCCCATCTCCTGTCCACATACCTTCGATGGTGATATTCATCGGCCGGCTGTATCCCTGAAAACCATGGTTGATGCTGTTCTCCACGATGGGCTGCAAAACCAGGGGAATGATGCTGCACTGCTGAATTTCCTCAGGGAGCCTGATATGCAGCTTGAAGCGATGATCGAACCGGATGTTCTGAAGCTGCAAATAATTCACCGTATACTGCACTTCATGCTTCACCAAATGCTGCCTGCCTTCCTTGCCCAAGGCCAGCCGAAACATCCGCGCCAGGATCTTGATCATATCGGCGACTTCCTCATCTTCTTTGGCAAGCGCTTTCATTCGAATGGATTCCAACGTATTGTACAGCATGTGGGGATTGATCTGGTTCTGAAGCGCCAGTAATTTGGCTTTACGCTGTTTGATATCGGCGATATATACGTCTTCAATCAAGGTCCGAATCGTGACGATCATTTTGTTATAGCTTTGCACCAGGCTTCCTATCTCGTCTTCGGCCTGATGGTCCGGAATCGGCACATATTGACCGCCTTCCGCCTTCTTCATACTTTTACGGAGCGCCTTGATCGGCTTGGTAATATGATAGCTTAATGCCATGGAGATCAGGGTTACAATCAGACCGCTCACCAGGATGACTACTATGGTAACCGCCTGGATTTTGCTAATCCTCAGCAGTAGCTTCGACCGTGGGATCTCAGTCCGGATGAACAGCTCCCCTGCTTGGGTCTGCTCGGATAAAATGATCCGCTCAGGACTCCCGGCATCCTTTGTGTAATCCCTGCCTGATTCCAGCACCTGCTTCCAGGTCATCCGGCCGCTGGCTGCCTCGGAATGATAAACGATTTCCCCAAGGTGATTGCTTATGACGACACTTATGCCATATTTGTCCCGGGCCTGAACAAAATCATTGTCCAGCTGCAGCAGCATGAAGGGGTCCAAATCAATAAGCAGTACGCCGGCATACGCGCCATCGGAACTGAGCAGCACCCTTCCCACGGTAACTACGGCACCCTCTCCTTTGTCTTCATAGTACATGCGATCATGCAGCCCGGTGATAAAAAACGTATCATCTGAGCTGCGAATCCGTTTGAACCACTTCTGCGATAAGAGTGCAGTTTCATTCACTCTGCTTGTCGTATTGGAGTACTGGTAGACACTGTTATCCCGGCTGATGAGCATGAGACTGCTGATCTCCGGTTCCAGCAGGGCAACACGCATCAGCAGCTTCTGTACGGTTACCCTCTGAAGGACCAATTCGTCTATAGACATCTTTCGTTCTTCGCCAAGCTTATAAATCAGATCGTTATCGACCAATACGGATTTGGTGATCTGGTCATATTCTTTCATGAATTTATTCAATGAAGTCCTGATCTGGGATGTGTACAAAGCAGCAAATTCCTCGGATGAGCTCTCCAATTCCACTGCCGCCTGCCGAAAAATGATGACGCTTACAATAATCAGCGGAATTATACAAGCCAACAGGTAACCCGCCATTAATTTATGTTGAAACTTCATGTTTCTTATCCATGAGGCTGTCCTGCGGTTCCAACCCATATGCTTCATACGCCTCCCTTCCCTGGTGTAACATTCCCCCTCATTTTAAGGCCTGCTTTGCAATGAAGCTACTGGGTTTTTGAGATCACCTTAAAAATGACCCTGCTGAAACCTAAAAATGACCTGTTGAGCGGTTTTGATACAGATCGTATAGTTTTGTTTGTAAGCGCATACAAAACTTCGCAAAGCATCATTTCTACAAAAATTAAAGCCTGGAGGTGAGCTTATATGAATTAAATTCCTTCCTGTGTTCAATAATTACTTTTTGTGGCAATATATCCCTGATACTTCAAATTAAAAATATTAAATTTGGAGGCGATGATGTGAAAAAAAGCTGGTTTTCGGTCTTGATTATACTAAGTGTCTGTTTGTCATTGGCAGCACCGGCATACGCTGCAGACGTATCTTCAGACAATATAAGCCACAAGCTCAATCGTGATGGGATTGGAAGAATCGCTATAAAAAGCGTCCCGTTGCCTGCTGACATGAAACTCCAGAATGGCACTTATACGTATTCAGGAAAAGTGCTTATTTCGTATAAGACCAAGAAGAATATGAATGTTCCCGATTATTATAACATGGCTGTCCTCAACGATGACGGAACGAAATTCAGGAAGATATTCTCAGGAGTCGTACCGCAAAAACCAAAAGCAAACGGTATCCGTTATATGCCATTCCAGGATAATAAACGGGTGCTGCTGGGAGATTATGTGCTTGAATGCACCCCCAATATCGACAAATGCAAAAGCACCAAATTGCTGCCCATCGAGTATCCGTCCACCCTCGCAGATGATCCGCGCACAACCCATCATTGGTCTGAAATCATCATCGCACCTGACAATAAACATATGAGCTGGACGATGCTGCGCTCAGACATTGGCGCCGCTGCGGCTATAGGTGTTCTGGAACGTAAAACGGATAAGTATGTTCTCGAAAACGTACAGATTATCAGCACTGTACAGAGCTTTACAGATGACCTGAACAACCCGGGTTTTATATTTCCCCAGCTCATTCGGGGAGGAGAAGTAAAGCAGTTTGTAAAGGGAGGAAACGCCATATCCCTTGTCGGGGCATTACACCACAGTACCACGGATTCCGTTGTACAGGATTTGGATTCTGAAACGGTTACGCAAATCACATATACTCCGGGATACGATGAAACCACCATTTTTTCTCCGGATGAACGTTTGGGCATCGTCATGAGCACCAGGTTTTCCAAAACTACAGATCCGGCCATCTTCGGACTGATGCCTCGTCCTCTTGGCACAAGAAGTATGGGCGGGCTTACCGGAATTCAGTACATGTATGCAGTTGATGGAGTGCGCAAGTTCAGGGAGGGGAACATTGGCCCTGTCCTGATTGACGTGAACCGTTCTGTGTACGAAGAAGGTTATCAAGGGATTCAGCTCAATACGGATGAGAATTGGGTTTACCGCTCGCCCATGTCCTGGCATCCGGATGGCAAGCGTGCCATGTGGCTGGAGATGCTCAGAGGCAGCGGTGATTCACAAATTCGGCTGCGGATCGTGAAGCTGCTTGATTATAAGCCCAAAAAGCCTGTCCCCATACAACCAACTACAGATAACATCCCCTATGCGATCAAAGACTTATCTGTATTGGATTCCGTATACGCGGATATTGAAGGCAAAATCGCAGGAAAACATTCCGGATATGCAACCTATCTTGAACATAAATCCTCAGACAATGTTAGCCTAACGGAAACGCAGTACGTCAACTTTAGCGATGACGGTGTGAATTTTTACAATGGATATGAGAAGGTCCATTCAAATTATGCCGATGAGAGCCGCTATGAAGCCGACCTTCAACTGACAGGCGAAAGTCAGGGTGAAATGAAACTGCGGGCAACCTTCTCGGTAGCTGGAGGACCCACACCTGCCAGACTACTGTTTGACACCGATGCTGACGGTAAGCCCAAAAGCTACGGGTATGCCACGTATAACGGTGTGACACTTCATATTGAAGATTTGTCGGAATAATTAACCGATACCCGTAGAATTTAATACGAACGGCGCGGGTCAAGATACAATTGCTAATCGTATTGAAGGTAAAACGGCAGCCCTTCATTCAGGCTGCCGTTTTATTATACTCGCTTTCTCATACAGCGCTCTTGTTCATCTACGTCAATATTTGTCTCATTCTTACGGCCATATACTGCCTGCCCGGCAATTCAATGCGGAACCTGCCTTCAAAAGTACCTTCCAATTCTTCAATCGTCATATTCCAGGTATCCATGATTTCCACTTTGAATTGGATTCCCGGCTTCATTCGAAATTCCCTGAATCGTGGCTGAAAAAAGCCAAAGTAGAATAAATAATATTCATCCGGAATCCCTGCCGCTGGAACATCCCAGAATAAATACAACGGATTTAACCCGTCTTTTGGCCCTTCCTCCATGATTCTGCGTAAAAAAGCAATACGTTCAGGGCTGCTGCCATGCAGTTTACCGCCCTTTGACCACCATAAAACTTCATCAGACCGGAAATAGGTTTCCCCGTGGCCTACATAACCGCCGCGAACGGCACCTTCCCAGAATCGGCGGGTCATTTCTTCACCGGTTATATTGCCCCAGCCTTGATCAATATCACCTTCATATGCACATTCATCAATCACAATAGGCTTGTTCCATTGTTTTCGCCAATCATCCGTGCTCTCGGCTGTTTTGTAGACATCAACCCGCTGCACACTGCAGTGAGTGATCCATGGGCGATTATAATCATAAAACTGTGTACAATTATGAATGGATATTAAGTGGTTATAAGGATCATTTTCTGTCACGACTTTAGCAAAGCGCTCCCAATCCTCCAAATCCTTGGCCCACATTAAATCGTATTCATTGGCCAGTGACCACCAGACATTACGATAAGCGGAAAGACGAGCCACAATATAGCGTAAATAACGATCATCCTGAGTCTTGTTCATATCGGCAAAACCCCAGCGGTCATATGGATGGAAGAGAATTAAATCCGCTTCAATGCCAAGCTCTCCAAGTTCGCTGATTCTTTGCTCCAAGTGTTGGAAGAACGCTGGATTAAATCGTGCAGAGTCCCATCCTTCTTCTAAAGATCCCTCAAATGGATAATATTTCGGTTCATTTGTATTAAAAGCATATGATTTGGGGAAAACGCACATCCGCATTTTATTAAACGGAGCGGCTTTTAATGTTTCCAATGTTTCGTTCATGAGCTGCTCGTCTTGATGTACCCATGCATAACAAGTGGTACCAACCGGTATGTAAGGGGTCCCATCTTCATATGAAAAATGAAACGTATTTTTTACCCTTACAGGTCCCCGATTACCTTCCAACGGCGCCGTACAGACAAATTGACCTGAGATTCCATCCAGTGACCTGGCAGTACTTTTAGTTTTATATGTCCAACTGCCTTCTTGGTCCGGCATGAACCTTGCCCGGTAAATGCCTTCGCCATCATAAAAGCCCGTTACCTCTAAAGTTCTGCCTTCCAATGAAAATTCAACATTTAAAGCAACTTCGAGAAAAGGGTTTCCATGACCAGGCCCCTGGAATTCCAATTCCAATACATCCCATTTGGCTGCTGTGTCAGGGGCAGCAACTTTCGCCGAACCGATGCCAACTGAATCATCTTCATAGCTGGTTGAAGGAAAGCCCCCTTCTTCTCCGTTATGATCAGCTGGAACGCTTGCGAGTTCATGCTGAAGAGCCTTTATTAAATCTGGAGAAATTGTTATTTCAGGAAAGGAAGTTTTCATTTGCTCTATACTAGTTAACTTAACGAATGTTCCAAAAGCAGGATCAAGCATGAGTTCGAAAATTTGGGGAAGATGTTTTTTCAAGATATCCCTGGCTTCTTTATTAGATAAAACGTTTCCTAATCTCGTTTTTTCAGTAAATTCCATAAACAATCCTCCAGGTATCCAAATTTTATGATTTCAATTAATGTACTAAACTTCTGTTTTAATAGCGCTTACAATCATCAGTATAATAGCATTCGTTAAATTGACAGTCAATAAATAAAGTTGTTTTTTTAGTTTGTTTCTCTTTTATTCACGAATTTATTTAGATATTTTAATGAAATTTCAAGTTTTAATCTTATATCCCCTTATAAACACTGTATATATTAATAAATTCGAAATAACAACCACAACTAAACAATTACTAAAAATAACTCAAAAAAATGTGATTTGTATAAATAAAATTGAAGCTGACCTTTAACTGACAGGAGCAAAATTTCACAGATCGATTATTCTTACTCCATGAATGATTAGCGCTATCATTGTATGTGGAATTACACGATAATAATATCATAATTCCAATTCAATTCTGAGGAGGGCATTTATGTTAGACGAGTCTACAACCCAACACCTTAAAGAGTTAGGAATTGAATGGAGATTAAGTTACACTTGATTCGATCAGTTCAAGGGGCAAGGCAATCGTGTACATATAATGAGGTGAATAGCGCATGAGACCGCAAGGGCTGTTCAGGATCAAGGCGGAAGCGGCCGGATGCCGCCCGGTCATTACCGCCTATTATTTCAAGGAATGGAACGAATACGAGATGGCGCTGCATACCCACCCGTCGACGGAGATTATGTATGCCATCGCCGGGAGCTGCGCGGTGGAGCTGGCCTATGGCGGGCAGACGCACAGGTCGGTGCTCAAAAAAGGGGAGTTCATTATTTTGGACGCGCATATTCCCCATCGGCTGCTCGTGGAGCAATCATGCAGGATGCTGAATGTGGAATTCCGTTTTGAAGAGCTTGCGGGAGCTTATCTCTCCGCTGCGGAACTGGCGGCGGCGGACGTGCAGATGGCGGCCTTGCTGGACTGTCCGCAGCCCTATCTGCTGTTAAGGGAGCCGCACGAAGTATATCATGCGCTGAAAAGCCTCGTGCTGGAGCTTGACCGCAAGGAGCGCTCGGAGATGCTGGTGCAGGTGCAGCTCACCGGACTGCTGCTGCGGATTGCGAGGCTGTACCTTGAGCTTGAGAGTCAGGGTGGCGATATGCAGAATCAATATGTAAGGCAGTGCCTGGACTTTCTGCATCAGAATTATGACCGCCCCGTCCAGATCAAACAGGTGGCCGAAGCGGTCAACCTGCACCCGGGTTATGTACAGCGGATCTTCAAGCAGAAGATCGGACAGTCCATCATGGCGTATCTGACTGGCTTTCGCATGGAAAAGGCGAAGATGCTGCTGCGCGAGACTGATATTCCGGTCGCGGAGATCGCAGACTATGTGGGAGTGCACAGCCGCCCTTATCTGCACAAGCTGTTCAAAAGCGCAACAGGCATGACCCCGTCCGATTATCGCCAATCGGTAGAGGCAGTCCGCTTCGCCCATGAGCAGCGAGGTGACGATTGTTAACACTTTGCATGGAAACAAGTCATGAATTTGATAACGCTTCCCTCCCTGTCGTTGCTACAATAAGGGTGCATATCAAACCTGTGGGAGGGAAACGACATGTCATTTAAAGTGACTTTTATAGGAGCTGGCAGCATCGGGTTTACTCGCGGCCTGCTGCGGGATTTGCTGACGGTTCCGGAATTCCGTGATGTGAATATCGCCTTCACGGATATCAATGAGCATAATTTGCGGATGGTGACAGAACTGTGCCAACGGGATATTGAGGAGAATGGACTGAATATCCGCATCCAGTCGACAACGGACCGCAGAGAGGCGCTCAAGGACGCCAAATATGTGCTGTGCACGATCCGGGTCGGAGGACTGGAGGCTTTTGCCACCGATGTGGATATTCCGTTAAAGTACGGCATCGACCAATGTGTGGGAGATACGCTGTGCGCAGGCGGAATCATGTATGGTCAGCGCGGAATTGCCGTCATGATGGACATCTGCAAGGACATTCGCGAGCTGGCTCATCCGGATGTGCTGCTGCTCAATTACGCCAATCCGATGGCGATGCTGACCTGGGCATGCAACAAATACGGCGGGGTGCGGACGATCGGACTCTGCCACGGCGTGCAGCACGGGCATGAGCAGATCGCCAACGTCTATGGCCTGAAGAAGGAAGATGTCGATATTATCTGCGCCGGTATCAACCACCAGACCTGGTACATTCAGATTCGCCATAATGGCAAGGATTTGACCTCCGGGCTGCTGGAAGCGTTCGAGAAGCATCCCGATTATGCACGCACGGAGAAGGTGCGGATCGATATGCTGCGCCGCTTCGGCTATTACAGTACAGAATCGAACGGGCATTTAAGCGAATATGTGCCATGGTACCGCAAGCGTCCGGATGAGATCCAGGAATGGATCGATCTGGGCTCCTGGATTAACGGGGAGACGGGCGGATATCTCCGGGTTTGCACAGAGGGGCGGAACTGGTTCGAGACCGACTTCCCGAACTGGATGAAGGAGCCGGCACTGGAATATAATTCGGAGCATCGGGGACAGGAGCACGGGTCCTATATTATTGAAGGGCTGGAGACCGGGCGTGTCTACCGCGGACATTTCAACACCGTGAACGGCGGCATTATCTCCAATCTGCCGGATGACGCGATTATTGAAGCACCGGGTTATGTTGACGGCAACGGCATCTCGATGCCGGTCGTGGGCGAGCTGCCGCTGGGGCCGGCAGCCGTCTGTAATGCCAGCATCTCTGTGCAGCGGCTGGCGGTGGAAGCAGCTATCCATGGCGACGACAAGCTGCTGCGCCAGGCATTCATGATGGACCCGCTGGTCGGAGCCGTCTGCAATCCGAAGGAAATCTGGCAGCTTGTTGATGAAATGCTGGTCGCCCAGGAGACATGGCTGCCGCAGTATACGGAGGCGATTACCGCAGCCAAGGTGCGGCTGACTTCTGACGATCTGATTCCTGTGCGCGCCTACGAAGGCGCAGCCCGTCTGAAGGTCAAGACGGTCGAGGAGATGAAGCTGGACCGCGAAGCCGCCAACCGCAATGCCGGGGAAGCGGATAAAGGGAAGGAACGGGCGGTGCTTAAGGAAAGTTAATCACTCATTCCTTTGGATGAATACTACTTCCATTTAATACAGAAAACGATTGAATATGTCATGCCAAAATAAGAAAAACCAGCGGTACTTTGAATTCCAGGTACCGCTGGTTTTTTCTGAAGATATAAGCCTTATATCAGACGTCCGCAGAGCAGGCGCCTTATTCATGCGGCGAATGCTTAATGAAGTGCTTACCGCTTGAGACTTTTGCCGTTTGTTGCAATGACTTCCTTGTACCAATAAAAAGACTTTTTGCGGTAACGCTCCAAAGTACCGGAGCCATCGTCATGGCGGTCCACATAAATGTAGCCGTAGCGCTTCTTGAGTTGAGCCGTCGATGCGCTGACCAGATCGATGCAGCCCCAGGACGTGTACCCCATCACTTCCACTTCATCGGCAATGGCTTCCGCAACCTGCACCAGATGATCGTTCAAATACTGAATGCGGTAATCGTCCTCCACCGTCTTCTCTCCTGCTTCATTTACGACCAGCTCATCAGCCGCCCCCAGACCGTTTTCCACGATAAACAGCGGTTTTTGATAACGGTCATAAAAGTCGTTCAGGACGAGGCGCAGCCCTTGCGGATCGATTTGCCAGCCCCATTCGCTTGCCGGCAGATAAGGGTTGGGAATGCCGCCAAGGATATTCCCTTCACCAGCTGCACTCTTCTCCGGATCAGCCGTCTGGCACACACTCATATAATAGCTGAATGATATAAAATCGACGGTATTCTGTAAAATCTCCTCGTCGCCGGGCGCGAATTGAATTTCGATCTCGTTTTCTCTAAAATAACGTTTCATGTATCCTGGATACACGCCGCGAGCATGCACATCACCAAAGAAATAGTTCCGGCGTTCAAACTCCATGACTTTAATCACGTCATCCGGATTTGACGTCAGCGGATAGGTAGGCATGCTCAGCATCATGCAGCCGATTTTGGCTTGCGGGTCAATTTCATGGCAGAGCTTGACCGCGGCAGCGCTTGCCACAAGCTCATGGTGCACAGCCTGATAAAGGTCCTGCTTGCTGAGCTTGTCCTTCGGCGTATAGATGCCCCCGCTCATAAACGGAGCCTCCAAAATGGAGTTGATCTCATTAAAGGTCAACCAATATTTCACTTTCCCTTTGTACCGTTTAAACACCGTGGCGGCATAACGTGTATAGAAGTCCACCAGCTTCCGGTTGACCCAGCCGTCGTATTCCTTCGCAAGATGCAAAGGGGTTTCGTAATGGGACAAAGTAACCAGTGGTTCGATCCCGTATTTCAGGCATTCATCAAACAAATCATCGTAAAATTGCAGCCCTTTTTCATTAGGTTCCGTCTCATCTCCATTCGGAAAAATCCGCGACCAGGCAATGGACGTGCGAAACACTTTAAAACCCATTTCCGCAAACAGCTTGATGTCTTCCTTGTAACGGTGGTAAAAATCAATGCCCACCAGCTTCATATTGTCAGGTGTCGGCGCTTCCGTAACCGGACCAACCAGCCCTTTGGGAGTCACATCCTGCACGGACAAACCTTTGCCGTCTTCGTTGTACGCTCCCTCCAGCTGGTTGGCCGCGACGGCCCCTCCCCACAAAAAATTTTCCGGAAAATGAATCCCCTGCATGCTCATCTGCTGCTCACTCCATCCCATTTATAAATTTATGCTACACTGGATTGAACCTCGCTTTAAATCGTAACGGTTGGAACGGGTTACATGTCAAATTTAAGTTTTGGGAAAGGGTATTTACATGTCAAAGTTTGAACAGATCGTGAAATTATCCGGATACTCCAGAGCGACGGTGTCAAGAGTCATCAATAATTCGCCGCATGTGAACAAGGAAACACGGGATAAGATTAGGCAAATCATGCAACAGCTTGATTATGCCCCAAACCGGAACGCGGTAGCGCTCTCGAAAGGCCGGACCAATCAAATCGGGATCGTCATTGCATCTCTGCATGAAATTGTGCTTCCCTTTATGAACCACTTTATCGAAGCCGCTTTACGTTATGATTTCCAAACCATTATCTATACTACTCAAGGGGATCAAGCTAAAGAGATACAGGCATTTGAAGATCTGAGGAGCAAGCGGGTGGACGGACTGTTAATTATTACCTGTGTGAATGATCCCGGGAAACTGTCCGCTTACTGCCGCTACGGGCCAATCATCTCCTGGCAGCGTATGCAAGCGGGCCAAATCCCGTCTGTAGCAATGGATCAAGGGGAAGGTTACCGGCTGGGGCTTGAGCATTTGCTGGCAAAAGGAATCACGAAAATCGCCAATGTTTTTGGCAGACCGGACAGCTTGAACATCCAGAGCCGCAGAATGGCGTACGAATCCATCATGAAGCGGCACAGCTTACCGGTTAGACCCGACTGGTACCGTTATGAGGTTTACGGCATGCTTGACGGCGAGCAAGCCTGGCGTTCACTTATCGCCATGGAAGAGGCGCCCGGGGCCGTTCTCTGCTCCAATGATTACGCGGCAGCGGGCATCTTAAACGAGGCGCGCCGCCATCATCTGGCTGTCCCAGAGCAGCTCGCGATTATCGGCTTTGACAATACCGAGCTTTCGGCCTCACTTGGTTTAACAACCATCCATAATCCGATTAAAGAGCAAGCCTGGAACGCTTTTTATTATTTGTGGAACAGCATTGGCAACGAATCCGTAGAAGCTTCGCAGTTAAGTTTCCGGCTCGTTAAGCGTCAAACCACCTGAATTAGATAAACAAGACCTGTCCACTGAGGCAGGTCTTGTTTGCTTTCTTCTGAACATATTAACTAAACAAAACTAAACTAATATGATTATTCCAAAAAAAAAATTTGACTAAGCATTGTATAGATGCTAATATCCATTATGAAAACGGATTATTTTAGTTTTATCACTAAAATTTAAGCCTTTTTTATATTAATTTTATATAAACAAAAGGATCTGCATTGAAAGGAACGGTGATCATGGCGAAGCTATCTGTCGCTGAACACGGACGAACGTTAACGCTAAATGATAAACCCTTTTTTTATTTGGCGGATACCGTATGGAGTGCGTTTACCAATGCCTCCATCGAAGAATGGGCAGAATATTTGGATGTTCGGAAAACGCAGGGCTTCAATGTACTGCAAATCAACCTTCTGCGTCAATGGGACGCCAGTGGTTCGGATATTCAAATCGATCCGTTTTCATTGAACGAAGACGGTTCGTACGATTACTACAGTCTGAACGAGGAATACTTTGAACGGGCGGAACAAATGGTTGGCATGGCCGTTCAGCGCGGTTTTATTCCTGCATTGGTGCTCTTGTGGTGCAATTATGTACCGGATACATGGGCCGGGATGTTCCAAAAAGACAACAAAATGCCGTTTGACGCAGTGGAGCCTTATATCAGATTTGCAGTGAAGCGGTTCTCAAAATATAATCCGATCTACTTCATCAGCGGGGATACCGACTTTCCGAGCGAGCGGGCTAATGCGTATTATATGAAAGCGCTTGAAGTGGTCCATGCCGTTAGTCCGGCAAGCTTAAACACGCTCCATATTCAAGGCAGATTGAGGGATCTCCCGGAAGAGTTCGAAAATCATGACGGACTGGATTTCTATATGTATCAATCCGGCCATAACTCGCAATTTCAATTTATGGCCCATGAAATAGCCCAGCATTTTTATACGCGTCCCCGTACGCGGCCCGTCATTAACGGAGAGCCCTGTTATGAACAAATCAGCTACAGCCGCAACGTTTACGGAAGGTACTCCCGTTTCGATGCAAGAAAAGCCGCTTGGCAAAGCCTGCTGGCCGGTGGTAGCGCAGGCATCACCTACGGCGCTCACGGGATTTGGAGCTGGCATAAGCAAGGCCAAAAGTTCGGCATTGTCGAAGGGGAGGGCTTTGACGCCCCCTATGACTGGAGAGATGCACTGCGCTTTGAAGGAGCATGGGATTACGCCTTTATCAAATACCTGTTCGAAAGCTATAACCTGGTGGGCATCTCACCGGCCGACATTGTACTGAACGAAACGCCGGAAATACGCGCCGCTGCGAATGACGAAACCATCGTTTTGTACATCCCTGTAAACACCAAGGTCCGCTTGAATCGGGACGTTCGGGATTACGTATTTACAACGATCGATCTGGAGAAAAAAAGATTTGCCGTCACAGAGGTTATAACCAAGGATGGGAAATCCATCATTCCGATGCATCGTTTTGAACAAGATGTAGTGGTCATAGGCCAACGTCAATAAAGCGCCTATCCGCCTTAAGGAAAGCGTATACAGCTCGATAAAGCATCATTTACCTCTAGGAGTGAGCAAAGTGAATTACGAAAAAACAGCAAAAGAAGTCCTGAAATCGGTTGGCGGAGCGGAAAACGTAAACAGCGTCATTCACTGCATGACCCGTTTGCGCTTCAAACTCAAAGACAGTTCCTTGCCGGATAAGGAGAAGGTCAAGCAGATCGACGGCGTCATCACTGTCGTGGAAAGTGGCGGACAGTTTCAGGTGGTCATCGGCAATGATGTGCCGAAGGTCTATGCCGAGTTGACGAAATTACCGGGAATATCGGCAGAAGCCGGACCTGTCGAGGAAGAAAAGAAAGGAAATTTATTCAGCCGTTTTGTCGATATTATATCGGGTGTGTTCATGCCGGTAGTTGGCGTGCTGGCGGCGGTGGGTATCCTCAAGGGTCTGCTCTCCTTGTTCACGACCTTACACTGGTTGACCGCGGACATGGGTACCTACAAAATTTTGTACGCGACAGCCGATGCCTTGTTTTATTTCTTCCCAATCTTTCTCGGCTTCTCCGCGGGCAAGAAATTCGGCGGAAATCCTTACTTGTCGGCATTGATCGGGGCCGCTCTCGTATACCCGACCATGGTTACGGCATTTAACGAAGGCACGGCATTGACCTTCTTGAATATACCGGTGGTTCTGCTCAATTACACTTCATCGGTCATTCCGATTATTATCGGGGCTTATTTGGCGGCAGTTGTCGAAAAGTTTATCAGCAAGTATATGCCTTCATCGATGAAAATGTTTTTTGTACCATTGTTAACTTTAATCATCGTCACGCCTGTTGTCTTCCTTGCCGTCGGACCCGTGTCTACATTTATTAGCGACCAGTTGGCTGCTGGAAGTTTGTGGGTTTATGGTTTAAGCCCGATCATCGCAGGCCTCCTGCTGGCCGGGTTCTGGCAATCCATCATTATCTTCGGGCTGCACTGGGCGTTTATTCCGATTTTAATCAATAATATTATGAACAAAGGCTTCGATCCGATCAATGGCATGCTGTTTTGCACCATCTTCGCCCAGACGGGAGCCACACTCGCTATTGCTTTGAAAACGAAAGACAAACGTCTGAAACCGATCGCCACCTCGGCTACGATTGCAGGGTTTATGGGGGTTACGGAACCGGCCATTTACGGCGTTACCCTGCCGGCGAAAAAGCCTTTTATCCTGGCATCCATCGCCGGGGGAATTGGCGGCGCCGTAGCGGGCATGTTTGGTACCAATAACTACTACAGTATTGCGGGAGGCGGTGTCTTTGGCATCCCGATGTTTATCGGACCGGAAGGCGTGGACCGGGGGTTCATCGGACTCCTGATTTCAATTGTAGTGGCCTTTGCTGGTGGTTTTATTTTAACTTTTCTGTTCGGGTATAAAAACGCCGCTCCGGTTGAAGCCGCCAATGGAACCCCTGCTGCGGACGCTCCTGTCCGGGATCATGAGCATAATGCAAACGAAAAGTACGTTTTCAGCCCGTTGGACGGTGAATGGATCCCGTTAACCGATGTACAGGATGAAGCTTTCTCCAGCGGTGCGATGGGCAAAGGGGCGGCGATTATCCCTACAATCGGCGCTGTTTACGCCCCCATTTCCGGAACCGTACAAACGCTGTTCAAAACCAAACACGCTATCGGGCTCGTGTCTGATGAAGGCGTCGAAGTATTGATTCACATCGGCATTAATACCGTTAAATTAAAAGGAGAACATTTCACCACTTTTGTTACAGAAGGAGACACTGTCAGAAAAGGCGACAAGCTGGTCGAATTCGATATCGAAGCGATCCGAGACGCCGGATACGATACAACGACATCCGTTATCATATCCAACACTGCGGATTATGCGGAGATTCATGTTAAAGAGTATGGGCATATTCACTCGGGCGATCCGTTGATTCTAATTAAATGATCCACTTTAGACGAACAAAAAAATGACCGATCATGGACTGAAATCAGCCGGTGATCGGTCATTTTTTATTTTTATGAACGTTTACTCACTTCAAAGACCGCTTTACAGCACTTTTTCCAAAAAGCTGATCGTGCGCTCATTCTTCGGATTCCCGAATATTTCTTCCGGCGGGCCTTGCTCAACGATAAAGCCGCCATCCATAAAGACGACCCGGTCCGCCACCTCACGGGCAAAGCCCATCTCGTGAGTAACGATCACCATCGTCATGCCTTCACGCGCCAGGTCCTTCATGACGCCAAGCACTTCGCCTACCATTTCCGGGTCAAGGGCCGAAGTCGGTTCGTCGAACAGCATAACGTCCGGATTCATGGCGAGCGCGCGAGCAATCGCCACCCGCTGCTTCTGTCCGCCTGACAGCTGGCTCGGGAAAGCGTCCGCCTTGTCCGCGAGGCCTACTCGCGTCAACAGACGGAGTGCTGTGCTGCGCGCCTCATCCTCTTTCAATTTGCCAAGCTCCATGGGAGCAAACATGATGTTTTTCAGCACATTGAAATGCGGAAACAGGTTAAAATGCTGGAACACCATGCCGATATTTTCACGTGCTTTATTAATGTCCGTTCTCGGATCATTCAGGTCCTGATCATCAACGACAACCTGGCCCCCGGTGATCTTCTCCAATTGGTTAATACAGCGCAAAAACGTACTTTTTCCCGAACCGGAAGGGCCGATGAGGCAGACAACTTCTCCTTCTTTGACCTGCATATCGATTCCCTTCAGCACATGATTCGAGCCAAAGCTTTTCTTTAAACCTTCAACCCGGATTTTACCCACGACGAATTTTCGCCTCCAGTCTGTCAGAAATTTTCGTTAAAATTGTGATGACAATCAGATACATGATCGCAACCATGAGCCAGATATCAAAGGAGGCGAACGTTCTGGCAATAATGATTTTACCCGATTGCGTCAGCTCGACAAGACCGATGGCCGACAAAATGGACGTGTCTTTGAGTGTAATGACAAACTGATTGATAAACGCCGGGATCATCACGCGTATGGCCTGCGGGATGACAATCTTCATCATCGCTGTACGGTAAGGCAGGCCGAGCGAACGGGCCGCTTCCAATTGACCACTGTCGATCGATTGAATCCCGCCTCGGATAATTTCTGTGATATAAGCCCCGGCATTCAGGCTGAGCGTCAAGATCGCGGCCAGAAACAGCGGCATCGTAAACCCGAACGCCTGCGGAATCCCGAAGTAGATAAAGAAAGCCAGGACAATGAGCGGAATTCCACGGAACAGGTCGACAAAGACGGTCGCTACACCGCGCAGAAACCGGTTCTGTCCCACTTTCATAAATCCGAAAATCAGCCCCAAAATAAAGGCAAAAATCAAGGATATAATCGTGTACAGCACTGTTTTCCCAAGACCATTCAAAAGCGGCGGCAAAGACTGCTGAATAAGCTCCCAGCGGCTTGGAGGTGCCATTTCAGCATTTTCACCCAGATACTTTTCCAGAATCCGGTCATACTCACCGTTCGTATGGAGATTGGCCAGACCGGCATTAAACTTCTGCAGGAGCTCCTGGTTCTGGCCCTTGCTCACAGCAAAGCCGTATGAACCTCCCTCTTCTTTCTCTGTGACGATTTTCAGACCGTTGTTTTGGGTCACCCCATAGGCCAAGACAGGATAATCTTCAAAGCAGGCAGCTGAGTTGCCTGTTTTCACATCATCATACATCTGGGAAGAATCGTCGAACGGGACAATCGTAAATCCATACTTGGAGGAAATGGATTCAGCGAAGCTGTAGCCTTCCGTGCCTGTTTTAACAGCTACCTTTTTCCCCTTTAAATCTTCATAGCTCTTAATTGTGTCATTATTTTGGCTGATGCCCATGACTACGCCGGATTGAAAATAGGGCTCTGAAAAATCGAATTTTTGCTTTCTCTCGTCGGTGATACTCATGCCCGCGATGACGCCATCCACCTGATTGGACTCAAGCGCCTGCACGGCTGCGTTAAAGCCTAACGGTTTAATTTCATACTTGAAATTTTGATCCTTCGCGATGGCCTCCATCAGATCCATGTCAATGCCGACGAATTTGCCGTTTACATCCTGAAACTCAAATGGAGCAAACGTAATGTCGGTACCAATTACATACGTTTTACCTGAATTCGGCTCCGCTGTGGCACTTCCCGCCCAACCGGCCAAGCCGGTCACCAGGAGGAGCAGCAGCGATAGCATAAATACTGAGATCTTTGTTGACTTCATATGTCCTCCTCTTCTCGGTCGACTTCGGGTTTGAACCCGAATTTCTTTGTAGCATCAGCTATTCTCATTTTTAGCCGTAATTATTATTATACATTCCAATAATATGTTGGGGGAATATTTTTTTTGTGTAATAAGATGTAAGGGAAAGAACGATTAGCTGGCAATAAAACAGGCTGCCTTTAAAAAGGCAACCCATTTTAGTTAAAACCTTTATTTTCGAACGGAGAGAATGAACTTCTCCAATGACCCTGTATTGGTAATACTCTGATTGCAAACCTGATTATCCAAACATACGTATTGGCCAATGGCAGCATAATTATCCGGCGTAGGAACGGAAGGCTTGGTCTTGACCAGGAAGAATGCAAGCTCATGATGTCGATTACAGAACAGGCAATACCCTTTCTTGTTGGTCGGCGTAATTTTCCCCTCAATACCGATGAACTGCCCTTCGAACGGATAAACAATGAATAATCTGTTCGCGGCAATATCCACCCAGCTGAGGTACGTCACAAATCGAAAGTCGATGGATTGCAGATCAGGTACTTTCAGCTTCTTATTTTTCGGGAAAAGCTTCTCAATCTGTTTGGGCGTAATCGGTGGATATGGCTCCAGGTATGATTCCAATTCGCCAAGATATCTTTGGAAATCGTATGCAGTCTCGAAGGTCGTTATTGGTTCCAGCATCCGCCGCTGATCCTCTGTCAGGTCAGAAAATGCTTCAACAATATTCGTTAAGGCGCTATACCTTACCGTGTCCAGGATACTCCGATCCGCTACTTTTCGCAAAGTGCTCAGAATGAATTCCGCTTGTTTCTTAATCACGTTATATTGATGGTTTTTAATAAATGGTTTACTCATAGCTCTCAGCCCCTTATTTTTCATTAAAAGATCATAAGGTGCAAAGCCTGCTATAAGAAACGATTAAGCGTGGGCGATAAAATCAATCTTCCATCCTATCGCGCCCCATGCAAAGTATCGCCCTAAATCAGGCTTTGCATGAGGACTCCCTAGTGAATGAGCAATTCAGTATTGCCACGGTAAAACCCCCAATCACAAATGATGATAAAAGTATAACAAAAACGTCTATCTAAAGCCAAGAAGTTTATACTGTTTGTTTTTTTGAGGCACCCAAGCCGGGTATAAGCAGCAGAGCGCTAACGACAAACAACAGCAGCAGCGGAACGTTCCAACTTGCTGTGGTGTCATGGAGCAAACCAAATAAGGCCGGTCCGGTTGCTGCCAGTAAATATCCAACGGATTGCGACATGCCGGACAAAGAGGCTGCATCGTGGGCATCTTTCGTCCGCAGGCTTAAAAAGATCATGGCCAAGCTGAACGCACATCCCGCGCCAATTCCGAGTAAAATTGTCCATAACGCAATGAATGCATTTCCCCCGAAATAAAGGCCTGCCAACGCAACAAGCAACAGGATCGTCATGATTATGACCAGCAAACGCTGGTTCTTCATGCGTCCCGCAACGATGGGAACGATGAACGATACGGGCAGCGCTGCGATTTGAAACAGCGATAACATCCAACCAGCGCTGTCTTCACTCAAACCCCGACTTGTCATGATTTCAGGCAGCCAGGCGATCAAGACATAGAACAGGAGCGACTGCATGCCCATAAAAAGCGTGACCATCCATGCCAGCGGTGAACGCCACAGACTTCGCCGTGATGAAGCACCGCTAGTTGCTGCCCTGGCAGACGCGTGACTTGCGCGGACTTGAGGAAACCAGATTAGCGCAGCTAGCAGAGCGAGTGCCCCCCAGATTCCGAGCGCGCCAGTCCAGCCGAAACCGAGATTGCGGGCGAGCGGGATACTGACACCAGATGCTATCGCCCCGAATAAATTCATCGACACGGAGTACACTCCTGTCATGAGGCCGACCTGACTGGAAAAATCCCGTTTAACCAGGCTCGGAAGGAGCACGTTGCATACTGCAATGGCAAGCCCAAGCAAAACAGTGCCTGCCATTAAGGAAGCTGCTGCGCCGAGCGAGCGGATAGCAATACCCGCTATGAGCAGGACCAACGCATAAAGCATGGCCCGTTCCACCCCGAAGCGGCGCGCCAGAATGGGCGTGAACGGTGAAAGAAGCGAGAAAGCAAGCAGCGGCAATGTCGTGAGCAGACCTGCTGCAGTGTTCGACAGTCCAAGGGATTCACGAATCGAACCAACCAATGGACCTACCGACGTTAGCGGTGATCGCATGGTCAGTGCGATCAGGACAATGCCTATGATAATCGGCCAACCCGACGACAACGACTTCTTCATTATCGTTGACTTTGTATTGCTTTGTACGCTCATAGCCGTTCCCCTCCTTCGACTTCGAGAACAGCTTTCGATTCCGCAATATAACGGTGAACCGCTGCCACAGCACGATCGGCGTCCTGATCGACAATCGCTTCGACCAGCTGCCGGTGCATCTCCAAGAAATCCGCACCGGCTTCATAACGAGTCAGGCTTGTAATCAAATCTTGTGACGCTTCCGTGATATGGTTGTATAATTCGATTAAAATTTCATTATGAGACGCCGCGATGATGCTTTGGTGAAGACGAATATCCTCCGTTACAAAGCCATCCATGTCTCCCCGTGCTGCCGCCGCCTCCCAGCGTTCCAGTTGGAGAAAAAGTTCATTCGCCTCGTCGCTCGTTCTGCGTTGCGCAGCCAGATTGGCCCCCTCACGTTCGAGCGCATGCCGGACTTCCAGCGTTTGCAGTGTATCAGAACGCAAAATGCGTTTTTGCAGCACGACCCCCAAAACGCTCGCAGAACAGACATAAGTTCCGTCCCCTTGCTTCGTCTTCAGGAGTCCTGCGTGGATCAATGCCCGAATGGCTTCCCTTAATGTATTGCGGCTAACATTTAACTCAGCCATCAACTCCGGTTCGGCCGGAATGCGCATCCCGATAGCCCACTTGCCTGATTCGATCAGACTTTCCATTTGCAGTGCGACTTGCTCAACCAGCGTCAGCCGCTTTGTTTTCTCAAGCATGTGTCTACCCTCTCTTCATCTATTTATCAAACATAGGATGTTTGGTTAATTGGTACTTTATCACATCTATTTCATTAAGACAACTCCCTGTCCGTTCGTAATCGTCTAAAGTTCCATTTATTCTTGAAAGTACTAAAAGGGTATGCTAGGATGAATTCAGTTCTGTTTTAGTAAAATTATTAACTAAAAAAGGCGTGAGCTTCTTTGGCAACCATTAAAGACATTGCCCGCGAAGCGGGGGTGTCTGCCGCAACCGTTTCACGGGTTCTGAACAACGACTTGTCCCTGGCCGTAAGCCCGGATACGAAAAACCGTATTTTTGCAGTTGCCGAACAGCTTGGATATAAGCCTTCAAGGCTGAGACAGCTGAAGCAAAATACAGAACGTGCCGGAAAAACGGTCTCCCTCCTCCTATGGTGCTCCATCGAAGAGGAGCGGGATGATCCGTATTATGCTTCGATTCGCCGGGGAATCGAGCTGCGCTGTGAAGAGCTCGGGTTGACGCTGGGGCAGACGCTGCGGGGCCGCTCATCCATCACTACTCTGCAGAAGACGGACGGATTGATTGTGGTGGGCGGCGTCGATCCCGAAGAGGCCGTCAAGCTGCATCCTGACAAAAATACCATCGTTCTGGTTGACCAATACCAGGAGCAGCTGGAATACGATTCGGTGCGGCTCCATTTCCGGCAGGCTGTTGACCAGGCGCTTGGACATCTGCTGGAGTTGGGCCATCGCCACATCGGATTTATCGGCGGCGAGAGCGACGGAGAGCGGCGGGCGCATTATTTTGAGCGGTTCTTGCGGGAACGGGGGCTGTATCATCCTCAATTCATCCGTACGGGAGCCTGGAGCACGGCCGACGGATATCGGATGATGAACGAGCTTCTGGCCGGACAGGAACGCCCGACGGCCTGCTTCGCAGCCAGTGACCCGCTCGCCATCGGTGCCCTGCGCGCCCTTCATGGACATGGAGTCAAAGTGCCGGAGGAGATGGCTATTGTGGGCTTCGATGACATTGAGATGGCCGCCTTCGTACAGCCTCCGCTGACCACGGTGCGGGCCTATCCCGAACAGATGGGAAAAGCTGCCGTTCAGCTGCTGGCCGAACGGTTTGAGGGCCGTGAAGCGCCAGCTCACAGCGTCATTGGAACAAAGCTGATCATACGGGAGAGCTCATACAGTAACAGCTGAACGGGCACTTGCACCAAATCTATTTTATGAATCCCTAAAGGAGTGAATTTCCATGCATATTCACGTAGACGAAACGCTTGGCTTGTTTCACCTGCAGTCCAAGGATTCCAGCTATATTATTCAGCTCGTGGAAGGATATCCCGCCCATGTCTATTGGGGGGCCCGGCTTCATCATGACAGTAATCTGGCCAGTATACTGGAGTTTAGGGAGCGCAGCTCCTTCTCTCCAAATCCCGTTCCTTCCGACCGCTCGATTTCCCTGGATACGCTTCCGCAGGAGTACCCCCAGTATGGAACAAGCGACTTCCGGCAGCCTGCTTACCAGCTGACACTGGAGGACGGCACCCGGATTACAGAACTGAAATACACCGGCTACCGCATTGTATCAGGTAAACCAAAGCTCGAAGGACTTCCCGCCGTCTACACCGAATCGGATGATGAAGCGGCCACCCTTTATTTGATCCTTGAGGACAAATACTCGGGCCTGCAGGCCACGCTTCTCTATACCGTATTTGCAAATCACAGCGTTATTGCCCGCTCAGCTATGATTGAGAATAAAGGAAGCGCTGCCATGACGCTTGAGCAAGCTTTGAGCGCCTCGGTCGATTTTGCCGATGCCAATTACCATGCCCTCTATCTGTCCGGAGCCTGGGTGCGGGAACGGCATGTCCAGCGCCGCGAACTCGGCCCCGGGGCCATTCGGCTGGAGAGCCGACGGGGATCAAGCAGTCACCAGATGAATCCTTTTCTGGCCTTGCTTCGTCCTGATGCAACGGAGGACCATGGTGATGTATATGGCTTCAGTCTGGTTTACAGTGGCAGCTTTATCGCTCAGGCGGAAGTGGAGCAGTTCAGCCAGACCCGTGTAAGCATTGGCATCAATCCCTTTGACTTTTCCTGGCAGCTTGAGCCGGGTCAGTCTTTTCAAACCCCTGAGGCTGTCATGGTCTATTCCGGAGAAGGCATTGGCGGCATGTCACGCACCTACCATCGACTTTACCGCACACGCCTGTGCCGGGGTGTCTATCGTGACAAAGAGCGGCCCATCCTGGTGAATAATTGGGAAGCCACGTATTTCAATTTTGATGCAGATAAAATTGAAGCAATTGCCAAAGAAGCCGGCCCCCTCGGAATAGAGCTTTTTGTGCTTGACGACGGCTGGTTCGGGAAACGCGACAAGGATGACAGCTCCCTTGGGGATTGGTTTGAGGACCGCCGCAAGCTGCCTGGCGGGCTTGCCGACCTGGCAAACCGTGTGAATGAACAAGGCCTGCAATTTGGTCTTTGGGTAGAACCGGAGATGATATCCCCGAACAGCGAACTGTATCGTAAGCACCCTGACTGGTGTCTGCATGCCGGAGACCGACGGCGGACAGAGGCACGGTCCCAGCTGGTGCTCGATCTCTCCCGCAAGGAAGTATGCGATTATTTATACGACACGCTAAGTGCTGTATTTTCTTCCGCTCCGATCACTTACGTGAAGTGGGACATGAACCGGAACATGACGGAGATTGCCTCGGCAGCAGCTCCGGCCCTACGGCAAAAAGAAACCGCACACCGTTACATGCTCGGACTGTACGATCTGATGGACCGGCTCACCTCCCGCTTCCCGGACATCCTGTTTGAAAGCTGTTCCGGCGGGGGCGGACGGTTTGATCCGGGAATGCTGTATTATATGCCGCAAACCTGGACCAGCGATGATACCGACGCCATCGAAAGATTGGCGATCCAATACGGAACCAGCATCGTGTATCCAGCCAGCTCCATGGGCGCGCACGTCTCAAGCGTTCCGAACCACCAGGTGGGACGAATGACCTCGCTCGCTATTCGCGGCGACGTGGCGATGAGCGGCAACTTTGGCTACGAGCTTGACCTTACCGCTTTTACAAAGGAAGATAAAAAGCTCGCCGCCAGACAAATTGCCCAGTACAAAGAAATTCGTTCCCTTGTGCAGCAAGGGGATATGTACCGGCTCCTCAGCCCGTTTGAAGGCCGGGGCGATACGGCCTGGATGTTCGTCAGCGAGGACCAGTCCGAAGCGTTTGTCGCTTACTTCCGCGTGCTGGCTGAGCCGAACGGCCCGATCCGGCGGTTAACGCTGAAAGGACTGGACCCGCAGCTAAAATACAGAATCGAAACCGGGGTGACGGGTAACAGCTTGGCGGGAGACACTGCTTCTCCCTTCAGCCTCGCGTTCGGCGGCGAAACCTTTGGCGGGGACCGCTTAATGAACATCGGTCTCACTGTATCTGATCTGAAAGGGGACTTCGCCAGCTTAACCTTCCGGTTAAAAGGACTGCCCCGCTGAATAACGATAACGTATGAATGATCAAAGAGAGCGCCGGGGCCGGCGCTCTCTTCTTTGTAAGCTATTGTAAACAGTCATCCTAAAAAAATTTTTAAATGTGGTTGTTAATTTATAACCGAACCTTCCTATATAGATGCGAGCAAGAAAATGCTCAAAATAAACAATATTGGGAGGAAAAAAAGATGAGTAGAAGAACATCGTTATGGTAAGCAGCGGATCTTACTGACCCGGTATTAGTGAAACAGCACTTAAGTTTTTGCAGCAAGAAAAATGTTCAAACCTAAATCTTTTTAATATCTTCAAGCATCTCAGATGCCAGTCGCTCTAACAATTCTACCAATAAGTTAAAAAAGGGGCTGACTCAAAAGTAATTTTCTATTTTATGCCCTATTTTTAGCTAATACTAAGGACCTCGTCTCCCATATAGGTATGGAGTTTGAGGTCCTTTCGTTAATTTTTTGTCTGTTCCTATATACGAAAACTTTCGAGACTGTCCTCTTTTTAGGTAACCAATAAAGGACTAGGTAGCAGCGTTGTACACAAGGACCTGCATTGTCCATGTCGAGGAACTATTAACTCTACCAATTGTGGCATTCATTTCAACTCCGTATCTCCAAACACCGGCCAAATGATCAACAGGATCCCATCCCCAGTTCCTTACAAGATCAGTACCAGAATTGGCCGTTGGTCTCAATGTTCTTCTTTGGTCAACAGCTCTATTAGTTACTTTTGAGGCACCCGCCTGCTGAAAGTTATGAGTTTTACTCACAATTCTAGCATTACTATCAAGTAATTCATAACGCCAATCCACTTTATCTAGTTCAACATATTGACTAGAATCACCACTAAAAATATAGTATATAGTCCCATAAGCTCGAACACTTAACGTTGAATCAGTACCATTTGAAGAGTATGTACCTGATGAAGCCAGTACACCAACATTTGTCTCATATTGAGTTACAATTTCTCCTGTCTCTGTATTTTTCAAGTCGTATAATGGTCTTGTTTCATTTTCAAAAGTCTCGAAAGTGATCTTTTCGTCAGTGTCATTACTCGTTACTTTGGGTTCTACGCTGAGTTGAGACAGACCCAGTTCATTTGAATTTTGGGTATTTAGGTTGTTAGGTGAATCGTAAACTTTGACAATTTCATAACCATCTGGAACAATTGAATTGGTTTCTTCTTTTGATTCAGCGGAAACTACTGTGCTTCCAATCAAACCAATGGACAATACTCCGACAAGACAACTTGACAAGAATTTTTTCATGTGAATCTCCTTTCAAAATTGTTTAGTGGATTTTGTACATAATTATGGTAACATTGTAAACCTAAGTTTGGAGGAGAATTATGAGTAAGAAGTATATTCTATTAGTGGTTATTGCGATACTAGTAGTATTTGTAGTTGGCCTACTAACCTATAAAGCCAGTAACGCCCAAACAAAAAATTATACTGCCGAATCAAATAATTGGAGGATTAACTTGTCTGTACCTAAATCCAAAGATCTATTTGGATCACTGTCATGCGAGTATATTGGAAAAATGAATGGGGAAATTAATCATTTTGAATATAATTTGAAGGGTGAAAGTAATTCAATTTCCGGTTCGGAAGAAGGAAATTGGAGTTCAGGTTATAAGTATAAACACGGGGGAATAGACGTCAGTTCTCTTACTCCAAACAAAGATGATCAATATGAAATCACACTTACAGTCGATGGTAAAACGGAAAAATTAATATTAACAAGCAAATGAGCAAATCATCTTTATCAGAAAGGGCTGTCCTATAAGTCATTGAATATAGCTTAGGGATAGCCCCTTCTTCAATTTTCCCATACAAAAAGAAGTCTTTCCCAGTAAAATGGATGTGACGAGCAGCCATCTAAAAGGAAGGCTTCTTTTGTCATTCAATATACCATGGAGCCAACTCTATATGCCAATGAACCTGAAAGAAGATATTCATGATATACACGCAGATGAGACAAACGGACTAGGCAAGGATAGCTCCTCTTGCCCGGTCCGCTTTTCAATTTTTTTAAATTCTCAGAATGTCCTTTTTCAAGTTATAAACTACTTTTAGGACAGCTTCTTTTGAAATACTAAAAAATAGTAGGCACCATCCCGCCATCCATACGGATTGGAGAGCCTTTAAATGCGGATGCATAAGGACTGCATACAAATGCGGCCAGTCTGCCTATTTCAGCAGGCCTGATAAATCGCTGCAGTTCGGATTGGGGCAGATTTGTGGCCATGAAATCTTTCTCTTTATCGGAAAAAGTCATATTTTCATCAGGATAAATACTCTCAATGATTTGATGCACATTTTCAGAGAGTGTGGGTCCCGGCATGATTGTATTGACGGTAACTTCTGTCTCTTTTGTTAATTTGGACAGGCTTTTGGACAAGGATAATAACATCGATTTTGTGACTGCATACTGAGGCATTTGCCCTGAAGGCATAACTGCCTCTTCACTGGCAATAAAAATAATACGGCCATAATCATTCTTCAACATTGCAGGCAAATAAAATTTAGATAAACCATTGGCAGCAAGAACGTTGGTACGGAAGTATTTTTCCCATATTTCATCGTCAACGTCTTCATACTGCATAATTTCATAGATGCCCATATTGTTTACTAAAATATCAACACTGGGGAATCTTTCAAACAAAGCTTCCCTTTGCTCAATATCCACAAGATCGGCTGCAGCATTTTGAGGAGCGGTATCCGGGAAAATTGACTTGATTTCATTTACAACTTGTTCCGCCTCTTCGTAATTTCGTCCATTAATGAGTACATTAACGCCTTCTTTGGCAAGTTCAATGGCAATTGCTTTGCCTATGCCTTTCGTTGATCCTGTAACTAAAGCGGTTTTATTCTTCAATCCCATATCCATCATGCAGTTCTCCTTTACATTCTTGTGCTCCGGACAGAGATTATATTACCTCGCAGTCACAGTTTAGTAACTAGCATATAACGCCAAAGTTCTTGTTGAACACGCCAAATAATAAACTCAGTAAATGCTTGGGCTTGTACTCAGATGCTCATTGCGCCAATTTGAAGGAGTATCCCCCTCCCAAAGGCGAAAGGCGCGGTAGAACGAGTTTTGGTCTTTATATCCAAGCAAGAAAGCCACTTCCTTAATATCAAGCGAAGGGTCTGCCAGGTACTCTCGCGCCTGCTCATGTCTCGCTTGTGCCAACAGATGCTTGAAGCTCGTGTTTTCGTCAGTAAGCCGGCGCTGAAGGGTGCGATCACTCATCCCTAACTCCTTCGCAACAGCCTGTATGTCAGGGGTCCCTCCTGTAAGGCTGCGTTTCATGATCCATTTGACCGTCTCGGCAATTGAACGGCTGTGCTGCTGTTCATTGAGCGACTGGTCCAGAACAGGGGTCAGGAGCTCCAGCAGCTCTTCATTGTATGAAAGAAAAGGGCGGTCCAGATCTCTCCGATGCAGCGTCAAGCGATTACATTTTGCCCCAGTTCGGATACGGCAGCCGAAATAAGCTTCAAGGGCTTGGACACTCCCCATGGAGTGAGAAAATTCAACAAGCTGCGCCGTAATAGTTTGACCTGTGCCCCGGCGTCCAAGCTCCAGAAGAAATGCCAGCGTAACACCAACCAGCATCGGCGGACAGGGTTGCTCTGTATACAGCCATTCCAGTTCGATGGTACAACGCTCTCCCTCCTCGGTGATATGCAAGCTTTCGGGAGGACAAAGCTGCTTGTACCGGGCCATTCGGTGTAGAGCGTCGCGGTAGTCACGAGCGTGATAAGTCGCCAAGACGTTTGGTGGGTATTTGGTTGTTTCGAAGACCGTCGCCATCTTGATGATTCCTTGGGCAGGATCACCAATAAGATCGGAATAGGCCTGCCAAATCGCGAAATATTGGGCGGTGGTAACTGCCGGTTCAGTAATGATGGTGAGCGGAAGCCGTGCTTTGCGTGCTATATCATGGGCTGGAATCCCTAATTGACGAAATGTTCCCCATAATCCCGGATGGATTTTTATGCGGTCAGAGGTATGATACTTCATTAAATGGGCCTCCTTTAGCTGCGAATACGATCCATTCAGTCTTCACCATCCAATTCACATCACATACCGAGAGTATATCATAATCTATATAGCAAAGCAGAAGCCACTCCACTTCGTATAGATAAATAGAAAAAAACAGGCGACCTTTATCCGAGTCGCCTGTTGTGTAAGATACTTTTGTTACAGTGCGCTTCCTCCAAACAGGAAACGATATTGCCAATGATTGCCGGCAATGTCGCTGATGGTTACGCCCCCGCCTTCATTGGAATACGTATGCAGCACTTTGCCGTTCCCCAGATAAATGCCGGTGTGGGTAATCCGTTGACTTGCTTTGTTAACACTGGCATAAGCAGAAGACTTGGTTCCTTTATAGGACATAAAATACATCAGATCCCCCCGCTTCAGCTTCCTCCAATCGGTCTGAACCGGACCTTTCGCTTTGACATAATCCCCCTGCTGGCGGGAATCGGATGGCAGCTTGGTGCCGAGCGCATCCAGGAAGGCCCGACGCACAAAGCTGGAGCAGTCAAATGTTTTTGTGCTGGTGCGGCTTGCCCCATATTCATAAGGTGTGCCCAAATATTTCATGCCTGCTGCGATTACCTTCTCAACAGCTTCGCTGCCTTTGGCGGTGGAAGCATTTTTTGAGCCCGAGGTGCTGTTATAGTCGGAGCCGACGTTACCGTTGACGGCTTGTGTATATTTTGAAGAAGATGATATATATCCTGTCTGGTTGGCGGAATCCTGCACCTTGTACCATGCTGATCCGGATTCTTCAAGGATCGTTACCGTCTCGCCTTTAGGCAGCTGACGAATTATACTGGCAGAAGTCGAAGGCGATGTGCGCAGATTGACACCCCAGATAACCTCAGCCTTTGAATGTTCAACTGAGGCAGCCGATACCGATGCCGTGAATGCTCCTGCTGTTAGACTCGCTGTAAGCATCGTTGCTGTTACGCTCAACGTAATGATCTTTCTCTTCCAATTCATGCTCTCGAGTTCCTCCTGATGTCTCAGATTTTTTCCCTGGCCTGTTGTGCACCGGGCTTGTCCCATTGTAAACGGACCGTCCAGAAACGATCATCAGCCCCGGGTCCTGTTTGACACAGGCGAACTTGAGCATAAGGAATCAGAGAAGGAGGCATGATTTATTTTCCAAAAGCATTAAAAATCCTGATTTCAAAAAGGTTAATAAAGATTAAATTATTGTAACCATTTGATATCACTACGTTTTTTATTGATAAGAAGTAAGCTCATTTCCCCGCCCGGGACGACGGGCCCTATGTCCTAAAATCAACATTTTGCGAAGCCTGGATTGGTAAAAATTACACATCAAAGTATGCTCATTGGGCTCGGTTCATTCATAAAACCGCACATTAGCTTCACCCAAATTAGTAATATCATTTAAATTAATTACAATAATTGTAGGCCTGTTGCCGCCTTTGGGGTAAAGCGGCTGCTTGGCTGCCCCAAGAACAAGGTCTCCAAAATAATCCTTTAGTCCAATATCGAAGATGGAAAACTAATCCTCAGGTCCTCGCCTCTACTGGCAAGCAAAAAAAGCAGCCTGGGCAATTTCACCCAAGCTGCAATTTTCTCAAAACAATTCATCACGATCCGCCGCTTGCGGAGGTTGTTCCATCCACCCCAAATCGATCATGATGTTGGCCCCGTCTTCTACGTAATTTCCTACCTCGGCTATGAATCTCGCGTAAGTGGCCGTTACGTCATGTCTTGCGCTGAAAGCCAAGGCATTGCCGTACGATCGAATTCGCATCGAGTACATGTCTATTTTGTGGGAAATCATCAATTTATCAGAAAATGGTGATGTAGTGGAATCGGTGACCAGATGATTCATGAGCGGGTGAGTAGGCAAATCATCTTTGTCCAATAACTTGCTTAAAATTTCGTATTCCTTGCTGGCGATTGCCTTTCCTCTTT
The DNA here is from genome assembly GCF_046098255.1 of Paenibacillus jiangxiensis. Taxonomy (NCBI): domain Bacteria; kingdom Bacillati; phylum Bacillota; class Bacilli; order Caryophanales; family Paenibacillaceae; genus Paenibacillus; species Paenibacillus jiangxiensis. The sequence goes on from NZ_JBJURI010000011.1 coordinate 59,266, forward strand.
TAAAGTAATCCCGGGCCTGCTGAATTTCGGCTGCCTGGCAGAAGGCAAGCAACACTGCAATGCTGACTGCGTTGTTCTGGATGTTATCGTAAAGATGCGTGATTTCCAGCCCTTGAAGCGGACGGACATCCCCAAAGAAACCATTTAAATACCCCTGCTTTTTCACGAAACTGACTTTTTTCGGCACTGGGATGTAAGGCGGTTTGACCAAAAAGCCCTTCGCGTCGAGTAAATCGTTAACATCGTTCAACAGCTTGACCGTAGAAGCGAGGCAATCGGTAAAAAAATCGCGGACGTCCTTTCGGCTCATCAATGGCACAGCAATCCCGTAAATGCTGATCCCGGCTTTGCCGGTGTATTTCAAGTAGTGCAGGTAAAACTCGTCGGCAAACAACCGGGGCGCTCCCAGGTTGACATCATCCTCCGTGTAGCCGACTGGAACCGGATGATTGTCCCGGGTAAAGATGTCCGATACCGTTTGCACGAATCGATCGGCCAGCTGAAGCCCCTCTTCCAAGACGTTTCGGATTTCCTCATCATCCACATGTCGAAGAAAGTAGCGCAGTACGCAGCGGGCTAGGCTGTTCCCCATATAAGTTGCCCACAATTTCGCCACTTCAGCAGACGTTAATTTATCGAACCGGTTTCCTTTCATTGGGCTTTTCTGCACTTCTTCAAGCTTGCTCATAAGGATTTTGCCACCTTTTTTTGCTTTAGGGTGTGTTAATCCCTTTTTTTTATTCGGGCAATTTCACCGATTATGATTGGCATGAGCATGCTGCAGTAAGCACACAATTTTTATCTTATATTTAACTTTGGAATAGAATATAATGATGATATTAAGGTTATTACATCATTTTTTTCTATGTCTGAAGGAGACCTCCACATGGATGAGAAAGATTGGACCACACTGCAATTGCTTGCGCAGGAAAAAAACATTACAAAAACCGCAGATCGTATGTTTATTTCTCAGCCTTCGCTTACCTACCGCCTTCAGCAGATTGAGAAAGAATTTGGCATCACCTTGTTATACCGGGGCAGACGTGGTGTGGAATTTACGGAACAGGGTGTGCTTCTTGTCGAATACGCCAAAGAGATGCTGCTTAAGCTCTCGCATATCAAGGAAGAGCTTAGAAACATGGAGGGTAAAATTCAAGGCACGCTCCGGCTTGGCGTTGCAAGAGGAGTGGCCTTGTATAAGCTTCCCGATGTACTAAGGCAATTTCTTGACCTTTACCCTTTGGTGGACTTTACGGTGAAAACAGGGCTCAATTTGGACCTTATTACGTCGGTGTTTAAGCAGGAGGTGCAAATCGGCATCGTGCGCGGCGAGCACCACTGGTCGGAAGAAAAAGAGATTATCGATCAGGAAACGATTTGCATCATATCCAAATCCCCCATTGATCTGGATTCACTGGCAGATCAGCCGAGAATCACCTATAATACTGATCCCGCTTTGGTGATGGTGATCGACAACTGGTGGAAAAACAACTATTCCAAACCTCCACTTGTCTCTATGGATGTGGATTCTATGGAGTTCGCCAAAAGGATAGTTCAAAGCGGATTGGGTTACGCTATTGTTCCTTCCATTGTTATAGAAAAGGGGGATGAGCTTGAACAAATCCCTTTAAGGGATAGTGCGGGTGAACTTGTTTTATGGACAACCTGGATGCTGTACAGAAAAGAATTTATGGACTTGGCGACGGTTAAAGCATTTGTAAATTTTTTGAAAGAGCACTATCGAGCGATCTGACAACACAAGAAGGGCCTCCTCCGAACTTTGCAAGGAGAAGGCCCTTTTTTTCTTACATTTATATGAGCTCTACACGAAGGCCATTTTTAGCAAACACATCAAGCATCGCTTTCTTGGCTTCTTTTTCGTCTGGTCCGTGGATTTCCAGCTTGAACTCGTCGTCCTGAAAGAGGGTGATGCTCAATCCAAGCATGCTTTTAACATCAATATGTTTGCCGTCCACCAGCAGCACAATACTGGATTTAAACTGATTCGCGGTATGATTGACCTCTACAATCGCGCCCGTTATTCTTCTTTTCATGCTTACCTTCTCCCTTCGCTTTTTAATTTAGTGCGGGCATCAGGATTTATCTAATGGAGATTGCTCCGGTAATGACCGCGAAAGCAAGCATGGCCAATGAGGCGATGAGAATCGGTATAAATGAATATTTTTGCAGTTTGCCCAAATCAGACCGGATTAACTCGATCAGTACCCATAGAGGTGCCGATGTAGGTCCGAGCAGATGCACGGCCTGACCGACTACAGACGCTCTTGCTACATCAATCGGATGGAACCCATACTGTTCCGCCGTTTGCGCCAAAACAGGGACCACCCCGAAGAAGTAGGCATCGTTGGACATAAAGAAGCTCAATGGAATACCAATGATGGCAACAATAACGGTAAAGAAAGGACTCATGGATTGAGGAATCCAGGCAACTAATTCGCCAGCCATGGCGTCAACCATTTTCGTACCTGATAAAATGCCTGTAAAGATGCCTGCCCCCAGCACTAAGCTGACGACCGGTATAGCATTGCTGCCGTGCTCTTTCAAAACTTTCTTCTGATCCTCCAGATTCGGAAAATTGACCAAAAGCGCGATGACAAACGCAATCATAAACAAGGTAGACAAAGGTATAATATCCGCAATAAGCACAGCCATCAGAGCAATGGTCAGGAACAGGTTAAACCACAGCTTCCAGGTGCTTTTGGCGGTCTTCTCTCCAGCCTCTGATTCGGAGTCGGGTTCAATAGTTAATATCCCTATCCGTTTGCGTTCGATCCTGCCTAAAACATAGGCTGTCAGAAGAATCCACAAGGCGCTGAGCAGCATCGTAGGAATAAACGGAGTAAAGTAATCACCTGCATCCAGCCCCAGCACACTGATAGCGCGTGTAGCTGATCCTCCCCAAGGCGTCATGCCTGCAACAATCCCGAGTGACATGATGGCTACTGTGGCAAGGACTAGCGGATTCATTCCGATCTTGCGATACACGGGCAGCATGGCAGAGCATACAATCATGTAGGTTGTCGTTCCATCCCCATCCAGAGCGCAAAGCAAGGCCAATATGCCGGTTCCTACAGCTATCTTGGCCGGGTCCCCCTTGGCTATTTTTAACAGTTTATTACTTAGCGGATCAAATAAACCTGAATCCATCATGATTCCAAAGTAGAGAACTGCGAACAGCAGAAGCACAGCCGTTTTGGCTACAGATTCTACGCCATCAATCATCAGATCTCCAAGCTGTGCTCCATAACCGCCTATAATAGCAACAATAATGGGAACAACGATAATAGCGGTGAATGCGATCATGCGCTTGCTCATGACCAAGACCGTAAAAACAAGCAGTGTTAATAATCCTAATAAAACTAACATGGTTCATCTCCTTCCAAATGTTAACGCTTACAAATAAACTTGACCAAGAAACCACCCTGTAATTCAGGCTGGGTGGTGTCTATAGCTGCATCACTTAGACGAGATTTCTTTAAGATACTGAACAGCACGCTCTAAAAATTCAGGGGTTCCAAAGCTTCCGGACTTGAGTACAATCAGTAACTCTGCACCGATGGCAAGCCCTGAAGGCAGACCTGTCTCGATTTCCTCGACAATATAGTTCCCTTTTATCCCCAATTTCCGGCACACCGTTCCTGAAGTATCGCCGCCTGCAACAATTAAACGTTTGTAGCCCGTCTGCTTCAGCACTTTCTGGGTTACGACTGCCAATACATCGGAAATGGTTTTGCTGACAGATAGAGGATCCAGATGATGACTCTGTCCTATTTCTTTGGTTTCCTTTACTACGTCCGGATTATTGTCTGCCATGACCAGGACATCTTTGCCCGTTTGAATGAAATCTGACGCCAGTGTAACCGCACGTTCAATTTCTTCGGACTGCCTGCCAGAATGGAAAAAATTTCGGGAGTCCAGAATAATATGGTCTATTCCCTTTTCAATCATGTAAGCGGTTTGAGCCTTGGTCTGAGGAGTCAGACTTCCGGACACGATAAATACTCCATTGGAATCGGTCATATCCTTATGATTCATGGGATTCGGAGAATTTCTTGGCCCCCAGTACTTGGGAAGCTCTTCCGCAATGGCGGAGCTGCCGCATAAAACAGGCAAATCATGAACAGCACCTGCAACCATAAACAAATCAGCCTGCGTTTCTGCGTCGATGATGCAATAATTACTGGACCTTTTCGCGGCAGCGACGGCAGCTCTTAACGAAACTGCGCCTTCTCTAACCTTTTCAATCGGAATTAAGGACACTTTGCGCTCTGTCTGGGATTGCAGAACTTTGACGATATCCGATTCCAGGGTGGGATGTACCGGGTCCTTGGCAAACTCGGATTCTTCCAGACGCTTCCCATGAACGGTATGGATTCCATGACTTGTTTGACGCCCATTCTTTGGAAAAGCCAGTATTACAGCTGCAAAATCTTCTTGCAGCACATCCATCATGGCATCCAGTTCTCGGCCTACATTGCCCCGAAACACGGAGCAGGTTTTGTTAAAATAAGTTTTACATCCAAGCTGCTGAAGCTGGCGTGTGGCCTTAAACACTTTTTCGTAACTCAGTTCCGGTGTATCCAGCCTGCTGTCTGTGTCGATAACTAGCACATCCGCCTGATCCGCGCTCGGCTGCTCCACTTCATCAAAAGTAACTACTTTAACGGCATAATGATTATTGTTGAACATCAGGCCGATATCGTTCGCCCCGGTTGTGTCATCCGCTACAACTCCGATCATAGCTGCAACTCCTTTCGCTTTGCTCCTAATCCGCCAACTGCCCCAATAAAGAGCGGATACTGCTTTCCGGACTGGTCAATACCGGCTTTCCCGGCGGAGTGTATCCTTCCATAGCTCTGGCCATGGATATCTGCGCGAGAACGACGACATCGCAATTCCGGGACATTTCCTCCACTTTGCTGCGAATGATTTGATTATGGTGCTGCTCTTCCCCGTTTTGCAGCGCTGAAAAGGCATCTGTCAGCGTTTCGGTATAAATCTCAACCGGCTTGTTCTTCTCTTCTGCAATCTCTTCAAGTATTTGCTTGGTAATCGGTGCAGCGGTCACTACCGTGGCAATGACACCAATCTTCGTGCCAGTCTGTACAGCCTCTTCGAGCATGGCAAAATCAACGCTAACAATGGGGAAATCAAATAACTGGCTAACCAGGGAAGTATATGGCGTGAAGCTTGAACAGCTTAAAAGCACTCCGTGCACTCCAGCCTCCTCTGCTTTCTCAACCAAACGGATGAACCTCCGGATCAAAGGCCGTGTGACCTTGCCTGCAGCATTTAACTCTGTAATCAGGCCTTCATCCAAAAAATTCAGCGCCTGCATCGTGGGTGCGTATTGGCGAAAAGCTTCTGTCATGGGCTGCACCGAATTTAACGTGGCATGCACCAAACCTACCCGTTTGCTCATGTCCATCCCTCCCTTGAATTCTCAGGTTATCATTTGCCGCCAAGACGCTTCCGTGGTTTGTACCTGGAGTCCTCCAGAAAACTCTGAACCACTTGATCAGAAATTTTGTTCAGTTTAATGCCCGCAGCCTGAGCCTGAATCATCATCCTGCTGGCCATTTCCAGCGTTTCGAGCCGCATTCTGGCTTCCGTTAAATGATCATCAAATACCACTACCCCATGGTTGCGCATGATGATCACGTTGGCTTTTTCCGATTGTTCCGCAATGGCATCTCCGAGCTCCTGAGTTCCAGGATGGTAATAATCCACATAGGCGACATGCTCCAAATAATACATGGTCTCAATAAACAGCTCCGAGAGAAGTGGTGTATCACTGCAAGCAATCAACGTGCTGTAAAATGGCGATGAGTGCAAAATGGCTCCGACATCAGGACGCCGCCGGTATATTCCGGTATGAAACGGCGTTTCTTTCGATGCTTTACGTGCCTCTTCATAGGTTCCTGTCGGGATATGGGTAATCACAAAATCATTCTCATTTAAATCTCCCATGAAAGTTCCGGATGCGGTGATCAGCATGTGTTCTTCATCGATACGAGCACTCATGTTTCCTGATGTGCCCCAGGCTAATTCATGGTCCAGCAGATAACGCCCAACTTGGCTTAACTGTTGCTTTAAATTCATGGTCTACCCCCTTTCAAGCAGCTGCTGAATGAGAAGATCCGGCGTTGTGCCGGATCCGCTGGATTACAGCCTGCCTATATTGGCGACAATAGCAGCCGTAAATTCGGTGGTGGAAGCCGATCCTTTCAGATCCCGTGTCTTCACACCTTCTTCCATCGTCTTGAACACGGCTTTTTCCATCAGCTCGCCGACCGTTTTCAGCTTCTCATCGTTGTGGCGTGCGCTCAGCCATTCCATCAGCATGACGGTGGACAAGATAATGCCTACCGGGTTGGCAATATTTTGACCCGCGATATCCGGTGCTGAGCCGTGCGCCGCTTGTGCCATCGCCAGCTTGTCGTTGGTATTGATGGATGGAGCCAATCCCAGGCTGCCCACAAGCTCGCCCGTTAAATCCGAGAGGATGTCTCCGAACATGTTCTCGGTGACAATGACGTCAAAGTCTTTCGCCCGGCGCACCAGGTGAGCCGTCATGGCATCGATATGGTAGTCGTCCACCTGCACTTCCGGGTACTGCTTGGCGACCTCAAGGCAGACGTTCTTGAACAGGCCGGTGCCCAGCTTGATCACGTTCGCTTTATGCACGATCGTGACCTTTTTGCGGCGCTGCATGGCCATGCGGAAGGCTTCATGAGCAATGCGCTCCGCCGCTTTGCGGGTGAAAACGCCGGTGGAAACGACGACATCCTCGGTGATCTGCCATTCGCCGGTGCCTACGTACATGTTGCGGTCACAGTAAAATCCCTCCGTGTTCTCACGAAAAATGACCAGGTCGGTGTCTTCCACCACGCCCTTGATGCCGGCCATGTTCTTGGCTGGACGAACGTTGGAGTAGAGATCGAAGTAGTGGCGAAGCTCGCCGCTCGGATTACGATTGGCTTTATGCTGCTCCGGATAAGCGGCGGAGTCGTGGGGTCCCATGATCCAGCCGTGCAGCTTCTCCAGTTCATCCTTGGTGTACTGTGGGATCGGATCTCCGTATTCTTCAATGCCTCCCCAGCCCATGGGCAGGGTAACGCATTCTATATCTGCACCGGCTTTTTGAGAAGCCGCTTTCAAAATGTCAATCGTGGATTGCGTAATCTCCGGCCCGATACCATCTCCGTACAGGGCACCTAATTTGTAAGTCGTCATAGGATCATTTCCTTTCGCTGTGTAGAATTTTTCTTAGTCCTAATATAGTAAAACTTAAAAAATACATAAAATATTTACTTTTGATCATTGATCATAGATTTTTTTTATTTCTGTTTTGTACTGCTTCATATAGAAAGTTTTTATTGAACAACATAAATAATTTAAATTTCAGATGGTCCTTCCTGCTGAAGTAAACTATAATTCAAGGTTATTTATTTTAATTGAGGAGGTAACACGATGACAGATATCTTACAGAAATTAAAAGATTTGCCTACGACATGCCTGTCCGATGCGATGGATGGTATGAACAACATGGACTCTGCGATCAAGCCTTTACAGGACGATTACAGAATTGCCGGAAGGGCATTTACCGTGAAAATGCCTGCCGGAGATAATCTCATGGTGTTGAAGGGAATACGTGAGGCCAAACCGGGTGACATCCTTGTCATTGATGCAAAAGGGGATACCTATCGGGCAATTGCAGGTGATTTTGTAGTAGGAATGGCTAAAACTCTGGGGATACAAGCTATTGTGGTAGATGGTGTGAACCGGGATATCGAGGGAATTCGCCAGCTGGATTATCCGGTTTTCAGCAGGGGAACTACCGTTGCTGCAGGCGGGAAACTGGGGATGGGAGAGGTTAATGTTCCGATCTCATGCGGCGGTGTATCTGTAAATCCAGGGGATATTATTGTGGGTGATGCGGACGGTGTATTGGTCATTCCGCAAAGCAGGGAGGCAGAGGTCGTGCAGTCTGCCAAAGAAAAGTTAAAGAAGGATGAGGAACGGGAGAAGAGAATCAGCGGAGACCGTCAAGCAACTTTGGATTATTTGGACAGTATGCTTTCCAAGCTAAAAGCTTAGTTATTTATTTGAACACCAGTGACTGAATAATAAAGGCTTTCCACCAGAAAACGCTGCGGAAAGTCTTTTATTTTTGGGGTATCATTTAAAATTATATAATCGGGCTGGATTATCAACCAATATTTTATAAAATATCTCTTGATTAGACGACTGCACAGCCAACAACTCTATCAGATCGGCGTCATTGGGCATCGGTTTGCCTGCAGAATACATACTTGGATGCGGCCAATCACTTCCCCAAATGACACGTTCCGGAGCTGTTTCAATGAAAGCCGCTGCTAAAGGCAGCGTATCTGAATAATAGGGTGGTCCTTCCAGAGAAAGATGATACAATCCGGAAAGCTTCACCCAAGCTTTTCCCTGCTCCATTAAACTGCACATGATCTTGCATGCCGGATGCCTTATTCCAACAGACAAAGGAATCCCGCCCAAGTGATCAAAAACGATTGGACATGCAAGCTTATTCAGCAGCTCGCTCATCTCAACCGTATCATCAGCTTTCATCCAAAATTGAATGTGCCAGCCGAAATCCGCTATCCTTTCAGCCAGAGATTGTATTAGCGCAAAATCCTTGGGTGCTCCTGTGCTGATATTGAACCTGATTCCTCTTACACCGAAGTCGTGCATATTGGAAAGCTCCGCTTCCGTTACACTTGAATCTACCACAACTACCGCCCGCGAATTGGAACCCATCTGCAACAGTGCGTCTAAGGTGCAGCGGTTATCGGTTCCATAGGCTGATGGAGTTACAATGACATTTCGAGTCGTGCCCAGCCGGGTTTGGAGTTTTCGATAATATTGTACTGTGGACGAAGGTTGTCCGCGCTTATCTTCAGGATTGTATGGGAAACGTAGTGGATCATATATATGATGGTGGCAATCACATGCATGATCCGGAATTGCTATGGAAGGGACGTTGGTCCCCGCAGAATGCGGCACAGTATGCAGGCTTTCCATCTCATCATTTTGCTCTTTCATCCTATCCCTCCACTGGAAAAATAATTTTAGAAGAGCTTCTTACTCTCATGCCTACCCCGATAAAGGCGTTCCTTCATCTGCTGGCTCTTTCTCCTGCCGGATCAGCCAGGAGCCCCCTAACAAGAAGGCGCCACTGACATAAAAAACGGACAGCAATCCCAACGAAGCTCCAATAAATCCAAAGAACAGCGGAGCGGCAAGCTGCGACAGCCGATTCGCCGCGAGACGCAGCCCCAGCACCTCACCCGTTCGGGATTTAGGCGAAGAATTGTATGCGACCGTCATGGAGATCGGCTGTCCGCACCCCAGGCCAAAACCCATCACAACACTCCAGAAGCCCATCCATAAATAATGTTCGGATATGGCCACACCCACAAATGCAATTCCAGCCGCAACTACGGAACCTATCAAAACAAGCTGATGATTGTACATGCGGATTAACCTCGGCAAAACAAAGCGAACAACGACCATCGCAATCCCTTGTATGGATAAAATCCAGCCTATGACGGAAGCGGATATCCCATGACTGACCGCATATAAAGGAAAATATGCCGTGAATATGTCTCGCGAATATAGAGCCAGAGCATTGCCAATTAAAGCTTTACGCAGCGGCTTTGATTTGAGCAGACCTAACGATTCGGACAGCTTTATATTGGATGAGGCAGTTCGGTTTCTTGTTCCCGGCAATTGAAGACTAAAAAGAAATGTGCTTGCTGCAACAATCGAGGCTGCGGCAAAAACAAAGGAATACGTCGTATGCTCAAGAAGATAACCGGCAGTAATTGGACCCGCTACCGCTGCCAAGGAGTTCACTGTACTAAAATGGCTGTAATATTCATCCCTCCTGCCCTCTGGAGCATGTTTCCCCAGTACATTTTGCAAGGATACTGCGATAAACACACTGGCAAGCCCAGTTAACAACTGAGAAGCAAACAAAGACCATAAGTAAGGAAACAGCCAGGGTAAAAGCATCGCCATTCCCAGCGAGGACATTCCGAAGAAAACAGGCAACCTGTCCCCAATCGCGTCCGCAATCTTTCCGGCACGTATAGCCAGAAAAAGCGGCAGCACCGCATAACATGCGGTTAAAACACCCACGGAAAACGGAGTAGCTCCCAAAAACGAAGCGTACAGCGACAAGGCCGGCCGCGACATATTTAATATGATTTGAAAAGCAAAACCTAAAATCAAGACATATTTGAGCATAACAAACCTCTGATTATTTCAGCTTTTATTAGATTACAGAATTTGAAGTTCTCAGCGAAGCTGAGCAATTCTGCAATCGCAAGAAAAACTCCAGCTAAACGCGGTCTGGCTTCTTTGAAGGTACGTCGATAGACGTTTTCCTTATATTTATTTTAATGTTTTAAGGCATTATAAATAAATTGTATTTTTTTATCTATTTCCATAAAAATATTCTATTCCAAAATTAGCGTACATGCCTGACTCCCACTTTCTTAAGTCATGAAATTATGAATAGAAAAAAACAGACGACCATTACCGGTTCGCCTGTTAAGTAATGAATACTCGCTTTACCCCTTAAAGCCAATTTATCACTTGTACTTCAACTCTATTCCCACTTCTCTATGTGCCTCTTCTTCAAATACCCGCCACTGCCGGCCAATCAGCGCACGAAGCGTTTCTGCATCCTGAGGCCCAAGCTTCAGCCGACGCAGCGACAAGCCCTCCTGTATATAGTCGCGGTCTGCCTCCTTCCCGAAGCGGAAAGCCAGCAGCCTTTTCAGCCCGTTAATGTGCAAAAATTTAAATTCATAACCCTCACGGAGGGCTTTCTCCCAATCATCGCCGATCTCTTCCGCCGTCTGCAGCCTTTCCGCAAAATCCATCGCCGGATCCTTGACCTTGCCCAGCAAAGGAGAAAAGTCACCGCTCCGCATACATGCAATAATCGCCTCTATCGGCTCGCCGCTGGTCAAAGCATTTTCCACAAGCATCGCTACGGGAATGGACAACTGCACATTGCTCATTTTAGAGCACTTCCTCTCACAAAAATTGCCCGTACCACGCGTTCACCTGTTCGAAGCTATCGACGCGCAGCGAGGGCTTCCCGCTTTTCAACAGAGAATGGTTGGAGCCGGGATAGCGGATAAGCCTTGTCGTTTTTCCGTACCGCTTCAGAGCGGTATACAGCTCCTCGGCCTGGGAGACCGGGGTACGGTAATCATTTTCGCCATGCAAAATGAGCAGCGGCGTGTCGATCCGATGGGCATGGGCCAGCGGCGATTTGGACCAGAGCAGCTCTGCGTGTTCCTGCGGATTGCCTCCGATCACCCCTTCGACATACGAGATTCCGATATCGCTCGTTCCGTACAAGGACAGCCAATTGGAAATGCAGCGCTGTGTAACGGCTGCCCGGAAGCGGTTCGTATGGGCGACGATCCAGTTGGTCATGACGCCGCCGTAGCTCCCGCCGCCAATCCCGAGCCGCGTCTCGTCGACGAAGTCGAATTCGGCAAGCGCATAATCAACGGCCTCCAGCAAATCCCGGCAGTCTCCGCCGCCGAAATCAGCGCGGCAAGCCTTGGCAAAGTCCTGCCCGTAGCCCATGCTTCCACGCGGGTTCACCCACAACACGGCATAACCCTGTGCGGCAAGGGTTTGCATTTCATGGCTGAACACACCGGTGTACATCGCATGCGGCCCTCCGTGAATTTGCAAAATGAGCGGAACCTTCGCACTTTTGCTCAATCCGGCGGGCCTCAGCAGCCAGCCATGAATGTCAATCCCGTCCGAAGCCTTAAACGCGATCCGTTCCGGCACACGAACCTCAAGCCCGGCCAGCAACTCATCGTTGCGCCGCGTGAGCCGCAGCTCCTCTCCGGTCTGGATATCCACCCGGTACAATTCACCCGGCCGCCCGGCCGTCAAAGCGGTAATCACAATATGGCGGCCGTCGGGAGATAACGTATATTGATATACATCCTTTTCGCCGCCGCCCGTCACCGCCGCGCAGTTGCCCGTTCCGTCGATCCGGTATACGTGCACACTGCCCTGATGGGTGCCGAGCACGTATACCCCAAGCTGCGGATTGCGGGGATCATATACTGGGGATACGCTTGCCCCCGCCGATTTCATATCACCAAGTGCAGCGTTGCCGATTTGCATGTCCAGCCCAGGAGCGAGTGGCTCCGGCGCACCTCCCGTGGCGGCTACCCTATACAGCCGGTTATGGCTGCCGCTGCCGTATGCGCGGTCGCTGGCGATGATCAGGAGCTGCTGACCGTCCGGCGAGTAGGCAAACTGGCTGATCAACAGATCGGACGACGTGATTTTTAGCGGTTCGCCGCCGTCAAGCTTCACAGTGTACACATCGGCAAAATGCAGCAAATCAGCATCCTGTCCCTCATCCGTGACCCGCTTCGAGACGAACGATAAGGCTCCGCCGTCCGGCGACCAGACCGGAGCGGAAACATCCCAGGGACCGGAAGTTACCTGCGTAATCCGGCCGTTCTCCAGGTTCGCCACAAATAATTGGCTGTACAACCCGTCCCACCACCCAGTGCCTTCCGCTTTGGGGGTGGTCCGCTCAAAAATCCGGCCCCGCAAGCCAGCCGGCTCACACTCCTCGTCTGCGTGAACCCGGCTCGTAAAAGCGATATGCTGACCGTCCGGCGACCATACGAAGGCGCTCACTCCCCGTGCTAATGAGGTAAGCTGCACGGCCGGTCGCGACGGCGCCGATTCTCCTTCCGCCGGAACGGTATACAGCTGCTTTATCCCTTCGGATACGCGCAGAAAAGCGAGCCGTCCCCCATCCGGTGACCAGGACGGCGCGGAGTCCTGGTCACCGCCGGTCAAACGCTGGTCGTCGCTTCCGTCCAGCGCGACAGCGCGAATATGCGTCGTGTAGTCGTTCTTTTCCCGGTCTACCGCTTGATTCACGTAAGCCACCCTGCCATGCGGGCTGACCGACGGCTGGCTGACCCACTGGTATCCGTACAAATCGTCCGGCATTATCGGCCGTTTATCCATTCTGATCTCTCCCTTTCTCTAAAAGGTAGTTCAAAAAGTCATCTTTGAACTCTATTTTAAGCCGCTTAATGGGAAATGGCAGGCCGCGAAATGCCCTGCGCCATGCTCCGTCAGAAGCGGCGCCTGCGTCCGGCAAATCTCCTGCGCATAAGGGCAACGCGGATGGAAAACGCAGCCGGAAGGCGGATTCGATGGACCCGGAATCTCCCCGGTCAGCAAAATCCGCTCCCGGCGCAGCGTCGGATCGGGCACGGGCACCGCCTCCAGCAGCGCCTCTGTATATGGATGCCGCGGATTGGCGAATAATTCATCGCGCCCGGCCAGCTCGACAATTTTACCCAGATACATAACCGCGATACGGTCGCTGATATGCTTGACTGTAGGCAGGCCGTGGGCGATAAAAATGTAAGTCAGTTGAAACTGCTGCTGCAGATCCTTCAGCAAATTGAGAATCTGGGCCTGAATCGATACGTCCAGCGCGGATACCGGCTCATCACAGACGATGAGCTTCGGCTTCATCGCCAGGGCGCGGGCAATCCCGATTCGCTGGCGCTGTCCGCCGCTGAATTCGTGCGGATGGCGATCCGCCAGATGCGCTCCGAGACCGACGGTCTCCAGCAGCCGGTAAACTTCGTTCTTGAGCGCCTCTCCTTTGGCCAAACCATGCACCTGAAGCGGTTCGGCCACTATATCGAATATCTTCATGCGCGGGTTCAGCGACGAAAACGGATCCTGAAACACAAACTGCAAGTCCCTCCGCGCTTTGCGGATTTCTTCCTCCGACAGCTCGTTCAAATCCCGACCCTGAAAGACAATCCTGCCTTCCGTCGGCATTTGCAGCCGGGTAATCAGCTGTCCGGTTGTCGATTTACCGCAGCCCGACTCACCGACGATCCCGAGCGTTTCGCCAGGCATGACCCGAAAGCTTACGCCGTCAACGGCTTTGACGGAGCCGCTTTTTTTAAAGAACCAGCCCTTGTTCAGGGGATAATACTTCTTCAGCCCGCTCACTTCAAGCAGCGGAGGTTCATTCGTTACGTATCGGCGCTCCGATTCCTCCTGTGCGTTTGCAGCCTGCCCGATCTCCGCTTCGGACAGCCCTGCCGTCATTTCCGCAGATAGTCCGTCCGCTCCGGCTTTACTCATGGCGACACCTCCTCCATCCGCAGGCACCTGACTTTATGACCCGTCTGCTTCACGCGCAATTCGGGATATTCCTTCGCACATTGCTCCTGAGCATACGGGCAGCGCGGACGAAACGGGCAGCCGTCCGGCATATTGAACATATCCGGCACAGTACCCGGAATGGAATCCAGCTTGTCCTTCTGCTCATCCAGTCGGGGCAGTGAACCCAGAAGTCCGATCGTGTACGGATGTCCCGGCCTCGCAAACAAGTCGAACACGTCCGCCTCTTCAACGATTTCACCGGCATACATCACAGCCACCCGGTCAGCCATTTCCGCCACCACACCCAGATCATGCGTAATCAGGATGACGCCAGTGTTCTCTTCACGGCTCAGCTCCGCGATCAATTGCAAAATTTGCGCCTGAATCGTCACGTCCAGCGCTGTCGTCGGTTCGTCGGCAATCAGCAGCTTCGGCCGGCAGGCAAGCGCCATGGCAATCATGACCCGCTGCCGCATGCCCCCCGACAGCTGATGCGGAAAGCTTCGCGCCACTTTGGCCGCATCCGGAATACCTACCCGCTCAAGCATCTCGATGCTTAGGCGCGCCGCATCCGTTTTACTCACCTTCAAATGTTGAAGAATCGCCTCGCGCACCTGGTTGCCGACCGTGAACACAGGATTCAGCGAGCTCATCGGTTCCTGGTAAATCATCGCAATTTCATTGCCGCGAATGCTGCGCAGTCCTTTTTTGGACAACCCCAGCAGGTTCTGGCCCTCGAAGCGAATTTCACCATCCGTGACCTTTCCCGGCGCCCCGATCAGCCCCATGATCGACAGGGACGTTACGCTTTTGCCCGATCCGGACTCCCCGACGATAGCCAATGTCTCGCCCCGGCTTACGGTAAAACTGACGCCACGTACGGAGGGAATCATCCCTTTCTCCGTTTTGAACGAAGTTTTCAGATTGTTTACCTCGAGTAATTCCGCGGTCATAAGGCTCCCAGCCCCCTTTCTTCATGGCCTTTATGCTTTGCTTTTCATGCGGGGGTCCAGGACGTCGCGCAGCCAATCTCCCAGAAAAATAACGCCCAGCACGGTCAACGTAATCGCCAGCCCCGGGAACGTCGCCACCCACCAGCTTGTCGCCACATATTGTCTGCCGTCGCTGAGCATTCCTCCCCAGGAAACGTCCGGCGGCTTGATGCCCAGCCCCAAAAAACTGAGCGAGGCTTCCATAATAATCGTCGTTGCTACATTCATGCCGGAAATTACGATAAATGAAGACAGAATGTTCGGCAAAATATGCTTCAGAATAATTCGCCCGTCTCTCGCCCCGACTGCTTTGGCCGCTTTGACGAAATCCCGCTCCTTGACACTCAGGACTTCTCCGCGCACTACCCTTGTGTAAGACACCCAATTTGTCACGCCGATCACAAAAATCAACGTCGTCAGGCCAGGCCCGACCACCGCCATTACGACCAGCATGAACAGGATCGTCGGAATGGCCATAAAACTGTCGGCTACCCGCATAATAACGGCGTCGATCCATCTGCCGTAAAAGCCCGACATGAGACCAAGCACCGCGCCGATGGCCCCCGACACCAGTACTGCGCCAATGCCCACGATCAGCGAAACTCTCGAACCGTAGACGATCCGGCTCCACATGTCCCGGCCCAGATTGTCGGTGCCGAGCCAGTGTTCTTTGGTCCCACCTTCAAGCCACACCGGGGGTTTCAGACGATTCAGCGGATCGACAGCAGCCGGATCATGGCTGGTCAGGAGTGGCGCGAACAGCGCCGTCAGGCACACGATCAGCACCAGCACCGCGCCGACCGTTCCGGTCTTGCTTCGCAGCAGCCGTTTCAAAATGACCCGAAACCCTGCCCGTTTACGCTCTTGCTCCGGACCCGAATGCCCCGGTCCTTCCTGCACCGGCCCTTCCGGAACTACAGCCTGAATTGCACTTTCATTCATTGCTGCCACACCCCTAGTTGTATTTGATACGCGGATCAAGCAGCCGGTACGCCACGTCCGTCAAGATGTTGGTGACGACCACAATAAAAGCGATCACAAACACCGATGCCTGCACGATCGCCATATCATGCGTATTGACCGCAACGACCAGCAATTGACCCAGGCCTGGCCACGCAAACACGGTCTCGGTGATCAGCGTTCCGCCGATCAGGCTCATAAATTGCAGGCCCATAATGGTGACTACGGGAATCAGTCCGGTCCTGAAGGCGTGCTTGCCGATCACCAGCAGTTCGCTGATGCCTTTGCCGCGGGCGGTGCGGATAAAATCTTGATTCAGAATATCCAGCATACTGGAGCGAATCAGCCGGGTCATTTGCGCAGCGAGCCCTACCCCAAGGGTAAACGCAGGCAGAATCAGATGAGCAAATCCGCCCCGGCCGGACACCGGCAGCACACCCAGCATTACAGAAAACAACAAAATCAGCATTATTCCCATCCAGAAATTAGGCATCGCCTTGCCGATAACCGACAGGCCCGAAATGACCAGATCCAGTAACGTATTGCGTTTAACGGCTGAGGCTACGCCCAGCGGCACCGCCATCAGCACCGCGAACAGCATGGCTGCAGCGGCCAGTTCGAAGCTGGCCGGCAGCCGTTCCAGCACCAGCGGCAGCGCTGATTCGCCATAGCGGAACGAGTTGCCAAAATCCCCTTGGAGTGCGCTCCCCAGAAATTTTAAATATTGCGTATATAAGGGCTGATCCAGCCCCAGCGCCTGCGTAAGCACCGCGCGGTCCTCTGCGGTAGCCGTCTCCGGCAGCATGAGCGCGACGGGATCGCCGGTTACCCTGACCAGAATAAAAACAATCAGGGAGACGATCAGCAGGACGGGGATGACCTGCAGCAGCGATTTGACGATATATTTTCCCAAGCTGTACTCACCTCCATTACCATCACAGGCAGACCCCGGCGGGTTATTAGCATACCGCGGCTCCTCCAAACAAAAGACGGCGGGAACCCGAGTTCGAAGTCCCCGCCGTTTCTGCTCCGCTTTTAGTCACATCATGCTGCAGGCGCAGTTATTCAGCTGCAGGCGTGATTTCCTCGGCAAAGAGCAATTCGTCACTGCGCGGCTGGAAGTTTACGCGGGCATCCGTACCGTATACCCCTTCCATTTGATACAAATACACCGCCGGGCGTTCTTCCGCCAAGATTTGCTGTACCTGCTGGTACTCTTTTTCCCGGGCAGCAGAATCCATATTGACCAAAGCCGATTGCAGCAGCTTCTCCACCTCCGGATTATTGTAATCCGTCTCTCCTTTCGCTTCTTCGAACAGATAGCGGTTGTAGTTGTTGGAGGCATCGAACAGCGAGTTGCCGATCCCGATCATATACAATTCTTTAAACGATTTGGAGCTGTAACGCTCGCTGAATGCACTTGGCTCCAGCACATCCAGATTGATTTTGAAGCCGGTCTGATCCAGCATGGCGGCCACCACTTCGGCCTGTTCCTTATATTGAGAAGATACGGAAAGAGTCAGCTCCGGACCGCCGGACGTGAAGCCGGCTTCTTTCAGCAGCTGCTTGGCTTTCTCCTGGTCATACAATGTCTGTTCGTACAGGGAAGGATCAGCTCCGAAATTACCCGGTGTTACAGAGGTCCGGGTCACAATGCCCGCCCCCCCGGCAATGCTGTCCACAATGCCCTGCTTGTCGATCGCAAGGTCGATGGCTTTCCTCACCTTCGGATCGGCGGTCGCGGCGCCTTCGGTCTGACGCAAGATCAGCTGCAGCACACGCTGGGTCGGCGTTTTGACAATTTGTTTCCCTTCCGTGCTCTCAATTCGCTCAATGTCCGTGGATGGAACACCCGAGATGATATCCACGCCGCCGGCCAGCAGCTCGGATACGCGGGTCGATGCTTCAGGAATGACGCGGAACACGACGCTATCCCATTTCGGCTGTCCGCCGAAGTAGCTGTCGTTCTTGACCAGCTCCACCCGGTCGTCCTTGAGCCATTTGCTAAATTTGTATGGCCCCGTACCTACCGGCTGCTTCAGGAAAGCTTCCATGCCGTTCTCCTGAATATATTTGGCTGGTAAAATTCCCGCCCCCATCTTCGACAGCCGGTTCAGCAGCAGCGGGTCGGGCCCGTCTGTGACGATATCCACCGTATGCTCGTCCACGGCCTTCACTTCCACAATATTTTTAAAATAAGAGTGCTGCTTCAAGGAGCTGTCATTGGCCACCCGTTCAATCGTAAATTTCACGTCCTCTGCGGTGAACGGGTCTCCGTTATGAAATGCCACGCCTTCGCGCAGCTTGAACTGCCAGGTCGTGTCGTTCACCTGCTCCCACGAGGTGGCGAGTCCGGGAGCTTTGTCTTTCCCGCCGTCATTTTTCAGCAGATAGTCAAATACGTTGACCAGCACCGCTTCGCTGGCCGTATTGTTATTGTTGTGCGGGTCGAAGCTTTCAATGTCTGTGCCGTTCGCAATCGTCAGCGTTTTGGCGCCAGTCTCCGCCGCACTGCCATTATCCTTCGTCGCATCAGGAGTCGAAGCATTTCCGCCGCAAGCCGTCAACACCACCATCGCGATCAGCAGCGTTGACAAGACACTTGTCCATTTATGTTTTCTCATCTCTTCCTCTCCTCACCATTCATTTCTGTTCAAAAAATTCAGTGCAATGGCCGACAGCAGACTCACTCCATATGGCAAAGCCGTTTCGTCCAGATCAAACATCGGATGGTGCAGCGGATACCTTGTCCGCTCTTCGCCGTTGCCAGACCCCAGCCGGAAAAATACGCCCGGGACACGCTCGCAATAAAAAGCGAAATCCTCTCCGCCCGTGGACGGTTTTATATAGCTCCATTGCTTGGAGCCGTATACCTGCTCGCTGGTCGCGGTCATCAAATCGACCATGCCCGGATCGTTGATGACAATCGGATAACCTGCTCCGAACTTCAGCTCATATCCGGCGCCAAATGAAGCGCACACACCGCCAACCACCTGCTCGACCAGCCCGGGCATCCGTTCCCGCAGCTCACGGGACAACGTGCGGATCGTCCCCGTCATTTCCACCTCGGGCGCGATGGCCGTTCCCATGTAACCTCCGGAAATTTTACCGATGGTCACGACAACCGGCTCCAGTGGATCGACCATACGGCTGGAGATATTTTGCAGCGCGCTGATCACTTGCGCGGACACCGCAATAGCGTCGATCCCTTCATGCGGGCGGGCCGCATGGCCTCCTTTCCCCAGCACTTTAATGGTAAAGGCATCAGCCGAGGCAAACGCGACGCCTTTACTTACGCCCAGCTTTCCCGTCTCTAAATCGGGAAACATATGCAGCCCCGCGATAGCTTCGACCCTGGGATTTTCCAGTACGCCGTCTTCGATCATCGCTCGTGCTCCTGCCAGGCCCTCTTCCGCTGGCTGAAAAATAAATTTGATGTTTCCCGCTTTCGGCTTCCCAAGCTCCGTCAGCAGCCGGGCGGTGCCCATCAAAATCGCCGTGTGTGCATCATGACCGCATAAATGCGCTTTTCCAGCCACCTGCGAGCTGTAATCCACCGTCTTCTGATCCTGGATCGGGAGCGCGTCCATGTCCGCTCTCAGCCCGATCGTCGGCCCGGGCCTTTCGCCCCGCAGGAGTCCCACGACGCCGGTCCCGCCCACATTCCGTGTCACTTCCAGCCCCAGCTTCTCCAGGTGCTCGGCAACGAGCGCCGACGTGCGAATCTCCTCATATCCCGTTTCCGGGTGACGGTGAAAGTCCCTGCGCCAAGCCGTCAGTTGCTCCTGGAGCGGTTTGGCGAGTTGCAAAAGCTCATTGATCTCCATAAAATCTCAGTCTCCTTCCTAGTCCCCGGCTACCAAGCGGGAGTAAATAGCCTCTGCGGCAAAGCTGACATGACGTTTCATCACGTCGCGGGATTTGTTCCTGTCGCGCGCTTTAAGTGCCTCGAGAATCTCCATATGCACCTCGCAGTTTACCGAACGAACATTTTCGTCATAAGGCATAAGGTCAAGCGCCGGATTAATCTTGGTCCGAATTTTTCGGACAGCCGCCTCGCAGTAGGGGTTGCCCGAAGCCTTGGCGATAGTCAGGTGAAACTTGACATCCAGCGCCCGGAACCATTCACGCGTACATTCCGGCTCCATACTCTGATCCACATAGCTTTGAAGAAGCTCCAGCTCGCCTGCGGTGATCCGCTCAGCAGCCAAAAAAGCGCTCTCCGGCTCAACAATCGAACGGTATTCGAACACCTTCAGCATTTGTTCCCAGTCCCGCTTGATTTCCTCCCGTGTCCTTTTATGCGAATTGGCCGTAACGGGAAGGACGAATGTCCCCCCTTTTGCTCCGACCCGCTTTTCAATCAGGCCTTTGCTCTCTAAGGAAGCAAGCGCTTCGCGCACCGTAATCCGGCTCGCATTGAAAATTTGCGAAAGCTCCCTCTCGGAGGGGAGTTGATCCTCGCTCATTAATTCCTTGAGTATGATCGCTTCCTCTAGCTGTTCCCTGATAAATTCGCTTACCTTTTTGGTCGATACTTTCTCAAAGCTCCAAGGAGATTGAATCGACATGTAACCACTCCGATCTATATATGGTCTAGACCTTATACCATTTAATATAATACCTAGTAAACCTATATGCAATAATTTTTTCGCTCCACAAGTTGTTTCTCTGCATTTAGTACCGCTAAAAAGAAAAAAAGCCGCAACTCGGCGGCTTGTTATGCTTGCATATTTTGTTTTCTGAAGTCTGTTTTTACGAGAGCTCGAAATTGAAATCTTCATCCCTTAAAGGCTCTACATTCAAAGCCCGAACATAACCATTGCCTTTCTTGGAGAAGAAGTCATGCTGTTTGGTATGCGTACTGATGCCGTTGAACACAATCGGATTGACTTCTTCATCTTCGAATAGAGGGTCGAAGCCCAGATTCATCATCGCTTTGTTAGCGTTGTACCGCAAAAAAACTTTTACATCATGCACCAAATGAATGGAACTGTAAATCTGCTCCGTATATTGCTCTTCATTAGCATGCAGGAAGCGCAGCAGCTTTACCAGGGACTGGTATAACTCTTGTTGTTCATCCTCATCCAGTTCGGCATAAATTTCTTGGGCCAATACGCCGACATACACACCGTGGATGCTTTCATCACGCAAGATCAGGTCGATAATCTCTCCGCTGCATGTAAGTTTTCCTTGACCTGCCAGATAGAGCGGATAGAAAAATCCGCTGTAGAACAAGTAGCTTTCCAGCAGCACGGAGGCGGCCATGGCCATAAAAAGATCTTTTTTCGTGCTGATATTCTTGTAATACTGTTGAATGGTTTCCGCTTTAGTTTGGAGATACGGATTTTCCTGCACCCAACGGAATACACCATCAATTTCTTCGGTGGAAGCCAGGGTTGTAAAAATGCTGCTGTAGGATTTCGCATGAATTTGCTCCATCATGGCCATAAAACCCAATACCGCCTTGCGCTGCAGCCCGTCAACATGCTCCATAATCTGCGGCATACCCACACCGCCCTGGATAGTATCAAGCAGAGTTAAACCGCCCAACACCTTCATATAAGCTTCTTTTTCCTGGCTGCTAAGGGTCACCCAGGTCATTTTATCGTCGGATAACGGAATTTCATCATCTGTCCAAAACTGCATGATATTCTGGTTCCAGAACATCATGGTGAAGTCGTCATCTGGGCGGTTCCAGTTGACCGCTTGAATTCCTGGCATAACATCCAATCTCCTTCATTATAATTGAAATGGCTTTAGACCGAGCAGGTAAGACATTCTTCCACAGACAGCTTTTTGGTACGCGTATAGTACAACGATTTTAAACCCTTATGTGCAGCATACAGATAACAGCGTGCCAGCTGTCGTGTCGTTACGTCGCTGTTTACGTGCAACACGGCCGATATTCCCTGATCGATGTGAGGCTGAATTTCTGCAATTAAATCAATCACCTTGAATTGATCCATTTGGTACGCCGACTTATAAAAGAAAACGTTATCCCTTTGCAAGTAAGGCATCGGATAATAGGTTGTTGAATTGGCGTAGGTGCGGGTTTCTACCTGCTCTACGATCGGCATTACGCTGGGTGTCGCGTTTTGGATATAGGAAATGCTGGCCGTCGGTGCAATCGCCAGACGATACGCGTGATAAAGACCGTTCTTCATCACGTTCTCTTTCAGTACCTGCCAATCGTCGGGTCCCGGTATATATATATTGGAAAACAATTCCTGCACTCGCTCCGTTGTCGGCCGGTAGTCCGTCTGCAGATAACGGTCAAAATATACACCCGTTGCATAATCTGATTCTTCAAATCCATAGAATCGCTGCCCCGTTGCCTTGGCTATTTCCATGCTTTTCTCCAAAGAGTGGTAGTTCATGGTCATGAAGAAGGTGCGCACAAAATCTTTGGCTTCATTGCTCTCATAGGCAATTTTATTTTTTGCAAGGAAACCGTGCAGGTTCATTACTCCGAGACCGACTGAATGCATTTCCTGATTTGCTTTGGCAACCCCCGGCGCATTCACCACATGCGTCATATCGCTGACGGTGGTTAGTGCAACCATACCTTCGTGAACGGATTCCTTGATTTTCCCGTGTTCCATGACATTGACGATATTCAAGGAAGCCAGATTGCAGCTGATGTCTCTGCGGATGATATCCGGCTGACCGTAATCCGCAATTTCGGACGTCTCCTGCAGCTGGAAAATCTCGGTACAGAGATTGGACATCTTGATTTGGCCCACATTTTTCAAGGCATGCGCCTGATTGGCATTACTTTTGTTCATAATATACGGATATCCGGATTCAAGCTGAATCATTGCAATTTTCGTCAGCATGTCACGGGCGCTCATGACTGCTTTTTTCTTGACACGGTCGTCAGCGAGCAGCGTATCATACATGTCGTCGAGGTCCATATCGTCCAGATGTGTGCCATAAGCCTTGTATACACTATAAGGCGCAAAAACGTACAACAGCTCGTTGTCTTGAGCCAGCTTATAGAAGCGGTTGGGAACAATCAGACCGATCGAAAGGGTCTTCAGGCGTACTCTCTCGTCAGCATTGATCTTTTTACTGTCTAGGAACTCTACGACGTCCCATCCGAAAATATTGTAGTAGGCTGCACCCGAGCCTTTGCGCTGGCCCATTTGATCAGCGTAGGAAAAGCCGTCTTCCATCAGCTTCAGCACAGGCATGATTCCTTTTGCCGCACCTTCCACACCCTTGATCGTTTCTCCACGGGCCCGCAGCTTGGACAGGTTGACTGCTACGCCGCCGCCAATCTTGGACAGCTGCATACATGTGTTTAATACGTAGTTGATCGAATTAAGCGAATCATCCATCTCTAGCAGGAAGCAGGACACCAATTCTCCACGGCGGCTTTTTCCCGCATTCAGAAATGTCGGAGTTGCAGGTTGCAAACGCTGCTCCATCATCGATCGTGCGAGCAGACGGGCTGTGTTGCTGCTGCCGCGTCCCAAGTGGAGAGCTACAGCTGCCACCCGGTCCGGATAATGCTCAAGATACAGCTTACGGTCATTACTTTTGACAGCATAATCAGTATAAAATTTCGACACCGCCATGTAGGAGGGGAACTTGAACTGATAGCTGTGCGTAATATCGAAAATTTCCGTGACTTCCTCGGAGGAATAATTTTTATAAAAATCTTCATAGTAATCATGTTCAATCATATACCGGACTTGCTCCGCAAAACCGGTAAATTTCAAGCTTCTTGCGTCCACTTCGTTCATAAACTCGGCCACAGCCTCTTGATCCTTTTCCAATTGAAAGAATCCGTCCGCATCACGTTTCATTAACATATTGTTCAATTCAATATGACGCAACCCGGCTCACCTCCCTTTTAAAGCGTTCTACATCGGTCGAAGTCCCGGACAGCTCAAATTTGCTAAGGACCGGAACATGATAAGACTCCGCAATTAAGTCTGCGCT
The DNA here is from genome assembly GCF_046098255.1 of Paenibacillus jiangxiensis. NCBI lineage: Bacteria > Bacillati > Bacillota > Bacilli > Caryophanales > Paenibacillaceae > Paenibacillus > Paenibacillus jiangxiensis. The sequence continues at coordinate 83,427 of NZ_JBJURI010000011.1, forward strand.
TTTGGCAAAGCATTCTCCCCAGTTGCGGTTGCCGCTGGCAGCTACACCAACCATGTTTTTAGCATTTTGCTGCAAAAAAGAAGATACCTTCCCGGGTACCTGGCCAAATCCTGTTGTATATGTAATGAGCACATAGGGTTCATCAATCGTCAGCTGCTCTTCAATTTGAACGGCTGGGAGTTTAAGCTTGGAAATAAATCTTTTTACGTTGCCGGTCTTGGAATCATAAACAATGAGCATCGTTTAGTGCCTCCTTAAATACTAGGAAAAATGATGATAGATACTATATTTAGATGACTCCATCTATTTTATAACTATATATTGAAATGTCAATGATCCATAAGTGGGATAAAGAGAAGAAACAATACACCTTTCACATAAGTTTCACATAAAAAAAAGCCGCAACTGAGCGGCTGAAATGTTTGTATATTATATCATCTGAATCTGCTTTCAGATTTTTCTGAACAACCTCCCCCTTCTGCATATAAAACTCATGATACAGCTGGCGACCTCTGGGAAAAAGAATACATCAGCTCAGCTAAATACCGTATATTATTTAAATACTAATAAATATGGGCAGAGTCTTACAAGGCTCTGTCCTTATCTTACTTGATAATTTAAATTGTTTTTGGAGGTACTCTTTATGAAGAAATTTTTATTATTGTCGTTTTTAATCTTACTGTTTATGACAGGTTGCAATACAAAAGAACAAATACAAATCGACACAGACGCATATATTTATGACTCTGATTCAAGTATAAGTGAAGGGGCTGTGGTCATATTAAAAGGTTTGCATGACAAAAAAAGTAATAATTTTCAAGGTTCTATTTCAATCAATGATATAGAATACCCCAATGTTTTGTTTACTTCCGGATCAGGCTTTATTGCATATGAGGAGAACAAAAGGACATATTTAGGGGAGATTTATTTCAATTACGAAACACATCAGTATACAATTGAGGTTAGTGACAAAAAACTTTTCCATAGCTTAACCAAACAAGAATACCAAAATGATAAACTGATTATAAGCTCACCAGCAACTAATATTGAAGAAGCCAGACAAATTAACACTCTTTTAAAAAAATGAGTAATTTGCTTGGCTTGTTCCGAAGTTAAAACTTAAGCTGATTTGAGAATATCGTCAATAGCAACTCATCCTTAGACGCTTGTCGATCCGACTGATCTAGGCTTCTGTTTCAAGAATCAATGAGAAATACAGCTGGAGACCATAGAACTACGCGATTCATTATCGAAAGTCCTCAGGAGAAAAAGACGTTAGGATTTCGGATGTCTTCATCGCTTGGCCCAGCTTGTATTCTTTCCGGCTTTGTTCAATTAAAGACTTTAGTTCTGAATTCGCCTCAACATCGGCTCGAATCGATTGCTGCTCTTCCTCTTGCAAGACGAGAGTGAACGTTCCTTTGCCTGGAATATGAAATTGGTACACAGAGTTGTCACGGCTCATATTTGCGATGTTCTCCATTAGCTCTTCCGGTGAACTTATCTTTTCCATGGATACCACTCCCATCATTAATATTTCCCTAATCGGGATGGAAGCCTAAAAAATAATGTTATCTTTAGTACATACACTGCTCCAAACCCAGAATCTATTCAATCACCCTATTGAACCAGGTTACTGAGCCACCTGAGTACCTGTTTAGGGTAATAATGGATACGGCTAAACCAAATGCCGTGCCGATAACTAACCGGATGATCAAATTCATGAGTTCTCTCCTATCCTTCCTATTGAATCCCTGCTTTGACGTGATAGAGTTATAACGTTTCGCAACTTTTTCCTTTTTATCCCGTTCCTATATGTGAGTCAGTTTGGAAAGGAGCTCCATTCATTTATGGATAATAAAAGGTATTTTTCAGTTGGGGAAGTTTCCAGACTGAAAAATGTTACGATAAAAGCCTTACGTTATTATCATGATATTGGCTTGTTAATACCTGCATACATTAATCCCGATAACGGTTATCGCTATTATACAATGAATCAATTCATCTATCTGGATATTATAAAAATTTGTAAGCAAAGTAATGTAAGTGTTAAAGAAATTAAAGCCTTATTTGCTAAAGCCGATACTAATTACCTAAAACTTTACTTAGAACAGAAAATGAAGAAATTCATAAAGAAATAAAGAAATTAGAGGAACTTAATAAACGAATAGAAATATTAAAGGCAGCTATCCATTCATCTGAAGTTGAACTTATGAACGATGGATTTAAAATTCAGACATTTGAAGAAAGATACTTTTTAAGTTTACCTACACAAAGTGGAGAACTTAATGAGATAAAGTCATTCGATAAAATAGATGAACAATTAGACGAATTTGCAATCCATACATTTCAGTATGGGTTAATTTATTCATGTCACGATGATCATTGGGAAATCAGTGATGTATTTCGTCTAATAACATCAGATGATTATAGATTACTTAAAGATACCTCTAATGTATCTGAATTACCAAAGGGAGAATATTTAACTATTAATTGTACGAGAGATACTGAAATTGAAACATTTCAATCGGTGATAGAATATTTGGAGAAAAACAGTTTGACGTGTAATAAAGTTTATATGTTTTATTTAGTGGCAGATGTTTTTAATCAATATAATCACTTTTCCCAATTTCAGATAAGTCTAAAGCCCACCCCATAAATGAGGTGGACTGGCTTTTAGCTTAAAGTTTAAATTCATAAATAAAATTTGTATTTTCAAATTTGCCGGCAGGTAGATTAACTACAGTTACTTCTTCATCAAGACGGACAAATCCATTATGGTCATAGAATCCATAGTTACTCATTGTGTCTGTATACACATAAATTTTATTTGCTTTTGTATCTCTTAAGTAAGAGATGAGCTCAATAAATAATTTTTTGCCTATCTTTTTTCCCCTAGCTTCTTCAGAAACAGCAAAGAATTCTAAGCAGCCCTGAAACTTATTTTCTTTTCCTCTGATTAACTTGCTGTATGCCTCATTAGTCATGGAGGTGAGTTCAACAAATACTTGTCGTTCCATGTCATTTAGATTTAAGAGTTGTAGCAATTCGTTTGTATAATCTTCTTGCAGCAATCGATAAGATGTTGTTTCACCAACTCTTGAACCAAAAATTACACCAATAACTTCTCCATCTAATGTAGCTACTCTTCCAAAAGTGCTTTTGTTTAATATTGGACTTATGAACATCATTGTAACTGCTGCATTTATTACGTCTTCATCCTCGATAAACCTCTTCGCGTTCCACGTATTGGAAATGATCGATTTAATGGATTCGATATCCTCGCTTCTAACGTCTCTGATATCCAAGTTCATTTTGACTTCCTCCCTTTTAATTGATCAGCTTACACATTGAGTTTAATGTCTCCCCTATAGGGGAGAGTCAAGTATTTATTGTATTGCTTTTTTCAACTAACCGTTATGATCTCCGCACACAGGGTATCCGGACGGCGCAGCCGATGCTCTACTCATCGGAGTCATAAGCATGCAAAAAAAGCTCCCGAATCTCCTCGCAAGGAAATTCAAGAGTTTTAGCCCACACGGACGGACAATGCGAAAATCAAGCGAAAACCGAGGTATCTCAACAGATAAGATACCTCGATATGGAAAAAAGCTTATCTATATTGATACAACTCTATACGCAACGCGGCCGGATTGCTTCCCAGCTTGATATGGTAAGCTCCTTCGTCACCGTTAAGAACGCGGCCAGGGACCCATTCATCTTGAACAAATTTTCCTTCTTCAATCCTTACATAACTTGTTTTCATCGAACTCGAGCGCTTCGGCAAAAATTCAATGTAAAAACTGATTCCGGCAAAAATAAACTCATCTTCAGAAACCTCAATCACAAGTCCCCCCGAGAAAGGCTTACCCTCTGGCTGACGATGATAAGTGATTCGGATGTCATACTTGGAAAACGACAAGATACACCCTGCTTCGTGATTCTGAAGAAAACCCGTCATTCTCCCGGTTCCCCTATATTTCTGGATAATACCCAGCATGTTCCCCAGCAGCTCATAACTGCGTGCCAGATAAGGACCCGTTCCATTCAAAGTAAAGCCCGAGTTTTCAATATTAAGAGCCGTCATGATGTCTGTATCAATACTCGCATTTTGATCCAAGGGTTCCATAAAGTCTTCTATACCAAATGGCGAAAAGCAAAGCGCATCATGCTTGCCCATGGCATAAAATACATTCGTAGCTGTGACTAAATCTCTTCTGGTTTCAGGAATAAATAATGGGTTATCGTTGGCTGTATATTCCTCGCAAATCTCTGCAAAATTGGGCAGATAAATATCCGGCGCATACAAGCAAATGGTGGGAGCCACTGCTTTCCATATCTTCATTACCTTCGCTATCGGTCCTCCGCTCGGGTATGTTCCCGGTCTCCAAGGGAATTGTTCCAACCAGGCGTTAACGAATAGCGGTAGAGGATAGACCCTGGAACCGGCACTCGCTATTCGTTCGACAGCTAGGGCATAATGATAAGCCATAAAGTATTCAGCCGCGTTATCCCCGAATTCCTCCTCCCACGTACCGCTAACCCCATAGAGAGACTCGATCATGGCAGGTATTGGCCGATTGAATTCGACGTTTGCGCAGTCAGAATAATCCCGGTCGCTGCCAAGTAACCCGATTTCATTCTCCACTTGAACCATGATGACCGTATTCCGATCACCGTCTACTTTTTTCAGATGTGTCATGAATTGTGTGAAAGCATTAGCATCAGCTTCTACAGCTTTATCGCAAAAGGGAGAGATGGTTTCTGATGGTTCATTATTCTTATAGACAGCACGGAAATAAGTTGTGTAATCCTTCTTCACCCAGCCTGGAGCATAGCTGGAAATTCCATTTTTCCATAATCCGAACCACAATAATACCAGCCGTACGTTTTCTTTTCGAGCCTGGTCGATAATCCCTTCCAATAAATCAAATTGGAATTTTCCTTGTTCAGGTTCAATCAGTTCCCAATAAACCGGCACAATTACCGTGTTTAGATAAAGTTCTCTGAGATTGGGCCATACCTTTTTATTCATATAGTCAAGACTTGAGGCGCTTGAATTATGGATTTCCCCGGCTAAAGCAATATAGGGTTTGCCATCGACATAAAGATTATATACTCCATCTTCTTTTAACAGTTGAGGCAATGACATGGAATTTCCTCCTTTAAGAATCAATCACTACACGAACGTCCCCCTCGGTGATTCCTTTTTCGTTAAAAGAGTCCACCCTGATGTATAACGGCTCACCTTTAATTAATGCACCGATCGCGACTTCATTACTGCCTAATACCATATAACTATGATAAAGCTTATCGGGCGCGTAGCCCCAAACTATGTTGTATCCAACGGCATCTCCTTGATCCCAAGTTACAACGAGATCAAGATCGCTGACCAGATTGGTCTGAACTCCAGTTGCCTTTTCAGGAAGCTCTCCTTTGCCTATACCAAAAATTCGAAGACCGGAAATGCACGCTGCTTGGTTATAAGGGAGTCCCTTAACCGTGCATCGGATATAACGAGCCTTCAGCCCGTTTTCCCTTACGATAAGATCATGCGATAAGTCCGTATTTGCATTGGACTTATCCTCGATGACGAAATACTTCTTGCCATCCATCGAACCTTCCAGAAGCCATCTGGTAAAATGCTGACGCTGATCAATGTATCGGTACGTTGGGGCATCTCCATGAAATTCTGCTCCTTCAGGAGGTGGAACGCTCAACGCATCATCCGCAAAATTAACTTGAATCGCAAATACGTCGCATTCATGCAAGAGGTCGACTTCAATCCATTCGCCAGCCACATTGGACGCTGCTCTCCACCAGGTACGGATCTCCTCATCGGTAGCCTTCGTTGCTTCTTTTCCTTCTACATACGAGGAGACAGTAGCCGGTTTACCATACGAAAGTAGCATCCAATCCGGGTTACTCCAGGGATTCATCACTGCCTGTCCAACTTTCATCGGCCAGTCGCCGTAACGCTGGTTACAAAATAGTTCACCATCCTGATCAAACCCTGCTGGCCACAAACCTATCCTTCTCTCGAAATTATGATTCACACTGATTCTCATCGTTGAGGCATGCCAGTAGTTCCCATGACGATCTTCCATGGTCGATCCGTGACCGGCCCCTGGGATGAATCCTCCCGGTTTATAGGAGTAAGGGTTGTTTTTGGCCAAAGAAAATGGTCCCAATGGATTGTCTGATACATAAACACCATCAGAGTATACGTTATACTGCGTACCGGGGACGGCATATTGCAGATAGTATTTGCCACCATGTTTATCCATCCATGCTCCCTCAATGAATGGTTCATTCCCAATCGCATCTCGCACCACTTTCAACATTTCATACGTCAGGTTCGGGTTATCACTCGCATACTTTTGAATGATTTCATCAATCTCTTCTGGCGTTCGGGGAGGAATATGGTTTTCGCCATTTCTTTCATATCCGTTGACGGATAAGTTAGTAAAGATAAGTTCTGCCGGTTCCGTTAACGGTCTCATTTTCTCCAGGTTCAGCTCCACTCCATAGATCGGTTGATCGTTGGAACATCCCCAGTAGAAATATACTCTTCCGTTATCATCCACGAACAAATTCGGGTCCCAGAAGGGAAAGGTTCCTTCGATCTCTTCAAAAGATCCACAGATTGGATCTTTCGTTCGGTAAAAGGAGCAGTTTTGCGAAGATCTTGATGCGGAAAAGTACATGTACTCCCCAATGACCCGAACATCCGGCGCATAATCGTAGATCGGCAGATCCTTAAGGGGATGGAACACCCAGTCGGAAAGATTGTCACTCACAAGAAACCCTGCAGTCATGGAAGGGAACATGAAGTACTTTCCGTTAAAATAAATCATAGACGGATCCGCAGCTTCCCGATTTACAGTCAGCTTGCCGTACGCTTCAATAAATTGATACTTGTATTCCATGTTGATCGGGTTACAGATATATTCCATTTTCGCGTACCTTCCTTAATCTTTTAATCTCAAGATTGGTCTGCTTGCAAATCATCCCTTAACTGCTCCTTCTGCGATACCGTGCATAATAAATCGTTGGAAAAATCCATAAATCAATACAACGGGAATAGCCGTCAACACCAGTGCCGCTAAGATCAGCGACCAGTCCTTGTTGTATTCGCCAAACAGCTTGTTGGTCGAAATGATTAACGTATAGGAGTTCGCGTCAGACAGCATCAACAGTGGAAGCAGGAAGTCATTCCAGATCCACAGAAAATCCAGAATGGCAATGGTGACAGTGATAGGCAGCAAAAGCGGAAAAATAATCTGAAAAAACGCCTGGAATTGATTACAGCCGTCCATTTCCGCGGATTCCTCTAACTCCCGCGGTATCGATTTAACGAAGCCGTGGTATAGAAAAACAGCCATATTGACGCCCAGTCCGATATAGATAACCCCAAGTCCATAGGAAGTGCCTTGGACATGCAAATCTTTGGCCATCCGGGTTAGCGGAATCATGATGGAATGGAACGGAACAAGCATTGAAGCGACGAACAGGAGAAAGAGAAGGTCGCTGACTTTCCCGCGCGTCCGAGACAGCTTGTAACCAGCCAGCGAAGCGCAAAAGACAATGCCGCCAATGCCGATTACGGATACAATCACTGAGTTGAAGGCGCTGTGCAGAAGGTCCAGCTTGTCGTAGGCCTGGCTGTAGTTCTCAAAATGGAGGCTCGTCGGCAACGACAGAAAGGATTCGAACATCTCGCCCTGCGTCTTAAACGAGTTGATAACCGCCATATAGATTGGGAAGAGGGCAATAGCAGAGGAAACCACAAGAACGGCAAGGATAAACAGATTCGATATTCTTTTCGCCCTCATGCTTCCACCTCTCTCTTCTTCGTAATCTTTATCTGAATCAGGGTGAAGATCAAAATAATGACGAACAGGATGACCGATTTCGCATTGGCATAGCCATAACGGAAATTATTCGAAAACGCCTCCTCGTAGATGTTCATCGTGATGACCTGGGTCGCCCGACCGGGGCCGCCGCCCGTCAGGCCGAATACGGCCTCGTACACTTTAAACGCACTGTTAAGCGTCAGGAACAGGCAGATCGTCACCGCATGCGTAATCATCGGAAGTGTAACCTTGCGGAAGGTCTGGAACGGAGTGGCCCCGTCGATCATGGCCGCTTCCTTCAGCGATTGCGGAACACCTTGCAGTGCGGCAAGATAAATGATCATTAAATAGCCTACACCGTTCCAGAGCGAGACAACCAAGATGGAGAAAAAAGATACTTTCGGATCACCGAGATACGACTGATCAAGGAAAATCAGCCCAGTCTTCACAGCAAGCTGCGGTAACACCTGAGAGAACACGAATGTCCACATGAATGCGCTAATGATTATGCTGATCATATTAGGCATGAACAGTACGGTCCGAAACAGTCCCTTAGTTCTGCGTCTCGTCTCAATAAATACGGCAAGAAGCAGGGCCAGCACATTCTGTAGTACGATCATAAACACAACATATTTCATCGTAAACCAGAGCGAATGCACAAAGTCGGGATCATCCTTCAGCGCTTCAACGAAATTGCCAAAACCAATAAAATTGTAATTCTGGTTGAGTCCGTCCCAGTCGGTGAAACTATAGTATATGCCGCCAATCGTCGGAATCAGTAGAAATAATGTATACAGTATGAGAGCGGGCGTCACGAAAGCCGCCAGCGACAAGTATTTTTTAGAGCCCTTCAGTTCCACTGCTTCTCTCCCCTTTACCCCTGCGGGAAATAAGTCGGGATGGAATACGTGAGGAGAACCCCCGTCATCCATCCCGCTTATCCCCACTTATTTATTGAGTTTATTGTACGACTCCCAGGCCTTGTCGAGTGCCTTGATTACGTCTTCCTGCGACATTAGGCCGGCAAAGTAGGATTGCAGTCCCTTGCCGACTTCGTCCTTGACGGATTGCGGAATGCGTGGGTCTTGATAGGATTTTCCCTGCTTTACGTATTCGGTCGCCTCTTTAATCCACGGATAACTCTCGAAAGTGTGAATCGTAGCGAGCGGGTTGTACTTCAACGCTTCAAAGAAAGCATTCGAATCCTTGTCGTCCAGAATGTAGTTTACAAAGTCCGTAGCCACTTCCTTGTTCTTGGTGCCGGAATAGACGGCGAGCGACGTAGAAACACTCAGGTTGATCATCGTGGCATTCGGGTTATCGTTGACCGGCATCGGAGCTACACCAAAGTCCATATCCGGGTTGGATTTAAGAATCGACTCGGCATACCATGGGCCTTCCACCCACATAGCCGCTTTACCTTGCGCGAATAAAGCTGCACCGTCATCGCCACCGACTTCGAGTCCCTTGTCGGTGCCGTTATTGTTGACGAGATCAATGATATCGAACATGGATTTCATCTCGCTGAACGAAGCCTCGTTTTTATTCATCCGATCGACAAAATCTTTCTCTTTGTCTTCCGTATTAATCAGCGCACCGACCGTAAGCGGCAGGAATAACTGCGGTATCGCAGCATCTTTATACGACAACAGGAACGGCGTAATGTTGGCCGCCTTCAGCTTGTCCACGGCCGCCTTCATTTCGGTCAGCGTGGTCGGAGGCGCAATGCCTTGCTCGGAGAAGATTTTCTTGTTGTACAGGTAGCCCCACGACAGTGTCTCGAGCGGAACGGCAACCACTTTGCCTTCTGCGTTCGTGACGGCCGGCTTGACGCTATCCAAGAGTTTGCCCACGAACGGCTGATCGGATAGATCCATCAGATAGCCTGCTTTGCTATATTGCGGAATATTATTGATAGCGTGAATCGTGAACACGTCTGGAGCATCATTGGACGCAAGACGTGTCTTTAAAATCTGGGAGGCGTTTTCAACGGGAGGCATTTCTAGTTGCACGGTGACGTCGATGTTCTTCTCCGCCTTCTCCTTGGCCTTGAACTGCTCAATATACTTGTCATAGTATTCTTTGAGCCGAGGTCCCTCAATGAACACCCTGAGCGTAACGCTCTTGGGTTCGCCGGTATCGGTCAATCCGGTATTGGTATCGTTTGCATTTGTGCTTCCTCCGCCGTTGGCGCCGCAGCCTGCCAGCAGAACGGCGGCAAGTACCGTGCCGACCGCGCCTTTCCATACTAGTTTTTTCATTTCTAATACCCCCTTAAAACTTATTTTTGATGTTGTCAGTATAGCGCGGAAATGAAAGCGATTAATAGGACGGATTTATCCTCTTCGATAGGACAAATCTATCCTGGTCTATTCTGCACATCTCACCCGGCGCAACACCAAAATGCTTCTTGAAACTGGGTCTTAACATGAAAAAAATCCCGGTCAAAGACCGGGAAATAACATGTCCTCCTCACCTGCTGCCACCTGCAGAAGGACATGCCTTTACACCAAAAATAGGAGAGTAAAGTGTGGCGTTGGATCGGCTGTCTGCCCATGCTGGATAATTCACAGCTGGCAAATGGGCCAATACGACCACCTTAATTACGCTTTGCCCCTGCGTCGACTGGCCGACCGTAAGTTGCTGATCCAACACTCTCGATGGTTGGCTGGAACTCTGCGTCGGCCGACTGACCGTAGGTTGCTGATCCGACACTCTCAATGATTGGCTGGAACTCTACATAGGTCGTTACGAGTGGAGCGGACTCCCAGGTCTTCTGCGCCATCACCCGTAGCCTTGGAAAGATCGATGCGGCCGTTTGTGCTTCAGTGTAGTCATTCTCATTGCCGTCGTTCCAAAAGTGGACCACTGAACCGAGATTCTGGGGTTCAGCCGGGTCGATATCGCTGAATGGTGCCGCGCTGGCAGTCTCGTCAAAATAAACAAAACCATGGAAGCGCTGCACAGCCCAGACTTCATACATGCCCTTAATCGAAGGCGGGGGCGGACTACCGATATCGTTATAGTCATAAGTAGGCCAGAAACTGGCATTTTGAACGTTATATCCCTCGAGCAATAGCTCTTGAGGTGACATCGGATTTGTAGATGGGATTGGAGTATTCAAGTCCGTCCACCAATCCACGTTAACGTTCTTGTCAACCGGAACAGTGTATCCGAGCGTCAGGGTATCATTCCAAACCCGTAATGTTTTGCCTTGTGCACGGACCAGCGCATTGATTTCGTTAATTAATCCATGAATTCCATCCTTCGCCGTAGCAAGTGGCCCGTAGGTCTGCTTAGCGTACTGTTCAAGTTGTGGAAAGTTATCAAATTCTGCTTCTCCGAGGAACTCGTCAGCTCCCATATGCCAATATTGTCCCGGAAAAAGGGTCAGGTACTCTTCCACAAGAGTGAACAGAAACTCACGAGCTTCAGGAATCGAGTAGTCGATCTTGTTGGGGATGACGAAGCCATTTGCATCTTTTAATTGGAATTCGGGATGAGACTTTAACGCCCAGCCCATGTGCCCTGGCATATCGATCTCAGGCACGACCGTGATGTGGTAGCTCTCCGCAAGCTTCACGAGGCTTCGGATTTGTTTTTTGGTGAGGAACTCTGACGAATGCAGGCCCTGGTCGCTTTGGATGCGCCAGCCCTGATCGTCCGTAAAATGGAGGTGAAGATAGTTGAGCTTCAGGTAAGCCATGTCCCGGACGCGTTCCGCAAGCCAGTCGTACGAATAGTAATTGCGGGCTATGTCGATCATCAGTCCACGCTCGGAGTAGCGCGGCCAATCCCGCGCTTCACCAGCGGGCACCGACGGGTACTGTCGCAGCAGCTGGAGAAGTGTGCGGGTCCCGTAGAAGGCGCCGGTTGATGTGTTCGCTTTGATTTTCACATAGGCTCCAACCGTGAGATTGTATCCCTCGTCACCAATCTCGTTGTCCGTTGAGCGGAGTTCAAGTAATACATCACCAGGTTCAGGATCCGCTTTCGTAACAACGACACGAGTGGCATTACCGGTCATCGCTTCGAGATCATCGGCGAAGGTCCTGGTATCGGATCTAAGTTCAGGTACGTCTTTGGGACGAATGAGAATCCGGGAGTTTGAGCCGATCTGGAACGAGCCTGACGCGGCCGTCCACTCACGCAAAGCCGGGATCGTTGTTGGCCGAGGCGATGCCCCCTCGTACCGGGTCGGCCATGGACAGCTTTTGTCGGGAACCGACTGCCCGCACTGCGTCAAAGAGTCGCCCTTCACGGTCGACGCCACATTCAGCAGCATAACGGCGGCAAGTACCGTACTGACTATGCCTTTCCATACCTGTTTCATATCACTGAATACCTCCTCAAATCACCTTAATGATAACGCTTTCAGTATAGCGTTCAATTTAAAGCGATTATCTGGACGGATTTATCCTCTTCGATAGGATAATTTTATACCTGGTCTTTTCTGCGCATCTCGCCCGGTGCGACACCAAAGTGCTTCTTGAAAACCCGGTGGAAATATGAAATATCATCATAACCGGTCATTTCAGCCACCGCTTTAATCGAAAGCCGTTCCTCCACCAGCCATTCGCGAGCCTTGGTCATCCGCACTTCGAGCACATAATCGGTGATATTACGGCCGTATCTCTGCTTGAACGTCTTGCTGAGATATACCTTGCTGACGAAGAATAGTCGGGAAAGACGATCGAGCGACAATGGCTCTTCAAAATGGCGGTCGATGAACTGTCTGACTTCCTCCACGTTCAGCTTGTTCTTGAATTTTCGCCGCTGGATGAGCCGTTCCAGGGCACTCAGGTACTCATCGCAGATCGCTGCGACAGTCATCTGCGGAGTACTGTTATGATGGATAAGCGCTTCGTCCAAGAGCTGTCTTCGCTCGTCCTTCAACTCGTTCGCGGCTGACAGTTCCAGCAGCAGTATGTGCAGCTCCTCCGCGAGGCGCGCCATCATGCCGGACGCGCCATCGGCAGATAATAGCTTTTCCTGCTCCAACTGTGTAAACACTCTTTGAATGCCGGAAGCGTTTAGATCGTTGAAATGGTAGGCAAGCTGATTCTTCAGCAGGGCAACAGACCTAGACAATTCCGGATCAGGTGTAACCGTCCTGTCCCCTTCCTCTGCGCTTTCAATCTCAGCTTTGCATTTTGACAGTGCGTCGTTTAGTTCCTCCTCGTCAACCGGTTTCAACAGGTAATCCACCGCCTTATAGCGGATGGCGTGCTTTGTATAAGTAAAGTCCTCATAGCCGCTGACAACAATGGAACGGATCGCCGGATAGCGGTCGTTTAACACTTCCAACAACCCGACACCATCCACGCCAGGCATCCGCATATCCGTGATCACGATCTGCGGCTTTACGGTGTCGAGTAGCTGGACAGCCTCAATACCATCGTTCGCTTCGCCGACCACTTCCATTCCAAGCTTCCCCCATTTGCCAACTTTGCGGATCAGATTCAGGTTCCACTGCTCATCGTCTACAATCATAACTTTGATCATGATTCATCCCTCCCTTCCTGCACGTACGGCATCCGTACGGTGACTACCGTTCCACCGCCAGAAGCCTGCTCCACCTCAACCCCATAGCGCTCCCCGAAGTGCATGCGTATGCGCAAAGCAACATTATATAAACCGATCCGGCTGCCCTTTGTTTGTAAACCTCCTCTATCTGCAAGTTCTTTCCGAATATCTTCTAGTCGAACAGGGGAAATACCGACGCCGTTATCACGCACACGGATAACGATCTCTCCGTTTTCGAGGCGGACTCCAACATCGATCCGCCAATCTCCCGGTTTAGTATCCAAGCCGTGGAAAAAGGAATTTTCTACGATCGGCTGCAGGGTCAACTTGGGAATTCTTGATTCCATTATTTCTTCATCCGCTATAAACGTGTACGTAAGCCGCGAGCCATAGCGTTCCTTCTGAATTTGCATATAGTGCTGCAGGTGGCCGATTTCGACGCGTAAGGAGGACATGTCCTCTGGTTCGCGGATGACATATCGGAACATGGCACTAAGCGATTTGATGATTTTATACCCCTCTTTTGGTTTCTTATCATAGATCATGCTGCCAACCATCTGAAGCGTATTCTGAAGAAAATGCGGGTTAATCTGCGCTTGAAGGGCTTTGAGCTCGGCTGTTTGTTTTTCCAACTTCATATTATATTCGGTCTTGATATGCTCCCTGATTCGCCCAGTCATATTTACGAAATGAGTCTCCAACCAACCGATTTCGTCGATTCTGCCGCTAACCGGAATATCCACAGGTTTGACATCACTAACAATTGGTCCAAGCCCCTGCATGGAGCGGGCTAGCATTACGATCGGTCGTGACATGCGGTAAGCGATATAGACGGCGAGTATAATGGCAACCACTATTGAAATGCTTCCTACAATAAAGCCGTAGTTCATCGTCGAGCGTGCGCTCTGATTGATGGCGTTTGTTGGAATAATCTTCACTAGCATAAGTCCCGACGGATCGACCGAGCTATAGAAGATGTAAGCATTCCTCGTATGCACATAACCCGGTTGGTCGCGCGGTAAATTGATCAAATTTCCCGCATCCAATGTAGGAGTTCCGCTTCCTTGCTTATACAGAATACTACCATTTTTATCAGCTAGCATTACGGTCTGATTCGGGCCGGGATTCAGCAACGCCAGTGTCTGGTCTAGATATGTCCAGCGAACGCCGAGCGTCACACCCCCTACAGCCTGGCGGTTCTCGAATCGGTTGACGCTTCGGGTGAGCTCGAACTGACCCTGCTTCCGCGGATCAGTACGAATCATAATATACTGCTTCTCATCGAACAATTCTTTATATGGAACGGGAATCTCAGCGGGAGAACGGATTTCGCTGCCGTCGGAGCTGAACCTGAACAGCTTGCCGCTATCTCGCACATATAGCTCTGCGCTGATCACATTTGTATTGGCCGAGTTTAAAACGGAGCTAAGCATATCGGTGATATTGCGCTGAGCAGTGAACTGCCTCGATAAACTGCCGTCCTCCGTTTCCATAATATTTTCGCTCAGATGCTCGTTCAGCAAAATGGAATAAATCAAGCTGTTTAGCCGGCCGAATTGCTCTCCAAGATAGATGCCGGTCCATTTGATATTGGACAGATTCGTGTTGATGACTTCGTCTTCCATCGATTGTCGGCTGTTTTCTGCCGCAAGTGCGGTAACGGCGATAACCGGAAGAACTGCAAGCATGATCATGGCAAGCAGAAGCTTGTTCCGGATGCTTCTTCGAAACGGTTCGGACAACAGTAGAAAAAAGCGTTTCATGATTGCACCAGCCCCCTCGTTAAATGTAAAACCAACGCCTTGGCGGAAAACATTCCGTATTGCAGCCGATGTACTCCAATTCGTTGAGCCCGTTAAAAGCTTAAAAGGGCATCCCCCAGATATTTTTATAGGGTGGACCAGGGAGCAATTATATTAATATAATCTGAAATTTTTTTCAAATCTTGCAAGCGCTTTAATTGTGTCATTATTAATAATAGAAATCTTATTATCTTTTTTATTGTTACTAAGTATAGTGATATTCGGAACGAATCTTCAACGTAGCTCTTCCGCGATTTCCCGCTGCATCCGTTCGTCTCCGCCTGTCTCTAGGTCGAAGCGCCCGATCACTTTCTCGCGCTCATTGAGAATGTCGAGGTTTCCTCTTATTTCATTACCTTCTTTATCTGTCCGGTATCTTCCCTGCTATTTTGTCCCGATATGATTCTTTCGATATTGCAGCGGAGAAATATTAAATTTCTGTTTGAATAATCTGGAGAAATAAGGAACCCAGTTATAACCGCAAAGTTCAGCTACTTTTTCTATGGGATAATCTGTTTTTAGCAAGAGATTTCTAGCCTGTTCTAACCTGTATTCTTTTAAATATTCCATGGGTGTATATCCGTAATACTGTTTCAAATATTTAGCAAGCGTATTTTCATGCAAATTAAATTTGGCCACTAAAGTGTCGTTTGTAATATCTTTATTAAAATTCGCACGAATAAATTGTTCTACTTTTTCAGCAACTAAAACGCTTGTATCTTTAGCCTGGTTGTGTCCGTCCAAGAGATTTAATAGAGAAAAGAATCGTTGTTGGATATCCCAAAACGATATATTTGTATCTTTTTTCGTCGTACCAACCAGCAGCTCTTGTATTTTTTCGTAAATATCATCCGTATCAATGAGCTTACATTTTTTAGAAAGATGAATGGTATGAAACTTATTATGAAAATGAAGCGAAGGAATTGGAATGTTGGACTCCAACTGTTTTGCTTGATTGCTTTGCTCGTAGTTGCCAGTGGTAAAAACGTGAATCCAATAAAATTTTGTTATTTCATCCGTTGGCTTTAATGGATAATGGTGTTTATTAGGCAGCAAAATCAACATCTCATTTTTCCTTACCGTATATTCGATCCCTTCTTCTCCTAAGTACAAAGCCCCTTCTTTAACAAGGATTATGTCGAAATAGTCCAGGTTCCTTCTATCCGGATGCAAAGCACCTATTCCATACTCGGTTAAGTTTCCTTCAATAAATATGGGAAAGGGCGGAATTGCGATAGATACAATCAAATCCTCATTCATGAATATTCCCTCCAATGGATATGCCATGATCGTAAATTCGTATCACCAAAAGTGAAAATGTATAAAAACCTATTGTAATCGTTTATTTAATTATGATTGCTTTTTATTATACTTGATAGTAAGCGATTACAGTAAACGCTTTAATGAATAATTGTTTTCTTCAATTATCTTAAATTTTCTTCATTTTTCTATCATTATCTTGATTAATATTTTATCCAGATAAAACAAAGGAGGGCTCGGGGTGGAGAACCAGAATTTCATCATTGATTTCCGTCCGAATGGAAATGTATCAAAACTAATCCTGAAGAATGATCCCCACCGGATGAATTGGGTTGTCGATGAGAAATATTTAGAAAGCGCAGACTATAAGGACAAGGATAAATTATTTGGGAACTTCTGTGTTGCCATAAACGATAAAAAATATAACAGCAATGAATTGGTCGGGAATTTGAGTATAAATGAAGAAGTCGCAACAATAACCTATGTTTTGGATGAAGTGAAAGTCCTTTTTACTTATGATTTGCAACAGTCTGCCGATTCCTTATTTTGGACGATTCAATTGATCAATCGTACACAGCATGATGTCTCCATTCCCGATTTCAGAGTCTGGGCCTCATTTGCTTATGTGATGTATCGAATGAACGATTTGAATCTTCAAACCAATCATTCAGCAGCGGTTTTTCCGTCCATTTCAAAGAACTTCACGAAATTGGCGTGTGTGAGAAGAAGCCATACGGCCCCCCATTTGGGCCTTTACCAGTTGGATGGCGAAACCAAATCGGTAGGAACCTACTGCCAATATGAAAATCGATTTTTTGAAAACGTTTCTCCTTCCTTGGATGGCGTTTTATTTCACCAGTTGGTTTTAGCAGGCGGATACCCTCAAGGATTTACGAACTCCGACTGGATTTATGCCAAAGATGGGTTCTTAATGAAAGCGGATGAAAAAAAGACTTGGCAATTTGTGCTTGAGGCATTTGAGAATCAAGAAAATTTCTATGAGGTAGGGAAAAAATATGGACACCCCGTCTATTATTTTGAACCGCTTGCCATAACCAAACAGCCTTATAATTTCTCTTTTACATTACCATCCCATCTTTCTTTGAAAGATGCTTTCGTAGAATACAAGGATTCAAATGAAGCCAGTAAGACACAAAATATCATGTCATTCATGAATAAAAGCGACAGCAGTTATCAAGCTACTATGATATTCGATGTACCCGGTGAACATAAACTTTCAATAGAGCTCGATAACGGAAAAGTGGATAGCATTGTTATTAATGTGATGAAGCCTATACAAAGCATGATCAACAATAGAGCAGAATATATCAGCAATGCACTTTATAGCGGTCCCGATGGGGATGCTCCGTATTCCTATTCTCCTGTTTCCAATCAGGGAGAGTCGCTCGGAAAGCTGAGTTTTGTCCTGAAAAAAAACCTATTGGATGACCTCCCTAATATTAATGAAGTGCAAAAGGTGGAAGAAAGCTGCGTAAATTATATTCGCCCCAAATGGTTTGTTAATGGAGACTTCTTAAAGCCCTCCTTCCTTTATGGCGAGTTCTATCGCTGCATGGATTATGAATATATAGGACATGTTTTCTATTTATTGTCGCGTTTTGACCAAAACCTATTAAAATATAACACCCCTGAGACTTATTTAGAGTGGGCAGCGGAAGTATTTCGGTTACGGGTAAACCCAGACTTGCACCACACGGTTAGAGGAAAAGAAGAAGCCAAAATGTTGGGTACCTTCTTCCTGTATATTGATGGTTTGCTGGATGAAATAAAAAAGCGGGGATTAACAGATAAGTATAAGGAAATACAGGCATTATGGTCTGATATCGCTGCAAAAGTCGCAGAAGACAGCGATGCATATAAAGCGGCGGTAACCGAGCACTTTTATGACAATGCCGGATTTGGCCCGGCGGCAGGCGCATTAGCAAGCTCCGGCCATATCGAAGCCGCCAAAAAGTATGGAGAGTTACTGCTCGCCAACATAGGTTTCTCCAATGACTTTAGAGCCCAAAATCCGGATCGCTGGTGGGAAGCGCTCTCTTATATGATTCACTCCTTGTGGGGGGGATTAACGGCTGCGGCTACTCTAAAAGTATACGAGAAATTGCAGGATACCCGTTATTTGAAAGCTGCTTATAGAGCTACTGCAGGCATTTTATACTGCTATGATACCGATGCAAAAGCTACCGACAAGAGGCTGAATACCGGGGAAGCAGCTTCCACCTATAGTGTCGGGGGCCCCCATTTCAATCGTCCCGATTTATCAAGAAACCGGTTTGGACAATCCACCTTCTATCGAGATGGCGGCATTTTTTCGAAGCTGTTTAACAAAGAAGAAGAAACCGCTGACTGGGATATGGGAGAAGAACTTGCAGCGTATCTCGATGGCTTTGGCAAAAAAACCTTCTTGTACAAAGAAGACAATCAAATAAAAGCGATTAATGGCTGTATTGAACATACTCAGGAAGGGCTTTTAATTCACAGCTACGCTCCATACCCGACAGAATACCATTTTTACGAAGCTGATGCTCATTTTATTGCTCTACATGGAGAAATGGCAGAGAAAATTCTATATGCTGAAGGACGGTTTATTCCTTTAAAAACAGTAGAGGAGGCAAGATAAAAAATGGAAAACGCTCTCAAATTCGAAAAGGATAGCGTCACGGATCCAAAACCATCGAAGTTATCCTTAAAAAGAATACTGGCCTTTGCCAGCACCGATACGGCGGGAAATTTGCTCTACTGTACCCTTACGAGCTTCATCATGTATTTTTACACGGACGTATTTGGTATTTCCGTAGCCGCAGCAGGTATGATTTTGCTTATAGCACGGTTTGTTGATGCTCTCGATGCTCCGATTTGGGGAATTGTGATTGATCATACGCGTACAAAATGGGGACAAAGCCGCCCCTACTGGTTATGGCTTTCTGTTCCTTTTGGCATTTCCGTTTTTCTGGCTTTTCTGACTCCGGATCTATCGCAAGGCGCAAAAACGATTTATGCATTGGTAACCTATATTTTAGCCGGTGTTATTTATACGGGCATCAGTGCTTCCATGTCGTCCGCGCTGCCAAATCTGACCTACGATTCCGATGAAAGAGTCCGGTTAAATTCCTGGAGAAGCAATGGAGGCATGATCGGGTATTTGATTACCGCTTCGTTTGCGCTCCCATTAGTTGATTTCTTCGGACAAGGAAACGATCAATTAGGATTTAGCATGACCGTTGGCATATTTGCAGTCGCAGCTATTCTGCTTCTTCTCTTCGCTTTTAGCGGAACAAAGGAAATTGGGATTACCCAGAAAGCCAAATCCATCTCCATTCGTCAAAGCTTTCGCGCCATTAAAGGGAATTGGCCTTGGATTACACTTGTTTTAGTCTTCATTTTTTATTGGTTAGGAAACACAGCGAGAACGTCGACCGTAATTTATTACACCGAATATAATTTGGGCCATAAAAATTGGGCCGCTTTATTAAATGGTCTTGTCGTTGTCCAAATGATCTCAATCACGGTACTGCCATATCTGGTCAAACGTCTGATCAAGTCCCATACACAAATTATTGGGTTAACACTGGCCGCCTTGGGTCAAATTATTATCGGGTTCTCCGGCAGTAACATTACGCTGATTATCGTGGGATGGATAATAGCTTCTCTAGGAACGGGTATAGCCGTTACCTTGCCTTTTGCCATGCTTTCGGATACTGTCGACTATGGGGAATGGAAAAATGGCATTAGAGCCAGCGGCTTTTTGACGGCAGTCGGAATTTCATTCTGCATCAAGTTGGGTGCTGGACTAGGCAGCTTTATTCCTTCCTTGATTTTGGATAGTGCAGGTTATGTCGCAAATACAGCACAGACGCCTCAATCCTTGGCGGCCATTAAATTTTGCTTCACCTGGCTGCCGGCCATTTTCTTTGCGGTTGGAGCAATGATTATGTTGAAGTATGTAAAATATGAGAAAAACGAAAGCAACATCCGACAAGAATTGGAAGCAAGATCGGGCTCGAACGATTAATTGATCATGCGGCTTCAAGCCATCTTATGGATGGCTTGAAGCTGTTTTTTATTGCCCATACAAACAGATACAGACATTGCAAAGCTAATCGATAATCCGGCTGTTTGTTCCTATTGGAAAAGCTATGTTTCTAAATTGCCTAAAAAATTGATAAGCTGACCTAGTTCGAATACTCCAATTTACACATAAATTATACCATCTATCTGAAAGGGGGGACTAAACGGCATATTCAGGTACCGAAGGTTGTAGTCTCCATTTTCCTGATGTCCTGTTGCTCATGTTTGCCTTACTTTTGTAATCTGAATGCGACTTATCTCCTTTGGAAAATAAATAAAAGGTGAGTGAGAAAATGGCTCGAAAAAAAGCTCGAGTAAAAGCTATTGGTCTCCCTGGCTCGGGAGTGGGCTTTGCTCCAGGTCTTGGTTTTGGAGGTCCAGGCTCGGGATTAGGTTTTCACCCCGGTCTCGGATTTGGTGCGCCAGGTTTTGGTTTTGGGGTGGGTCTCCCTGGTTCGGGAGTAGGATTTGCACCAGGTCTTGGTTTTGGAGGTCCAGGTTCGGGATTAGGTTATTACCCCGGTCTCGGATACGGTGCGCCAGGTGTCGGTATATTAAGTACAAATAAAAAGCGCCGCAGTATGAAGAATACAATGCACAGAAGTCATACACGCAAAAAATCTCCTGGAGAAAATCGGAAAAGATATTAATACCAACGGGATACATTAGTTAAAAAAAGCGGCAAACAAAAAGTTATTTCCACTATCTTAGTTTGCCGCTTTCTTGTGTTTTAGCAAAGCAAGGTAAGGTGTCTAAATACTTTCCTAATTCCTCAATATACTTGTCACCTGCATTGTCATGAGCCATGACAAAACAACCGCTCCAAATATCCCATCCAAGAGTTATCATATTCCCACCTTTTTCAAAATCCATGAAAACTTGTTCAGGCCCCGTTATTGAATTGATATGAGTAAAATGAAACTTTTCAGTAACAATAGTAGCTAATTTGTAGATAAATGACGTGTCGGCATCAACTATTTCATAAGAATTGTAGCCTTTGAAGGTTTTATGCATTTTCCCTTGTAGATTTTCCACCGGATCATCTCTTTCTTCAAATATAAATTTCTCGTCATAATCAAAGGTACTCAGAAAAGCCATTACCTTGTTTTTGAGCTCGACCCCATCTTAGCACTCAGATCATCAGATTTATATATAACAATAGCATTAATAGGGTTGTAATAAAGGGTAATCGTGGCAGGTACATTGCCTTTCTCGGGGCCGTGATGTTACTAAGAAACCAAATATTAGGTTAGTACGTAGTAATCATAAAATTGAAAGGGTGATTCTTATGGAATTTCACATAAATAACACTAAGGTTTTTTGTCCATGTTGCAGGAACGATACCTTCGAGAAAGACTATCGACAACTAAATTCAAGAGGAGCTACTTTCTTGGGACTTGACTGGGCCAACCGCAATGCAACAATATTGGTTTGTCAAAATTGCTCCTACATTTCATGGTTCATGGATGAGCCAGAAGAATTATGAAAGTAAAATCCATTTTGTATATATTCAATCAGCGCACCCGCAGACATACCCATTTCACTTGCGATTTCCCTTCATAACTAAGGCTGTATAATGCTTTTTAGGTTGTACTTGGCGGAGATAATTTCACTGTGGCTTTTTGGAGCTAGAATTCTTGACATTTGAAATTGTTACTTACCCCTTCTGCTCATAAAACTCCATGCAAGGAGACATCCTTGCGGGTTTTCTTGAGGGAACGCAAGTACATGAGGATTTCGTTTTCGATACACCTGGCAGCAAACGTTGCCAATTGGGTGCCCTTGCCGGTTTGGAAGAGGCCAGTGGTGCCGATGGAGATCAGATCCTCCAGGTCTTCGCCGGTATTATCGAATTTTTTGACGATATGGACACGAAACAATAGAAAAATGAAATAAACAGACAACTGAGATAAGACAGTCGTCTGTTTATTAATGATCGGTAATTTTGTTTTCCAAGTGACGAGCGATGACTTGTACCCAATCCGGTAAAGTCGCCACATGATGTCTTATGTTTTCACCAACTGCCTCTATTACAATTACTCCATCCGCTCTGCTGTTATCGATCACAATTAAATGATCAATAAGACTAAGATTTGAGAGCAAATTATCCATTGAAGTCTGATGCCGCCTTATTATATCAGCAGTCTCAATGTGATGACCTCCATTTCGAACTCGTGCAGCGACACGCTCAATATTAAGTCGATAATCCCCAAGCCCCACAAAGAACATGATCACTTCAAAGCCATGGTCTTTGGCTTCACGCATTTGTCGAATCACATTACCACCGGCAAGGGTGGTCTCTACGCTGAAATCCCGTTTATTCTTTATACATTCCCTGGCTAATTTAATCGCTTCCTTCCCCGCCGATACTTTACGCCGGTCAGGGTTATCACGATCAATTCTCCGGGCTAGAGCATCAGGATCGATATTTACACTTATACCAAGTTTATCAATAAGTAGATTGCGAATTGTGCTTTTACCACTACCATTGTTACCAGCGAATATAAACATCGTTGCAATCGGATCAATCATGATGAAGTTCCTGTTCATTGATTCGCTCAATCTTGCCATTGCTATGTTCTTTTATAAACTGACCATCCGGTGATTTATAGACAATGTATGTGCCATTTGCTTTAGCGTCCAGTTTGGCTCTGTCTCCAGTCAGTTTAATTAGCTTGCCCAGATCTTGGATACGCTCCATTCAGTATTCACCATCCAATTTACATCATATAACGTGAGTATATCATAATTTGATATCGACAGAGCAGGAACCATTTCACTTTCAAATAAACAAAAACAGACGACCGTTATCGGTGCGCCTGTTATGTAAAGTATTATTTGCTTTTACCCCTTCTGCTTATAAAACTCATGATACAACTTCATCAGTGCCCTTTTCTCAATCCGCGACACATAGCTGCGGCTGATGCCCAGTTCCTTGGCGATTTCGCGCTGGGTCCGTTCCTCGCCACCCGTCTCCAGGCCGAAGCGCCCGATCACCACTTCCTTCTCGCGGTCATCCAGGATGTCGAGATTGCGGTAGATTTTGCTTTTCTCGATCTTGAGCTGCACCGTATTGATCACGTCATCATCCTCGGAGCCGAGGATATCGATCAGAGTTATTTCATTGCCTTCTTTGTCAGTCCCTATAGGATCATGCAAGGAGACATCCTTGCGGGTTTTCTTGAGGGAACGCAAGTGCATAAGGATTTCGTTTTCGATGCACCTGGCCGCAAATGTTGCCAATTTGGTGCCTTTGCCGGTTTGGAAGCTTTCGATGGCCTTGATGAGCCCAATGGTGCCGATGGAGATCAGATCCTCCAGGTCTTCGCCGGTATTATCGAATTTTTTGACGATATGTGCCACTAAGCGCAGATTATGCTCGATCAGCATATTGCGGGAGTGTGCGTTGCCTTCGGCCATCAGCTTTAAATGCTTGGCTTCTTCCTGCTCGCTGAGCGGCTGGGGGAACGCATTGTTTTTGACATACGAAACAAGCAGGGTCAGTTCCTTGATAAACAGGGCAATTGCAGTAAACAGTCCGGGCACGGATGACACCTCCTGAATTTTTGCCTGATACCGGCCTTCGTATCATTTTGCGGTCTGTTCATTCTATGTGGGCCCTTGCCCATCCGTGCCTGTACGTATTAGAAAAAAGTAAAATTTTTCTTTTGTCCAAAGCAAGGCACCGTGTGTCTGTTCTAGATTTTTTTCTTGTTCTCGCTTACAATAAAATTAACTAATACTTGATCAGGAGTTTTACTGAATTTATCACTAGGAGAATCAAAAAATGATCAAATCACAGCGCATTAACCAGATCAAAGAATATGTATTCGAACATGAATCGGTGTCATTGGAGGAGCTTGTCGACAAATTTGGCGTTTCCATGAATACAATACGCAGAGACATACAACCTTTGGTCGAATCGGGGATTTTAAAGAAAGTATATGGGGGAGTTTCCGTAAACCATTCAACTCTTGTTGTTTTCAATGAACGAAGGGACCAAAATTTAACCAAGAAACAGGAAATCGGCAAGCTTGCAGCCCAATTCGTGGAGGACGGGGACGTGATCTTTGTTGATTCCGGAACAACTACGTTGGAGCTTCTTCCTTATGTACACCACAAACAGCTTACGGTGATTACGAATAATTTTGACTTTATTCACGAAGCCAAAGCTTACCCATCGCTGACCATCTTTTCAACCGGAGGTATGCTGGAACGCAAAACCAACTCTTTTGTAGGCTTTCAGAGCATCGAACTGTTGAAAAAATACAACATCAATAAAGCATTCGTCGCTTCCACCGGAATCTCCCTTACGAATGGTGTGACCAACTCGTCGCCCTTGGAAACAGATATCAAGAGTACGGTAGTAGAGAAAAGCTTAAACGTTTTTTTAATGATTGATGACAGCAAATTCGACAAATATGCGCTCACAACCTATTGCGCTCTCAGCGATATTGATTACCTCATTACAAACAGTGTACCGAACAGCAGCTATCAGCAGTACGCTTTGGAAAACGGCATTACGATTGTAACGCCTTGATTCTGCAGCAATGACAGCGGCATAACCCCGCCAACTCGCCAAGAGTATGCCAGGGCTGTGCCGTTTTTTCGTGAACCGCTATTTGTTTTGCAGACTGGCAGCTTTGCCGCTGGAGCCAAACTGGCGAATCTTGGTGCGGACGGTCTCGCGGATCGCCTCCCTGGCAGGCATCAAGATGAGTCTCGGCTCCGTGGTCTCCAAGTTTTCCGCCAGTGTTTTTCGCAGCTGCAGTGACCAGGCGGTGACACATTCGGTGTTGATATTAATTTTGGCATGACCAAGCTCAATCGCCTGCTTTAATTGATGGAGCGGAATACCGGAAGCCCCATGAAGCACCAGCGGAATGCCAACTGCTTGGGAGATCACCTCCATCTCCGCAAAGCCAAGCTTGGGCTCGCCTGCATATTTGCCGTGTACGGAACCCAGAGCAGCGGCAAGGGCGTCAATTCCCGTCTCTTCCACAATCCGGATGCATTCGTTCAGACTAGCATACTGAATCCCGCCGATCAGGCCGTCTTCCATACCGCCGACCGTTCCCACCTCGGCTTCCACAGACACGCCACGACTGGCGGCATAAGCCGTTACTTTTTTCGTATCTCTGATGTTGTCCTCGATCGGTCCGTGAGAGCCATCGAACATGACAGAAGAGAAGCCCGCATCGATCGCACGCAGGCAATTTTCTACTGTTTTGCCGTGGTCCAGGTGCAGCGCCACCGGTACCTGGATGTTCTTTTCCTCCAGCAGCACGTTCACCATGGCGGCAACGGTCCGGTACCCGCCGAGAAAATCAATCAGTCTGTCTGATGCCGCCACAATGACTGGCGCTTCTTCCTGTTGTGCCGCATCCAGAATCGCGTGAACCCAGGACAGCCCGTTCACATTGAACTGGCCGACTGCGTATTGTTCCCGCTTGGCCTGTAGCAGCATTTCTTTCATGGATACCAAGGGCATGCCCAACACCTCCATCCCTGATCTTCGCTTCTAGCTGAGGCCTAACCCTTCCTTCATCTTCTTCAGCATGATGGCACTCGACTCTTCCGGCTTGTCGCTGTATGCAAATACTGCATTGGTTGCAATTCCATCGAATTTCATCTCACGCAGCTTCCGGAACAGCGTATCGAAATCCACGTCGCCTTCACCTATATTCAGGTGCTGGTGTACCGTTACCTGCGCATCCGGCGGATTGACAATGTAGCGTAGCCCGTAAGCCGCTTTATGGTTAAAGGTATCCGCGAACAGCACATGATCCAGCAGGTCGCCCGCATCATCCAGCATCTTGGCTATGTCGCCCACGCCGTCATCATAGAAGAAGGTATGAGCAACGGAATACACAAGCTTGATCCATGGACGATCAAGCGCGCGGATCATATCAATGGCTCCTGTGTTCGTCTCGATAAAATCATACGGATGAGCCTGCAAATTTAGGCGTATCCCTTCCTTTTCAAATACCGGAATCAGCTCGTCCATGGATTTCACAAACTTCTCTTCACAGATGAATGGCTCGTATTTGGAACCGCTGAATTCACTGTTCATCAGATCAATATCCAGTTCAACGGCAATCTCGATGGCCCGTTTCCAATTGCGTACCGCCGCCTGTCTTCTCTCTTCATCCGGACCTGCCCAGTGGTACAGCGGCAGCAGGGAGGAGAATTTCACACCTGCTTCGCTCATCCACTTCTTGACCTGCTTGATCTTCTGCTTGTCAACCTTCGGATACTTATAGAACGGGCAAAAATCTTCCCGCGGGGACAGCTCGATGTATTCATAGCCCAGATCGGCTACTTTGAAGATCATTTCTTCCAGTGACAGTGAATCTCTGAAATGCGTCGGATCGTACGCCAGCTTCATGCTTATTCCTCTCCCCATGCAAATAATTATTCACCTATTAGTACTGTTTGGATTTTTTTAACATCTCCACTTTGTGTTGATAAGCCCGCTGAGTGCTCTCCCTGTTCGACACTTCAGCGACCCCGAGATTCCACCAGCTGTCATATCCGTCGGTCATCGTCTTTGGCAGAACCTTCATATCGATCAGCGTTGAGGTGGTTTGCTTCCTGGCATCCTGCAGAGCTTCCTTGAGCTCTTGAAGGGTATGGGCACGATAGACCTTTGCGCCATAAGCTTCCGCCACTTTGGCATAGTCAATATTCATAATCCGGTTGTCTTCCGTTCTGAACTCACAGTAATAGCTGCCGGAGCCATAGTCCATTTGCAGATTGTTAATGCAGCCAAAACCCGAGTTGTCAAAAAGCAGGATGTTGATCTTCTGACCATATTGAATAGCCGTGACCAGCTCGGAGTGCAGCATCAGAAAGCTGCCGTCGCCTACGATGGAATAGACCTCCCGGTCCGGGTGGGCGAGCTTGATGCCCAAGGCTCCTGATACTTCGTAACCCATACAGGAGTAGCCATACTCCAGATGGTACGTATTCGGCACTTCAGCATGCCAGAGACGCTGTAAATCGCCTGGAAGTGAACCGGCGGAGGAGATAATGATGCTGTCCTTGGCAATGGTATCATTGACGGCAACTAATGCCGTCGTCTGCGCAAGTTCCGTTCCAAGGGCATCCGCATATTCGTTCATGATCTCCTGGGTAAATTGCTTTTTGATTTCAGGCACAAAACCCGAGCGTTTAAATTCAATCCGGCTCAACCGTTCACGCTCAGTGTTCCATTCCTCACGCAGTTCCGGAATGAGCAGACCGAACTCACTGATGTAGCCTTCCAGGCGGTCATGCAGCTTGCTCAACGCGGCTTTGGCATCCGCCACAACCTGCAAGCCATCCAGCTTATAAGTCTGCATCCGGCTGACGTTGATGTTCAGGAACTTCGTACGGTCAAAGTCGAAGGCGGTCTTCGATGAAGTGGCGAAATCGGTATAGCGGGTACCGATGCCAATGACCAGATCCGCCAGACGGGCGGCCTTGTTTGCGGCCAGTGTCCCTGTAATGCCCATGCCCCCCAGATTATTGACAAACGTGCTTTCCACCACCGATTTGCCAGCCTGCGTCTCCACCAGCGGAATCCCGTATTTTTCCGAGAAAGCCTTGAGCTCCCCGCTCGCTTCCGAGTACTTGACACCGCCCCCCACAAGGATAAGCGGCTTCCGGCTGCTGCGGATCAGCTGCTCCGCGGCTGCCAGTTCCCTTTCGCTTGGCTGCAGACGATCTACATAATGGACGCGCTTCTGGAAGAAGGCTTCTTCGAAATCGAAGGCCTCCCCTTCAACGTCCTGGGAAATGCAGATCGTGACCGGGCCGCTCTTGGCCGGATCAGTCAGCACCTCGAAAGCACGGATCAGGCTGCTCATCAGCTGTTCCGGACGGGTAACCCGGTCCCAGTAGCGGGAAACCGGCTTCAGTGCATCGTTGGTCGTAACGGCCGTACTATACTCCTGCTCAATTTGCTGCAGAACCGGATCAGGCTGCCTTGTTGCATACGTATCCGCAGGCAGAAAGAGGACCGGAAGGTTATTGGACAGCGCCGTGGCGGCCGCTGTTACCAGGTTGGCCGATCCCGGACCCGATGAAGTAGAGACCGCATAAATTTTCTGCCGCAGCTTTTCTTTGCTGTAAGCGATGGCCGCATGGGCCATGCCTTGCTCATTCTTACCCTGGAATATTTTTAAATGGCCGGCATCCTGTTCCAAGGCCTGCCCAATGCCAAGCACGTTGCCGTGGCCGAAAATGGTGAATATCCCCTCCACGAACGGGGTCTCGCGGCCGTCAACATGAATATACTGCTGATTAAGAAACTGGATCAGCGCTTGTGCTGTAGTCAGTCTGATTTTATTGCCCATGAACAACTCCACCTTTAGATTGAAGTATCTTGATTCAGGAATGAATGACAGGCTGATTGGCCATTAATGATTCAATCTCCTCAACGGTCGGCATGGCTTCTGATGAGCTGTGCTTACTGACAACAATAGAAGCGGAAGCGCTGCCATACTTCAGCGCGGTTTCGATATCCTTGCCGCGAATGATGGCATACAGGAAAGCTGAGGCATACGAGTCGCCGGCACCAAACGTTTTGAGCACCTTTGTTTTGTACGCCTGTGCCCGGAATATGCTGCCGGATCTGGTGTATGCATAAGACCCCTCGACACCATGCTTGATCACCACAATTTCGGGCCGGTGACTGAACAGGTAGCGGATCGTCTCCTCGTTCGAGCCGCCTTCCCGGTTTTCCAGCATATCGTATTCATCGCGGGTCCCGATCACAATATCGGATTGCTCCGCCACCAGTGAGTAGTACACGGCGGTTTCTTCGGTTGACTTCCACGTATATGGACGATAGTCAAGCTCGAAAACAACTTGAACTCCGTTGCGCTTGGCCAGCTGCACCGCCTTTAATACAGCCTCCCTGGACGGACTTTGCGCAAGAGCTGTGCCGGACACGAGCAATATTCCCGTCTGCTTGATATATTCCTCATCCACTTCCTCCGGCCGAAGATACAGGTCCGCCGCTTGGTCACGGTACATCAGAATGCTGCACTCCTCCGGACTTTTAATTTCTGTAAAGGCCAGGCCGGTCTTGTGTCCTTCAAGATCCACCTTCAGCTGTGAAGTATCAATGCCCGCCTCTTTCATATAATTGCGGATGAAGCGGCCGTGCTGATCGTCCGCAATTTTGCCGATAAACCCCGCCTTGAGCCCCAGCCTCGCACCGCCAATGGCAATATTGGCGGGAGAACCGCCAACATACTTGGAGAACGTCATCGTTTCTTCCATCGGCCGGTTATACTCCACGGCATTCAGGTCAATACAGGCCCTTCCAATTGCAATTAAATCAAACTTTTTATTCACGCTTGCTCCACCGCTCATGGTCTCCCAGCTCCTTTAGGTTATTGACGCTCCAAAATCCACTCATGATCCGGATCGTTGTGGAATTTCCATATTCTCTTGGGCCCTGCCATGACATTCAAATAGTAAGAGGTGTATCCGTCCGGCACACCCACAGGATGGTATCCAGCCGGAACGAGCACCACATCCCTGTGCTCCACGGCCATCGTCTCATCCAGCGTGCGGTCATCGGTGTATACCCGTTGAAAGACAAAACCCGAGCCTGGATCCATTTCATGGTAGTAGGTTTCCTCAAGGAACGACTCATCCGGCAGGCGATCCTGATCATGCTTGTGCGGCGGGTAGCTGGAGAAGTTCCCTCCTTCGGTGTACACTTCCACGACGAGCAGGCTGCTTGCCGAAGGATCGCTGTCGGGCAAAATGTTGTGCACCATCCGTTTGTTCTGATATTTTCCCCGCTGCTCCACACCCACGTCACCTGCCTTGATCCATCGGGTCGGAAGTGGTTCCAGAGAAGGAGCGTAACATAGGGCGACTCTTGCACTTGTTACCGCCTCGATCCCGAACGGCTTGCCACCGGAAACAAACACACTATCCGTCGGCTTTTTCTCGAACACACTCTCTCTTGTCCCGATTTCCTTGAAGGTCTGTTCGCCTTCGGTAACACTAATCTTGCCTGTCAACGCCACAATACAGCATTCCTGATCCTGCAGCGTCTCTTCATAACGTCCGCCCGGCTTCAAATCAATCATTTTAAAGCCGACATATTCCAGCCGGGTGTCCCGAGGCAGCAGGTTATGGATAATTGTGACATCGCCTTCTTGAGCTTGAGCCGGTTTGCACAGCAGATGACTGGCCACGAATGATTCCTCCTCGTTTATTCGAATACAGGTTCTGTGTAACGTGCGGTTACCACTTTTTTGCGGGTGTAGAAATCTACGCTGTCTTTGCCGTTGGCATGCAATGTTCCATAAAATGACGATTTCCAGCCCGAGAACGGAAAGAACGCCATCGGTGCCGGTACGCCCAGATTGATGCCCAGCATGCCTGCATCGATATTTTCGCGGAAATAACGGATGGCGTGGGCGTTCGTTGTAAACAGACACGCACCATTGGCGAATTCCGATTGATTGGCAATTTCAACGGCCTCTTTCAGGTCTTTGACCCTGATCACTGATAATACCGGCGCGAAAATCTCATCCTTCCAAATGGTCATATCCGTTGTTACACCTTCAAAGATTGTAGGGCCGATGAAATAACCATCCTCCAGCATCTGATCACGTCCGTCAATCAACAGTCTGGCTCCCTCTTCGATGCCCTTCTCGATGTAACGGATGGTCCGCTCCTTGTTCTCTTCACGGATCACCGGCCCCAGGAACACACCGTCATCCAGGCCGTTTCCGATTTTGACGCTCAGCGCTTTCTCCTTCAGACGGGCGATAAACTCATCGGCAATCCCCTCTTCCACCGTAACCACCGCACAAGCCATACAGCGCTCGCCGGCTGAACCGAAGGCTGCGGATACCACATTGGTGACCGTGTCATCCAGATTGGCATCATTCAGTACAATCGTGTGATTCTTTGCACCTGTCAGCGCCTGTATCCGCTTTAAATGCTCGCTGCCTTTTTTATACACATACTCGCCAACAGGCTTCGATCCTACAAATGAAATCGCTTTAATATCAGGGTGTTCCAAAATGCCGTTCACCACATCATGCGCCCCATATACGATGTTGAACACGCCATCCGGCAGGCCCGCTTCGGTGAAGAGCTCGGCAAGCTTCTCCGTCAGGAGCGGTGTCCGCTCGGAAGGCTTTAGTATGAAGGAGTTGCCCAGGGAGATGGCCATCGGGAACATCCAGCATGGCACCATCATCGGGAAGTTGAAAGGAGCAATCCCGCCAACAACACCAATGGGGTAACGGTAGTTTGTTGCCTCCACGTCTGTGGCAATGGAAGAAAGGGAATCCCCCATCATTAGAGAGGGTGTGCCCGCCGCAAATTCGACATTCTCGATTCCGCGCTGCACCTCGCCCAATGCTTCGTTTAAGCTTTTGCCATTCTCAATCGTGATCAGGCGAGCCAATTCATCCTTATGCTTCATCAGCAGCTGCTGATAGTTGAACAGGATGCGCGCACGTCTTGGAACAGCCACCTTTTTCCACGTATCAAACGCTTCCTTGGCGACCTGGGCCGCGTGCTCAATGTCCCCCTTGGTTGAAATGGGAACCTGACAGATCAGCTCTTTCGTTGCCGGATTGTAAACGTCTTCATAATTGGTTGTCCGGCTCTCCACCCATTTGCCGCCAATGTAATTCTTCAGTTTTCTTGCTGTTGTTTTCACTACAGTTGACATAGTCGAGCCCCTCTCGCAGCTTATTGTTAGGAACAGATGTTACAAAAAAGGACGTTTTTGATTATATTTTGGTTATGTTTTTATGATATCCAATAAAAATTTAGCCGTCAAGTCTAATAAAAGGGTAAATGTTATCAGTCTTTCTTTCCAGAGGGAATGGAAATAGGTTCGTCAACGCCCCGAACGATTTATATGGCTGAGGCAGCGAACTATTGAGCCGAAAATGTGCATGGATGTTCTCGTTTGTGTTGTTATGTTTTTGTGTAATTCAAATAAAGTGTTGATAAAGTTTTGGTTATAAATTATATTTAAATTATTAAATTTAACAGGAGAATGTCTTATGAAAACCAGACGTCTGCAGGATATTGAAGAATATATCCATTCTCGCAAAAACGTCACGCTGGATGAGCTGTGTCTGAAATTCGATGTATCCAAAAATACAATCAGGAGAGATATCAACCAGATTCTCAGCAAGGGTTCCATTGAGAAGGTGTATGGCGGCGTCACTTCTGCAACAGAACTCATCCCGTTCGAGAACCGGGGCAGCAAGCATTCGTCCGAGAAGTACGGTATCGCACGTATCGCCGCTTCCTGTATCGAAGAAAACGACCTGGTATTTATCGATTCAGGCACCACGACCCGTCACATGGCCGACTTTTTACCACACAACATTCCGCTGACGATCCTGACGAACAGTCTTGATATCATTAACGGAGCTGCCGGGTTGACCAATGTGAACCTGCTGGTGATCGGCAATACCTTCAAGCAGAAGACCAAATCGTTTGTGGGTATGGACGGCCCGCGCACTCTGGAAAAATACAACGTCAACAAGGCATTTATGGCGGCCACGGGCGTGAGCATGACCCATGGTCTTACCAATTCGGATTTGCTGGAATATGAAATCAAACAAGCGGTTTCCCAAAAGGCCGAAAAGCTCATACTATTGGCAGACCCCAGTAAATTCGACAAATCCACGCTTCTTACGTATGCATCGCTCGAGGATGTGGACATGATTATATCCTCTGCGCCGCTTCCAGGAAATTATCAGGTGTTTTGCAAAACCCACTCTATCGAAGTCAGAACGTCCTGACCGCTAAATTACAGGAGGAGATTGAAATGCCATTATTGCGTTTTGATGTGATTGAGGGCCGCAGCCCGGAGCAATTGAAAAAAATGCTGGACGCCGCTCACCATGCGATGGTTGAAGCTTTTCAGGTGCCCATGACAGACCGGTACCAAATCGTGCATCAGCATCCTGCCCATGAGATGATTATTGAAGATACCGGTTTGGGATATCCGCGTACAAAACAGGTCGTTGTAATCAGTATTGTCAGCAAGGAACGAACGTCGGCACAAAAGGAACGCTTGTACAAGCTGCTGGCTGAGCATTTGCAGCAGGAATGCGGCATTGAGCCGACAGATGTCATGGTGTCCATTGTAGAAAACGGACAAGCCGATTGGAGCTTCGGGGCTGGGCGGGCACAATTCCTGACAGGAGAACTCTAGGGCTCACCGTTTGCGATCATATGGGTCGCGAAAATGAAAATAGACTACAGTGAATAATTGTTTAAGCAATAGCGGTCCGGGAAGCACTCCGGGCCGCTTTTTTATCCGCTTGTTTTGCTTGAGCCGCCAGAATCGCCTCCACAGCTCAAAAATCCGGGGCAGTCCCTGTACGTTTCAGACTGCCCCGGATTTTATATTTTTCCCTTATAGTTATTCAAATGTTCTGCTCCAATTCCCCTAGCTTTATGTCAACTGCAGGTTGTAATATTTTGAGATGACCTGCAGCGTAGTTTCTTTGGCTGTGCGGATCGCTTCCTCGGCATCCAGCTGGTAATACTCCGGCCGAAAAAGCTCGACCGATACGACATCGGAGTAACCCTTGCGCTGAATGGTTGAGAGTATGAAATCCAGATCAATAACGCCCTGTCCTGGCCACACCCGGTCTTCATCCGTCAGGAAGCCAATGGGATAATCCTCGGTATCGTCGATATGCAGAATGAATATTTTGGAGGCGTCCGCCCGCTCCAGATCCTCCCGCTTCGAGCCCATAGCATGAAAATGGAAGCAATCCAGCACCAATCCCACATTGGCGCGCGCCACCTCTTCGACGATCTCGTACGCCTGGCCGAAGGTATTCACCGTGCACTGCGGGTGGCCCACAAATTCCACGGCAATCCTTATGCCATAAGGCTCCGCCAGATCCGACAGCTCCTTCAGCACTTCCACACAACTTGCTTTGATGTCTGATTTGAGGATTTTCTGCTCGGTGACCAGCGGGACGGCAACAATGTACTTTACGCCCAGCTTCGAGCCCGTTTCGAGCATCTGCCGAAATTCACGGATGATCTCTTGATAACCTTCATCATCCCGATTGTTGAAGAATACCAGGGCATTAAAGGCCAACGGTTTGATATGATGGGTTTGAAAATAATCGGCCAAATCTTCGACGGAATGCTCCTGCAAATACTCCGGCAATTTATCCATCGTGCGAATTTCAATATAATCATAGCCGTGCTTTTCACAATACTCCAAATCCTTGACCAGGTTCGAGTTGTTCATAGTGGTTGCCTGATTAAAACAAAGCTTCATGCGGTTTCTCCCCTATCTATGGTTTGCGCCGCAGCTCCATGCCGGAACTCAGCTAAAATTAGACTTGTACGCCGCGGTTGACGGTGCTGCGGTACAGCTCCGGCTTCTCGTCGAGCTCAACAGCTTCCTGCAGTCCGGATTCCTGCGCTTTGACGCATGCATCCGCGGTGACCGCAGCAATGTACCCGTCCCATGCTGTTGGCCCCTGCGGTTTGCCTGTCGTCCGAATGGAATCCATGAAATCCTGCAGTTCGCGGTCGTATGCATCTAAGAAGCGGTCCTTCCAATCCATCAGAATATGTGTCCCGAGCTGGCCGTTTTTCCGGTACTGCAAGCTTGCCACTTCAGGCAGCTTGACAATGCCCTCCTCTCCAATGACTTCACACTGAATGTCATAACCGTATTTGCAGTTCACGAAGATCTCCGCGTTGATCAGGATGCCTCCCTGCGTCTCCAAAGTAACGACCTGAGGATCACGCAAATGGCTGGATGCATGCCTGGTTTTTTTCGGGTAAGCCACCTGTACGGATTTATAATCATCGTTCACAAGCCAATGCAGCACATCGATTTCGTGAATAAGCGTATCCGTGATCGCCATGTCGGTGGTATAACTGTCGTTGACCTCAGGGTTGCGGTGAGCGCAGCGAATCATAAGCGGCTCGCCGATGAAACGGTTATCGATCGCTTCCTTCAATTGCTGGTAACCGCTATCATAACGGCGCATGAATCCGACTTGAACGAGACGCTTGCCATGCTTTACCTCTGCCCGGACAATCTCCATGCATCCCTCTGCGGTTGTTGCCAAAGGTTTTTCGCAGAACACATATTTGCCCGCCTCAATGCCTGCCATGACACTTTGCTGGTGAGCAGGTCCCCAACTGGTTACCAGGATTGCATCTACATTTTCGGATGCAATCAATGTTTTATCATCAGGGTAAACTGCCGCGTCCAACTGAAATTGTTCGACAGCCGCTTTGGCTGCTTCGCTGTTCACATCGGTTACAGCTACGATTTTTCCTCCGGACAGATTATTGGTAATTCTGCGGATATGCTCCCGTCCAATTGCTCCTGTTCCAATTACACCGATCTTTAAAGTCATCTCCATCTTCCTCCCGGTTATTTTTATAACAGCGCTTTCAAATCACTGCTTTAATCTGCTGGTGCCGCTTCGGTCGCATACCCCTGTTTCGATTCATCCTGCTCTTTGCTTCCGTAACGGCGGAAATGCTGCTCCAATTGCTCAAGGGATAATCCTTTGGTTTCAGGAAGGAAGTGCTTCACGAACAGGATGGCCAGAACACCCAATACGACGAACACATAGAATGTTGCCGAAAGCCCGAAACTGCCGAGCAGCACCGGAAACAGCAATCCAATAACAAAGTTCACCATCCACAGAAAGAAAACGGTAAGTCCCATGCCAAAACCGCGAAGACGCAGCGGGAAAATTTCAGACAGCATCAGCCAGGTTACAGGTGAAATGGCTCCCTGCTGAAAGGCCAGAAAAGTAACAGTCAGACCCAGTACAATGTATGGCAGCACAGGCGACCCTTGCAGTACCGATGACAGGATGGCAATCAGCAGCAGTGCCGATGTCGTTCCAGCCAAACCTGTGATCAGCATCGGCCTGCGGCCAATCCTGCCCAGCAGCCAGATGCCCACAAAGGTAGCCAGCACTGAAATGACACCGTTTGCAATATTACCGACCAGGGCAGCCTGGGTTGCAAAGCCCGCATTTTTCAAAATTTCCGTTCCATAGTACATGATGGAATTTACACCCGTGATCTGTTGAACGACCGCAATCCCGATGCCAATGAACATGATTCGGCGGATCCATGGAGTCGCTAAATCCTTGAAGCCGGCTTTCTGCAGCTCCTTCTCCTGGCTGACGGTGGCCTGAATCTCTGTCATTTCTGCTTCAGCCTGGTCTTCTCTGCGGATTTTCTTAAGCACACTCAAGGCCTGTTCGTTCTTCTGCTTGGAGATCAGCCAGCGCGGGCTTTCAGGAACACGAAATATGCCGATGAACAGGAAAACTGCCGGAACCGCCGCAACAATCAGCATGTATCTCCACACATGGCTGATATCCCCCAGCGTTGTGCCCAGAATCGCGTTGATGACAAAAGCCAGCAGCTGGCCGCTTACGATCATCAGCTCGTTCTGCGTTACAATGCTGCCGCGTCGGTCAGCGGGAGCCATTTCGGCAAGGTAGGAAGGAACAGTAACGGAAGCACCGCCGACGGCCAACCCGAGCAAAAAGCGGCAAATGATCATCACCGTTACGCTTGGCGCAAGCGCACAACCAACCGTAGCAAAGAAAAACAGGATGGACAGATACATGATGTTCTTTCTGCGCCCGTTATAGTCGGACAGGCGGCCTCCCAGTACAGCCCCCAAAGCAGCGCCAAAAAGAAGCGAGCTGGCGACAAGCCCTTCTGTGAAGGAAGTCAGGTTCAGCTGGTCTTCAGCCGACATAAAAGGAAGCGCACCGTTAATGACTCCGGTATCATAACCGAACAGCAGTCCGCCCAGAGTTGAAATTAAAATGATCTTCGTCAAAAATGATTTCTTAGACGCTTCCTGTTGCATGGTCACCGCCCCTCTCTCGTTTCGAAGTTTGGACAAGCAGCGAATTGTCAATATATTTTCGGGCGATCAGTGCATATTCAAGCGGATTGGCTATGGCCGGGTCCTGTTCGGCTTCAATGACAATCCAGCCTCGATAATGATGGGCCACCAGCTCACCATAAACCTCTGTAAAATCAATGCAGCCATCGCCGGGAACTGTAAACATCCCGCTCAGAAAAGATTGAAGGAACGATTTGCCCGCACTTTTACATTCATTCATGACCTGGAGCCTGGCGTCTTTGAAATGCACATGCTTGATGCGACCGATGTGCTGGCGCAGTAATGTCATATAATCACCATCAGATACGAAGATATGGCCAGTATCGTACAGCAGATGCACATGCTCCGGATCCGTTCCGGCCATCAGCCTGTTGACCTCGTCAGCTGTCTGAACGCCTGTGCCCAGATGATGATGATATACCAGTTTCAGGCCATATTCTTCTGCTATAATCCCCAGCTGGTTCAGCCCTTGGCACAAGGCCTCCCATTCGATATCCGTAAAATGCGGCTTGTCGGTGAACACATTCTTCTCCAAGCCCTGCACACTGCCAGTCTGCTCGGACACAACGATCACATCTGCATGGACTTCCTGCAGATACCGGCATTGAGTGCGGAAAGGTTCAACCACCCGTTCCAGGCCGTCCCGGATAATATAACTGCTGAACCATTGACCGGCCACTCGCAGCCCACGAAGCTGAAGCTCCTTGTTCAATACGTCTGCCTCCGGAAAAAAGCCGCCAACCTCCGTTCCCTGGAACCCTGCAACGACAATATCGCTCAGCAGATGCTGCAGCGTATTGCCTGCTCCAATTTCAGGAATGTCATCATTGCGCCAACCGATGGGAGCAATTCCCCATATGATTTCTTGTTGCTCC
Organism: Paenibacillus jiangxiensis; assembly: GCF_046098255.1. Lineage (NCBI taxonomy): Bacteria > Bacillati > Bacillota > Bacilli > Caryophanales > Paenibacillaceae > Paenibacillus > Paenibacillus jiangxiensis. The sequence goes on from NZ_JBJURI010000011.1 coordinate 121,753, forward strand.
ATATACACTCTCCCTCTCGTGAAAATTGATGTGATGCGGCCTCATTCAATTTCTGTTTCTGCGATTTGGTGATATTGTGATTAACTTTTGATTACCATGTGATTACATAGTAATATTAAAAGCGCTTACAGTCAATACGCATTCTTTGTTTATCCTTTAAATTTACTCCATATCATCTATCTGATTAAATCACTTGATCAATTTTTGAATAATTAAATGGTTTTATTTAATCAAAAAGTGACCATTTTATAGTAGGAATATATACAAAAAAAGAGGCAGTCCCTTAGTCATTGAAAATTGCTTAGGACAGCCTCTTCTTGTCATTTGAAACTTATTTCAGGAAATGCGGGAACTTTTCCGGTGAACTGCGAATTTCTTGCGCCAACTGCTCATAAGCTTCTGTCAATTTAATCGAACGAACTCTTTTGACGTCATGATCACGAGGTTCGATAAACCTGGCTTCCCTCCAAAGACTTACCTTTTCTCTTATCGATCGATCGGACAAACGTAAAAGCTCTCTCATTTCGCTTGTTGTCATGGAGTCTTGTTTAAAAGTTAATTGGGCAAAAACCATTCTTTGCTGAGGATCTAACTTTCGAATTAGTTCTGGTTCAATTTTTGTCGGGGCATTAATCCAGGCAACCAAATCCTCCATTAATACAGGGACATCGTTCCATTCCGGTGGCAGATAAAACCCGGAAGCATTACGGCTGCCAACTTGATTTTGTTCCTCTCGATATTCACTAATACGCGGTCTTCGTCCATGCGAAATCTTAATAATGGCATGCAGCTTCTTAATAAACTCCTCCGTAACCGGTAACTGCCTTCTGTCCGCTTCATCTAGATATTCCAAAGCTTTCATTAAGTTATAAACTTCTTGTTCTTCATTGTCGCTGCTGTTATGGTACAAAACTTTTCTTTTCGTTGCCTCGTCAAGTGTATTGCCTTCGATCTTTGTAGAAAGGATGACTGTCTTTTCCATCGATTCTTTCTTGAGCAAGTCAAGAATTGATGAGGGCAATAGAATCAAATCAACAATTGCGCTGGCTCGTTCTATGTCCATCAGTTTACAGGCAGTGCGATCTGTTATTGAATATTTTGGTGCGAACAATAAAATCACTATCCTCAGAAAAACATTATACTGTTACCGCTACTTTGTCGTAAAATTGTTCACCCTCGTTTAATATTCTTATACCATCCTAAAGTCTCATCACAATCTTGCTTAGTAATCCCCGGCAATCGATATTCCCGGACGTTCGCCGGAGAATTGATGTCCATTTTCAGCCGATACAGGTGAAGCAAGCGCTGCAACCATGATTGTCTAATACTTATGGACTCTGTGGATTCACGCAAGAGGTACACGGTTGTCTGATTGATGCCGGCTTTGCGTAAAACAAACAAATTCGCGCAGATATCCCATTTTGTCTGGTCATAGATGCACTTTATATATCCATAGAATAAATACAATACGGGAACGGTTGTCAAAAACCATAAAGTAAAAAAACAACCAACAACGATACTCAGTAGAAGCAACGATAAGATTGGAATCGCTGCAACAAATTTGGCGTTCTGGTGTAAAGCTCGCTTTGGAGTACTAAGTTGAAACTCGGGTGTCAGCCAATTCAACACGTCTGCTAATTCCGATGTCCGGATAGAAGGGATAAGCAATTTCACTCTCCGTTCCCCATGATAACCGACGCAATCCATACAAATGGATGCATACCCGTACAGACGCCCAAACATCAGTTCTTTGATTCGAAGGGATTGGATTTTTTTCGCTTGGATTTGCACCGATTTTCGCTCCATCCACCCATGATGAATGGAAATCACGTCTCCGTTTCTTGTAATATGCCAACCTCTGTACCGTAATTGTGCCATCCCTATGGAGAATAACCAAGTAACAATTACGCATATTCCCAAGAAAATCAACAGATACAGAACCACTTTGATACTTTCATCTAAGGCTACCCCACTCCAAGTTTCCTTCTCAAACAATTCGATAAAGCTGACTTGCTCTTCTTCCGGTGTAGGAAATAACCAGCCCCACAAATGTTGAATGACAGCGATCGTGACGGGAAGTCCCAGCCAGAATGTATTCGAACTCATGGACAGCATCATAATTTCTTTTTTGCTAACGTGATGTTCTCTTGGCGCAGGAATCACACTTCCGTTTTCGACCAGTCCAATGGACTTCTTGAGTAAATCCGCCATTTTTCTAGATGTAACCAAGTGAGCATCAGCATGAGCATTGGAATCACTCGTTTGCAGTTCAACATTGGCGATCCCAAGCAGCCGATAAATCCAGCTTTGCTCGATTTGTATATTATTGATTTTTATAAGTGGTATCGTTCTTTGTGTTACAGTAAAGACACCTTTTGTGATATGCAGTACCTTATGATTCATTTGATAGGTTTCTCTATACCAGGAAAGGATCGACCAAAAACCGGCTGCAACGCCGTACACTGTTGCTGCGATATATACCCAATAAGGTTGTTGCCCTGTGCCTGCCCGAATCTCATTAAATAAAAACGCGGCAAAGGGAATAATCAAATAACGGATTTGACTGTATAACTTGTAGACGACTGTAACAGGATGATGCCGTTTAATCATAATAAGCATCCCTTTCGCCTAATTTGGACAATTCGATGATTTGTCTGCGCAGCCGAACAGCGTCCTTCTCTGCCAGTCCTATAATAAAATGGTGATCTCCTGCTGTTGTGATGGTTAGCTCAGATAAGCCCAGTTTTTTAGCAAGCATATCTTGTTCTTGATCCACATGCTGCACCCGGCTAATCGGAATAATGGAAGAGTTATCTGACCACGCATTCCCCCATCGAATCATAATTTCATCGTCACCAAGGAAATAGCTTCTTCGGGAGTATTTTTTATGAACCCCGTAACAAACAAAGGTGAGGCCCCTGATGAAGAAAAATGATATCATCAGGCAGGAAATCATTGTTAACCATCCCAAGGCTGGCAACCAGACTGCCCGGATAATCAAAGGGATGACGCAGATAAGTATCCATTTAACTGTATGTAAGCCATGCATAACCTGCCAATATCGAATGACATTCGGGTGAAGCTTTTGTTCCATCTTAGTCAACTCCTATTACTGCTCTATAAAACTATATATCAAAACGCATTTACAATAATTTGCCAGCGAACGAGTGCCTCTAAATGCAAAAAACGACTAATCAAATATAGTCGTTTTAAAGTTCTCCGCCTAAATCCATCGTATTTGAGCGTGCAGATCAGCCAAAATGTCATGGAAACCCCAGCCGATCCCATCCGTTTTCGAGATAATCGTTTCGATGCGCTCCTCGTATTCGTCGAACAGCTCGGCTGTTTCATCCTCATTCAAGATATCAATGATATCGGCATACATGGACGCCATGCTGTTGTAGAAGCGTTCATCAATATCCCCGTAGCTTAGTGTGAAATCAACTCCATTTTCGACATAGATCAGCTTCAGTTCCAGACTGTACTTGATGCTTCCGGTCAATCTTTCGAATTCCGATATCACTTGTTTCGCCTCTTGAAGTTTTAACTTCCCATGACCGCGTTCAGGAAAAAATTCGTTTTCCACTTTTTTTCGATACTCATGAAACAGAGATTCTACCGCTTCATCGCCTAGTATTCTTACTGCAAGAAACTTCTCCATTTCTTTGCTGGCGCCATAACAAGCCTTTACCAAATCAATCAGTTGGTCATTACTTAGTTGTTTCAGATGTTTATTCAGAACGGATTTCGTAAGCTTCACAGGCTTCTTGCTCTCCGACAGCTTGACAAGTGATTTGGGAATAAGCTTGTTCTTTTGCCTTTGAAGCTCAAGGTTCACTTCCTCACAGGAAAAAGATTCAGAATCGTATCCCTCTCCGATCCAGCCAATAAACTGATCCCGCTCCGGATGGTTGGGAGTAATCAAGACTTCTAGCATATGTTGATATCCCCAAACTCCTCCCACATCTTCCTGGGGACAACTTCGAGCTCCATCCAGACACAAGGGCACTGGATCGGATGTCGATGAATCGTTTTTAATCAATGTAATCGTATGCTGCCAATCATCACCAAAATCATAAACGTATGTAAACACGGAATTTTCCTCGTCAACATGCTTCTGAACGACTTCTCTCCGTGCATTCAGCTCCTCTCGCTCTTCCATAGCTTCTAATGTCGGATCTGGCATCCCGATAACTTGTCCATTGACATGAAACTGGTACAAATGATAATTTTCCCAACCCATGACCGTTTGGATGATTCTGTGAAGCTGATGAAACGTTACGGCCGGATGAAATTGAAATTCCCGCCAAATCTTCGGAGTAATCTCGTCCAGTTCAATTCTGCAAGTATAAACCATGATCGTCTGTTCTCCTTCTCGATACTCTGTAACCGTCCATTTAATTTCACTCTTCCTCTCGCATTTTCTTGATTTCATCCGCCGAAATAGGGGAACAAAAGCCATGACCCTGTTCAAGTACCAAGAAGTGAATACAGCAAAGCCATCCGAATAAACAACCCGTTTTCACTTTGCTTGAAATAAATGGCTCGGGGATCGGAGTCCACCTCCGGCGTTATCTCCTGATTTCTCGGAAGGGGGTGCATGAGCAGCGACTGATCGGAAAAGCGGTTCATGGCCGCCTGGTCGATAATGATCTCTCCCGAGCCTGCCTGCTCCCCGTTCATTCGCTCCGTCTGGGTTCTGGTGTGATACAGCACATCGACAGATACGGGGATTTCCTCCAGGGAAGAGAGCGCATGGTAGGTTATGCCTCTGCCATTTAAATATTGAATATATTCATTAGGCAGTTCCAGCCCCTTACGGCTCAGACCGAAGACCTCGATATCGCTGTACAGGGCCAGCCCCTTCAGCAGGGAATGGATAGTACGTCCATTTTTCAAATCTCCGAGGACAGCCACCTTGCTGCCTGCAATCCTGCCTTTAAAGCTGTGAATCGTATATAAATCCAGCAAAGCCTGTGTGGGATGCTCTCCGGTGCCCCCGCCCGCGTTGATGATCGGCACTCTTGCCACTTCAGTAGCTTTGAGGGCGGCGTCATTCTCATAATGGCGAAGGATGATCGCATCGCAGTATCCCTGCACAACCCGTATGGAATCCAAAATGTTCTCACCTTTAATCGCTGAAGACATTTCCCTGGCATTCTCCGTGCTGATTAATTTGGCTCCGAGCCGCTGTACCGCGGATTCAAAAGAGAGGCGCGTACGCGTGCTCGGCTCATAAAACAGGGTAGCAACCACCTTGTGCTTTAATACGTCATCAAATTCCCTTGGATGGCTTTTCATTTGGTCAGCCAGAATGAACAGTTCATGAAGAAGCTCGGCGGTAAATTGTTCCGATGAAATTAGATGCTTCATGTTTTCCTCCAATAGGGTCCGTATTTGTTCTAAAAGATTGTATTCAGCCTGTCCGGAATTGTAAATACTTATTTCTTCGGCCGGAAACTGCCCTGATAAAGTACAGCATCGACCAATTCGTAATCCTTTAGATGTATATGTACCTCCAAAACCCTGGCGACAAACAATCTCTTGGCCGGATCGTAAATGATATCTCCTGCAGGGTCCAGCTCATATAATGGTTGCGCTGACTTTTTGGCAAGGTGAAACAGATGAAACACCTCTCCCCACATAATGCGCCCCGGATCACGGCTGTAATCCAGCAGCAGCTTGTTCAATCTCTCCACATCCAAGGGAACGACCGCCTTTATCCGCCTAATTTCGACAATTACATTTGGATCTAATTATATCCCCCGTTAGTCCTTAAGTCACTGTTTTGGCCTGCAAATTCTTGAATTGTCAGGAAAAAATACATACTATAGACCTAAAAAATAAAGCCTGAAACTCATATTTCTGGTGAGCTTCAGGCTTATTCAAGACTTCAATTATTCATAATCATGCGTTACTCTACCTTGAAACGGGATGCAGATTCAGCCAATGCGCTTGTCAGCTGATCGATGCTTTCCACCATAACCGCCAGCTGATCCACCATGGACGACTGCTCCTGAGCTGTTGCCGTCACTTCTTCCGCCGATGCGGATACTTCCTGTCCGGCAGCCGACAGGCTGTGGGCGGATTCCAGCAGCTCGTCCTTGCTGTGATTCATGGTTGTAACTTCCTGTGCCATCGTTTGAATCCGGCCCGCAATATCCGTTACGTCGTCCATGATAAGCTGGAAGGCATCTTTGGTTTTGCCAACGAACTCATCCTGCATACCGGCAATATTCTGAATTTCACCAACACTCTCATTGCTTTTCTCCACCTGAACAAGGGTTTGCCGGATAATGCCCTCAATCTCCCCTGCCTGCCGAGAAGATTGCTCCGCAAGCTTGCGAATTTCGTCGGCCACCACCGCAAAGCCGCGTCCATGCTCCCCGGCCCGTGCAGCTTCAATAGAAGCATTCAAGGCCAGCAGATTGGTTTGGGCTGCGATTTCATTAATAGCCCCCGTGATCCTGCCGATTTGGGCGGAACTTTCAGCAAGCATGGAAGTAATGGTGGAAATGTTGCTTACTTCCCGTTCATTTCTTTGGTTAACTTCAATCAAGGATTCAATAATTTCGTGATTGGCGTGGAACACATTCATGATGGAAGACGCTCTTTCCCTGATCACTTCCGAGCTGCTGCTGATGGAGACCATTTTGCTGCCAAGCTCCGTAAATTTGCCCACCATATGCTCTGTATTTTGCGACTGGGATTCCATGGCCGTGGATATCTCCGCAGTGGCAATCGATGTTTCTTTTATAGATAATGCCGTTTGCTTGGAGGTCTCTTCCAGCTGTTTGGTGTTGCCGTTTAACACTTCGATCGAACCGTTCATTTGTCCTATGAGCTGCCTGTTATTTTCCGCCATTAAATTAAAGCTGTCCGCAAGATCACGGAATTCACTTTTAAAGTTACCCTCCGCCCGAATGGTCAGATCTCCCTCCGCCTGCTTTTGAAATAGTGCTTTAAGACGAACAATAGGCAGCGTAATAGAGCGGGAAAGGAAGATTCCCACAATGACAGCAACGGCAACAGCGACAATCGTTACGAAAACAATATTCTGCAGCAGCTTCACCAGCGGGCGGATAATATCGCTGTAGCTATCTTCCACAAAAACCGTCCAATCGGCGCCGGGAACTTTGGAATAACGAATGTATTTTTCCTTATTTCCAACGTCGCCTGTCTGAAGCTCCTTGGAAGGCTGTAAACTCAGCGCACTGCCATATTCCGTGGCTTCCAGCACCTTTCCGACATTCGATTCATCCCTGGAGTCGTACACAATAGTGGCGCCACGGCTGATAACAAATATCCGGCCTTCGTTATTGATTTGAATACCCTGAAGCATGTCCACAAACATCGATGTATCAATCGTGCTGATCAATACACCCAGAACACTACTGTCGTCCCCTTTAATGGGCTGTGCGAATACAACCCCCAATTTCCCGGTCGATTTGGATATCAGCGCATCACTGATGACAGGCTCGCCTTTAAGCGCCTCATGGAAGTAATCACGGTCGGAACGGTCTCCTTGCACCGCATCGGGACTGCTGGCAGCCACAACCGTGCCTTTCGTGTCAACCACCACCATCGCCTGAATGCCCAGGCTTCCCTTAAGATCAGCTAGCAGCAGGCTGTTGGCTTCTGGAATAAGCTTATTGTCCGGAGCGAAAAACTCTTCATCGGTTGTCCCCTCACTGCGGGCAAGCAGCAGGTCCTTAAGCACTTTATTATTTGAAGCTATGGACGTGGACTGCTGCTCCAGCTTCACGATGGAATAAATATTTTCGCCGATCCGGTCAGCATTGGCCTTCACTTCATCCATGCTCTTGTCCAGCAGCATCTTTGCTCCGAACAGATACATCACCACACCTGACCCCGCCAGCGCAATGACCAGCAGAATGCTGATGAACAGCGGCAGCTTAACTCGAAGTGAAAGACGTGAAAAAGCGGAATCCCTTTTGACCTTGTTTTGTGTTTTCATTTGATGTCTCCTTTTATTCGAATCCAATACAAATCTTTATGAAGGTATGACATATATATCGGAAGATCTGGTTGAAAAAATTATTGATAAATATATACAAAAAAGACCCCATAACCCGCAGGCTAAAGAGTCTTATGGCTGTGCAGCCTTTATAGCTAAACCTTGATGTCAGACACTTAAAATCCCCCCACAAGGAGCAGCGCCGAAAGCTCTGGCCAGCTCGGCCAGCTCCTCGTCCGTTATTCTCTGCCTGATGTCCTTGCCGGCAATCAGCATATAGATCTGAGCAGCCTTTTCGATCGTTTCAATCAAACCAAATGCCTCGTCCAGCGTACTTCCTGTTCCGAATATTCCGTGATGCGGCCATAACACGGCCCTATGATGCTTCATTTTGTCCGCCGTCGCCCGGCCAATGCTTTCTGAACCCGGCACCATCCAGGGGATAATGCCCACACCCTCAGGAAAGACAACAATGCACTCCGTGCACATTTCCCACAGTGTTTTTGTGAATTTTTTCTCATGTAAATCATGCACAAAACTCATGGCAACTACATGGGTCGCATGATTATGAATGACTGCACGGTGCTGCGGGTCCACCTTCAGGCGCTCAATATGGCTCATAAAATGGGAGGGCAGCTCGCTTGTTGGTACAGCCCTGCCCCGAAGTCCCCATAAAAGCTCGATTTGCTCCCCGTCTGCCGCTACCCGCAGTATACCCAGATTGGCTTCCGGGTCACTGATCACATTCTTGAAGTATTTGCCCGAGCCTGTCACGATAAAATAGGTGCCTGCCAGCTCATGCACCGGAAACGCAAGCTTGATCGTCCGCTGCACCTGATGAATATCGATATATTGGGCAACCGTATCTTCGTCGAGAATGCAGCTGACATTGCCTCCATTCCGTTCATCCCAGCCGAATCTCCACATATCCCGGGTCAGCTCGGCTAGTTCGCGGACAAACGGAATATCAAGACCCGGGATGGCGGCTTCGCCTGTATGAATACCTAAAGTGCTCATGAACTCCACTCCTTGATCAAAGTGTATTTTGCAATTGCTTCTGTTCATAACTATTTACACCTTCAGCGTACTTCCGGATGAGGTTGGAGTCAATTAAATAATCTTCGTTTATGTTGTTTTATTTTTGTTTGTGTCTATTTATTGAAAAGGGGCAACAGCGCCGTCAATCGTCAACGCTCCGGCTTGGGGATTCCATATTATTTTCATTCCGAGCCCCTTTTCCAGCAGCTGATAAGGCACCATTACCGCCCCCGTAACCGCTGTTACCGGTTCAGGCAGCACAGCTTGCTCCGTACCTGTCTTAAATAAACTTTGATTCATCATAAAGGTAACCGTTCGGCCATTGCTGCGAATCTGATATGTCCCGCTTCCGTCTTCGTTTCGTGCAATGGAGAATTCGGCTCCCAGCGCTTGGGATAATGGCTTGACCGGGGCCAGCACGCTGGAATCCGTGACGATGGCCGGAAATATCGAATCAAACCGCCGACCGTTGATCGTTATGTCCACCGCCTGACGTGCGGGAACCGGGCGGTACACCATACCATCCTCCGAAGCTGGCGGCCCGCCGGTTTCATAATACTTGTCTCCGCCCCATCCCCAGACTCTTCCATCCTTCGTGATCGCGAGGTTATGATGAGAGCCTGCGCCAATGTCAGTTACACCCGAAAGTCCGGCGACTTTTCCCTGTTTCCCCGTTACCGTCGATCCGAAGCTGTACACATCGCCATGAGACGTTAATAACAGTACATAACCTTCTCCTGCACGTATGCTCCGTATCGTCAGCTCACCGTGATAACTCTTTGCTTTCCCCCCGCCGTTTAATGTCCATACCTTCCCCTTTGAATCCAAAACGTAAAGTTGATCATTATTGGCGGAAACCTGCTTGATTTTGCTAAAACCCGTTATTTTGGCAGGATGCAGGGAAACAGCCGCATCCGTACCGGTTAAGGCGGACGGCTCACTCCATTTCCACAGGCTTCCGTCCGACTTGACGGCATAAGCATTTCTCCCGTCCGCAGCAACCTGCACCACATGGCTCAACCCCGGAACGGGCGCAGCTTTGCGGGCATCTTGGACCAGTGCTTCATTGCGGTATCGTCCCCACGACCACACTGTCCCATCCTTTAACAAGGCGACACCAAAGTCTTCGCCTGCAGCCACTGCGGCTGCACTGGATACTCCATCAATCTGCCGGGGAAGCAGGGAATGCACCTGCTGATCTGTATAACCGTCTGCTCCTCCCCACTGCCAGACGGTTCCATCCGATTTCACGGCAAGGTTATGACCGCTGCCGTATACGCTCAGCGAGCGAATATCAGACAAGCGCCCAATTCTCACGGGGGCTTCGATACGCCGAAGGTTAACCGTTTCCTGCAGTCCCAGTTCGCCCCACAGGTTCCGCCCCCATACCCAGACCGATCCATCATTTCTAAGCGCGGCCGTATAATATCTTCCTCCTTCAACCTGAATAAACCGTTTGCCGCCATCCTCTGCCTGTGCAGCTAAAGTGAAATGCGGGACCATAAGCGCCGCAAATGTCATTAAAAGGGTTAACGCCGAAACAACCCCGCACCATCTACGAGTTAAACTCAAAATGACACATCTCCTTCTATAATTTTGTCATTCGCATATCATCATAAGTTCTTTCTCCAGCAGGATTCACCTCCCGATACAACAAAAAAACGGACAAAAAAAGAGCAAGAGACCGCCTTCTGGCAAACCCTTGCTCTTTTCTGTTCTTTCACAATCCAATAAACTCCGGTTCACAGCTATTTTCACCTGGATTTCAGGCTTTGGCTTTTTGAAGAGACATCTCGCCGGACCCGGAAATGTTGGCCTTTCCGTTTTTATTCTGGTATTTGGCCCAATAAGCGGTCAGGATCGGCACCAGGATGGAAGTGACAATCACGCAGGCCGCTACCAGCGCGGTCGCGGATTGGGCCACAGGCAGAAATTCAGGCTTCATGTTGGCCACGATAACCGGGTTTGCCACGGCCGCGCCTGCCGTACTGGAAGCCGCAAGGCCGGCGGTTCCGTTGCCGCCGCCAATATATTTGTCAGCCAGCATGAGCGGAATGCCTGTAATGATAATGACCACAATGCCCAGCAGAATCCCGAGCAGTCCTGTCTGCAGGATAACCCCCAGATCGATGGTGCAGCCAAGTGCAAAGCCGAAGAAGGGAATCAGCGTATGCGTCGCTTTTCCGAAAAATTCACGCAAATCATGATCCAGGTTGCCCAGCAAAAAACCGATCAGAAACGGCAGCACTGCTCCGACAAAGGTCTGCGGCTCAAATACTGCAAGCCCGGTGCTGCCTAAAATAAGCATCGTAACCAGCGGACCGGATTCCAGCGACATCAGCACAAACGCGCCCGCTTCCTCCTTGGAGCCGTACTGCTGCATAATGGAAGCATATAAGCCGCCGTTGGTCATATCCATGGCCGCGACCAGAGCCAAAACAGACAGCCCCGCAAAAAATCCGGTCTGAATGCCTCCCACCGGCAGAAAGGTGGAGGCGATCATGGCCACAACCCAGGCGACGGCGATTTTGGTCAATACGAGCGTACCCGATTTTCTGAGCACCGTGCCTGTCGCGCGGACATCGATGGAGGCTCCCATACAGAAAAACCATACGGCCAGAATCGGCACCGTGCCTGTCATCAGCCCGTTGGTAAATGATCCGAAATATTCTCCCGCACCGGCCCAAAATGTATGCACGATAGCACCGATGAACAGGGGAACCAGCATCATTCCGCCAGGAATTTTCTCAATGCTTTGTTTGATTTTCATCATTACCATACCTTTCTTTTCACCGTTGCATGAATTAAAGCGCTCTCATTTTCGGCTCAATCCAAGCTCAGGGATCAGCTTCCCTAACATGTCATGATTTTCTTTCAACTGGCGGCCGAAACCTGCGCCGTCTTTCACCAGCAATCCCAATCCATTCTCTTTCATTTGCTCCTTGAATTCCGGGTCATCGGCTGCTTTCATAAAAGCCTGTGCCAGCACATCTGTAACATCGTCAGGCGTGCCCTTCGGTACCGCGAGCCCTCGCCAGGTTCCCGCGAAGGTGACATCCAATCCGGTGGCCTCCTTCAGAGTCGGAATTTCTGGAAGCGCTTCCGAAGGAACGATATCATTAATAGCCAGCGTACGCAGCTTTCCCTGCTGCACGTAGGTTTTCACTTCGGCCGGGCTTACAGGCACTGCATCCACAAACCCGCTCAGGAGCGCCGATACGGCCGGCCCCGCTCCCTCATACGGGATGTGCGTGAACGTAAGACCGCTTTCTTTTTCCAACGTCGCCGCAGCCAGATGCCATATGCTTCCTGTCCCCGCATTGCCCATCTTGACTTCACCGGGATGGGTTTTGGCGTAATCCAGAAATTCAGCCGCTGTCTTCCACGGCGCGTCCGCCCGCACGGTGATGGCGGAAGGATCGTGATTGATCTGCGCAATCGGCTTGAATTGCTCATAGGTGATCGGAAGCAGCCCGAGATGGGGCAGGATCGTCAGCTCCGTTACCATGCAGGTGACGGTATAACCGTCCGCTTTGGCATCTGCGCCTTCCATTAATCCGATGGCGCCTCCTCCCCCTGTCCGGTTCACGACCACAACCGGCTGGCCGAGACGCTTTTCCGCCGCTTTAGCAAGCGCTCTTGCCATGATGTCGGTTCCACCGCCGGCAGCATACGGGACGACCAGTGTGACCGGTTTGTTGGGAAAAGCAGCCGTACTACGTTGCTCCGCCTTCAAAGTCCAACCTTTCCCTTGAAAGGTTAAGAACCATACTCCCGCCAGCACCACAGCCGCCGCTGCGAGTGCTGTCCAGCTTCTCCATCCTCTGCTTTTCACGTCATCCCTCTTTTCTTCACGTATGCGGCCGTCATCCGGCTTGACCCTCTAATCTCCCCGGTCTTACGGTATCCGTCCTTCCTCACCCCCCGTGCTTGTTCTGAGTGTGACAGCTGGCTTCGTCATATGAGAAGCATTTCACAGCCTCAGTGTAATCCAGGGCGAGGGGGCAATCTATCGTTCAATCTGCTTAAGTATCTTCAAAAATGCCGGAGTGGCGCGGTTTTGGCAGATCTGCATATCCGTTGGAAGATTTGCTGCTTTCCCGGAATTTGCCCGGGGTAACCGCTTTGATTTTACGGAATACACGGATAAAGCTGTTTTCATTTTGATAGCCGACCATGCTGGCGATGCTGGCAATTTTGTGGTCGCTTTCCGTCAACAGCTCACATGCCTTCGTGATGCGCAAATGCGTGAGGTAGTCATATACGGTTGTTCCCGTTTCTTCTTTGAACATGCTGCTGACGGATGACACACTCATCCCGACATGTCCGGCGATATCCTGCAAGCCGATATTCTCCTGCATATGCTCTTCCATGTACTGAATCATGCCCTGCACGCGTTTGTATTCCCTTGTATGGCTGTGAACCTGAACCTGCTCCGCGATTTTGGCGGTAACCTGGCACAACATTTGCTCAATGTCAGTCAAGTCCATCGTCTGCACCTGACTCCAGTTATAGTTGTTAATTTCCTCAGGAGGGTCCATGCTGCGGGCAGCGGTGATGTCCAGAATTTCCTCCAAAATATGATCCGCAGCCCTGTATACCTGCTCTGGTTCAACACCATGCTCACGAATGAGAGCGGCCCATTTCTCCACCGCGGCTGCGTTCGCACCACTGTCTCCGGTCTGCAGCCCCTGAATGATCTCAGCAGACCAAGTCTCCTCTATGTCGCCGTTCATACTGTTATCCCAAGCCTTATGCTCACACACCCGCCCGTAACCTTCGTACAGCCGGTATGCCAGCACCTTGCGCGCAGCGGCATACGACTGCTCCAAAGCAGAAATATCCTGCACCTCCGGGCCAATGCCTGCGGAGACGGATATATTCAGATGCCTGCTTACAATTTCAATCAGCTTCTCCGCGTCCAACCGCAGCTCCCCCGCACCGGCCGCTTCACCCTTCGGCTGCAGCAGCACCACAAAGCTGTCCTTCTTTGCTGTGACACATACCGTCCTCCACGCCGGAGCGAGAACCTCTTCCATAATATTTTGCAGGGCATATTTAAGCAGCATCCTGTCCTCCTCCATAAAAGAAGCCGCCCACTGCCAGTACCGGTCAATGGACACCACCATGACGGTCAGCGGACCTGCGCTCCAATCATGGAAATAGTGGCTCCATTTCGTGCGGACCTCCTTGATGCCAATACAGCGGTTCAGAATGTCCTGGATATATTTGCTCCTCAGCTCGGGCAGGCTTCTTTCCGCCACGAAAGTTCTGCGCTGGAATTCCCCCACCCATTTGCCAATCACGGGCTCCAGATCATACAAGCTGCCCTGCGAGCTGCCGCCGGAAGCCGGATTTAACAGCTGATGGATTCTGCGTAAGGGGCGGAAAGCCGCATAATTATAGTAGTAAATAGCCGAACAGCCCACGATGATCGAGACGAGGGACAGGAAAAGCATCATGTTTCTGGCCAGCTTGACGTTTTTGAGCATATGGTCCATGGGCACCAGAGACACCAGCCTCCAGCCTGTCACGTCCGAGAAGGTCTGGTTGGCCATATATTCCTGGCCCTGCACTTTTACATAGCTGAACGGGCTGACATCAAGCTCATCAATAACCGCGTCCATATCGGATGGTTGAACGCCTGTGTTCAGCTTCGGATAGATCAGTTCCCCGTCCAGGTTGTATACATACTGCTGGCTGGACAGGTGAGTATACATTTGCGAGAAAAACAGGTCGTAATCCAGATTGATAATCACCGCTCCCGCCGCCTTGCCGTCCGCCATCACCGGTCTGACAATGCTCAGCAGCTCGGTGCTGCTGTCCCCCACCTCAGAGCCGAGCCATCTCCGCTTGATCAGCAGCGGGCGTTTCTCGATCTCCTGAATCCATGCAGTCCAGGAAGAATCCCGAGCTTCCTCCCATTTCTCCTTGTAGCCAAAATCACTGGAGACCACGGATTTATGAGCAAAATCGGCTAAGGCAACCGATTGCACCTTTTTATCCGCTGCAGCGCCTGCCAGCAGCTGCTGAACACCGGCAGCCTCGGTCCGCTGCCCGGAAGACCCGGCATTCATATAGGACAGAATTTCCGGACGGTACGACAAATCCACCGCTTTCTCATCCGCCTCCCGGAAGGCACGGTTCGTAACATCCATATTGATTTGCAGCAGCTCCACGTTAGGCGCATTCAGCTCGGTATCCAGACCCTCCCGGTAGCGGACGTACGACCCCAGCCCAATCATCGTAATCAGCAGGGATACGCATAATGTGAGCAGCAGAATCAGCCTTGTCTGTTTGTTTTTCAACATATATCTGAATTTAAAACGAATCATGTATGTTTCATCCTTCCATGCTGGCAATCTAGCAGAAGTGCCGGCCTGAAGCGGCCTGCATTGTCAAATATATGAATTCGCTTTCTTGCAAGAAAATGGATATCTTAATCTATTGTAGCTAATTCTCAACGGAATTGCAGTGCCGTATTTTACACATGGCTGGAAAACAAAAAGACGGCAGACAACGCTGCCGCTTTTTAGAAAAGTGTGGAAGGGAAACTATTATTTTTTATCGACCAGCAGCATATGCACCGGCTTTAACGACATGGCAGGACGGATTGCTTCCTCCGAAATGACCTTCAGCTTGAGCAGGCTTGAGATTTTCGCTGGATCCGCTTTGGACAGCAGACGCCAAACCGTGGGATCAGCAAGCGCCTCGTACAGCTTGTCGTCATCGTATTCCCTGTGGTTCTTCTGCACCAGTTTCAGTGTATACCCGCCTGACTCGAACTCGCTGATTCCAAGGTTTTTGCAGTATGCGGTGATTTCCTCGCGCAGAGCCGCCAGCTCCTTCTCCGTCTCCTTCTGCCGCTGCTTCAGCAGATAATAGCGCTTCACGTTTATATCCATCCTCTCCCCTCCTCTGCTATGTATGTATGCTGCCGGGCGTTTTTTTAGGACAGACGGATAAAGCGCGCACAGAGGAACTTATATATTCATGAGATTTTCTATTCTGCCTGGATCTGGAACAAATTAACTTGGTTTAATTTACTATATTCTTTTATATTCTCCATATATTGATGAAATTATAAACATCTTTTATACTTCTTATATCCGGGGATTGAGGAGGAGTAACATTTGGACGAGAGCAACCGTTCCGGAATTGAAGATCTGGACACCCTTGTTAACATGCTGAAAATGGCCTTTGCATTTGAAAATTGGGACAAGATCATAGAGCTGTCCGAAGACTTGCTCTCCCTTGTCTCCCTTAACGAAAACGGCAGATTAAAGTCGAACCGTACAAGGCCATTGGTGTATTACTACGGTTATGGTCATATGATGAAAGGCCAGGCTCTGACAAAGCTGCAGCAGTATGACCAAGCCAGGGTATGCATTGAGAAATATGCCGAGCTGGGCAGGTACAGCAATCTTGATGAGCACGATCATGAAGAAGTGGAATACTTTCGTTGCAAGGCCACAGCCCATCTGTTTGAAATCAACATGCTTTCCGGACATATGGAGGTGCTTGAGGATTATGTCCGCTTTTTGCAGGAAAATCCCATTGAGTCGCTGTCCGGCCTGACCACGATTGTGAAGGCCGCCCATAAGCACGGATTAAACGTTGACGCCATTCTGGAGCAATTCTCCGGACAAATCCGGGAATTCGGAAATACGGATGAACCCGCCATTCTGGCCTTTTACCATTCCTTTCTGCTGGAGCTGGCCAAGTACCAAATCAGCCGGGATGAACAAGGTGCCGCGGCGGAAAGCATTTTGACCGTGCTGGAAGCGGCCGAGAACATGGAGAATCATAGCAGTTTCAGAAAATGCGCCGCCCTGTTCGAGCTGATTCGTGACTCAGCATCCCCGGCGCACAAGGAACGTTACAGAGGCATGATGCGGGCAGTTGTAGAAAAAGGGCTGTAATCAAATAAGCTGGCTTCTCTAGGGGACGCCAGCTTTGTTTTGTTATAAATCATACACTGATATATAGTTCTATAAGACTAATATTTTCCCTTCAATCACAGGCCGTTTCCAGTGCCCCGGGCCGTTTCTAAATTCATTTTTCTGCAGTACACTCTTCCTTATCTTTCTTTTCCAGCTCTTTCAATTTCATATAACAAGCAATCCCCACTTCCAGATGCTGCTCAGCGGGCTTGGATGTAAACAGATAATGCTGCGCCAGAGAGCCAAACCAATAGAAAGGCCTCAGAAGAGTATACAAAAAACCTTCCGATACAATAAATATCTCATAACCAACGGCAAAAGAAGCCGCAAATCTAAGATAGTACCCTATTGGCACAGGTATCAGCAGCAGATATACCATGATTATAAAGATGGTCAGATTTGTTCCGCAATTAGGATTCACCCTGCTTTGCTTTCGAACTTCGTCCAGGTTAATTTCCAGTCCTTGCTCCCAAGCATTGATGGTCATATGTTCTGCGGCGTGATACTTCCCGAGAGGACCAAACATAATGGAGGCGAGTATAACCACAACTGCAATGGACAGAACAGTGGCGAGCAGGTACAGGATTATTCCCAATAATGAACCGGACGACTGGGAAGATGAAGGAACAAAATAGGCGAATAAATAAATGAGAAACGCAGATATATTAAGGAATGCTATTATTTTATCGTAAAAGATCAGCTCTAGCATCAGCAGAATTCCCCTGAGAAACGGGATGTGCCCCATCCGGTCTTTCCAGCTTTGAATGACAGAATCCTCCAGCTTGACCTCCTCAAATTCGACTCGCCCATCCAGCTGACGCCTCGCCTTAACGATATAATGCTCCCCTTTGAGCATAACTCCATTCCGTAGAGCCTGTCCTCCGTATATCTCCATTCGATCCCCTCCTGATACTACATAGCATTTCTTATCTATATAGCCTCATCATAAGCGGTCGATGTGACTATAGCCTAATTACTTTATCAATCATACTAAATCTCCTTCTTGGCTGATTCGTTAAGATTCGCGTTAAAAATAGAGACTTCCTTCCTATATGATTAACATTTTTAACGGTACATCATTTCCCATGCTACAATACTACCAAATCAATCATGCAAAGGCGGTAGTTTCATTGATTTATCTTATCAAATTCGTTTACAGCTTCATTCTGCCTCCCGGGCTGTTCGTACTGCTGCTGCTGGCGCTTGCGGTATGGCTGTGGCGATGGAGGCGGGAGTGTAAAGCGGCTTCGGTTTTGCTGGCAATTACACTGCTATTCTATTTATCTTCCACCTATTTAGTGGGGGACGCGCTGATTGCCGGACTGGAAGATGATTATCCGCAGCCTTCCTCCATACAGGGCGACGTTATCGTCGTCCTAGGGGGAGGCGCCGCATCCGGGACACCGGATGTGGATGGGGAAGGTAATATGTACGGATCGGCGGCCAACCGGCTTATTACCGCGGTGCGGCTGCATGAACAGACAGGATTGCCTATTCTGTTCTCAGGAGGCCAGGTTTTTACGGACAGCGGCAATGAAGGGGATATCGCCCGCCGGCAGCTGCTGGGGATGGGTATCCCGGACAGCAGCATTCTGATAGAGAACCGGTCGCTCAATACGGAGCAGAATGCGCAGAATACGGCAGCTCTTTTGCGGGAGAAAGGGTTGTCCCGGCCTGTGCTCGTGACCTCCGGCTTCCATATGACCCGGGCGGTTCTGCAATTTGAGAAGACGGGCGTTCCGGTGCAGCCGTACCCGACCGACTATCTGGTCAGCAGGCCGATGAAGATGTACGCCGGCAGACTGTCCCCCTCGGCGGGGGCGATGTCCAGTACGGGACTTGCGCTGAAGGAGTACTTGGGGATATTGGCGGCCAGGCTGAAGTAGCGGAAAAAAACCTCGTTCCAGGTACAGGACAGACGTCCACGGTACTGAGAACGAGGTTTTTGTCATTCAACCAAGCAGCTCCGCCGCTGCCGCCGGTTTGATTTTCTGCTCAAATCCGTGCTGCAGCAGTTGGGTAATGACACCCGGAATTCCGGAGCCAACCTTGATGCCATTGATGATCGTGACCGGCATCACTTCCTTGGTCGTGCTTGTAACAAACACTTCATCAGCATCCATCAGCTCTTCAAGGGTAAAGCCTGTCGTCCGGTACGGAATACCACTCTGCTTGGCCAGCCGTTCCACCACCTGCTTGGTAATTCCGTCCAGAATCAAAGGTCCGTTCGGATGTGTAATAATTACGCCTTTTTTGACAATCATCACATTGGAAGCGGTGCATTCCGTAACCCGCCCGTCACGGACCAAAACGGCCTCTTCCGCCCCTGCATCCGCCGCCTCCTGCCGTGCCAGCGTATTGGCCAGCAGATTCAGGGATTTAATATGACATTTGTGCCATCTTTCATCATCGAGTGTAATCGTGGCAATGCCTTTTTTCAGCTGCTCGACAGGACGCGCAACCTCTTCGCAGTATCCAAGCATAACCGGCTCGGCCGATTCGGGAAGCAAATGCGACCGCTTCGCCGAACCCCGCGTAATCTGGAGATACAAAATTCCGTCCTTCTTCCCGAACGTTTCGGCCAGGGAATCCACCATGCCGGACAGCTCAGCTTCACTCCATGACAGAGTGATTCTCACTTCGCGCAGGCTTTGAAACAGCCTGTTCAGATGCGCCTGCTTCTCGAACAGCTTGCCGTCGTAAATCCGGAACACTTCATAAATACCGTCACCGAAATAGTAGCCGCGGTCCAGGTAAGAGACCTGAATTTCATCTTCCTGTACGAGTCTACCGTTCCATAAAAACATGATCTCCACTCCTGTCATAGTGAATTTAATTGGCATAAGAGGCCGCTTACACTTTGCGGTTCATCCCAGTGGGCATTCAAATACAATCTTGCTGAAGTATGCATTTGTTGTATTTTTACTTATTAAATGATTTTTACACTTCACCGTCAACTGTTAATTTCAGATAAACGCTTTACTGTACCGGACTGCTTGGCACTGCCATGCTGTGTTACAATGCAAGAAGTAGCTGACAGACACATTTCAGTCCATTAAAAACCAGGAGTTGTACTCAAATGCGTAAAAAAATAGTAGCCATCGATATGGATGATACGATCTGCCACCTTGTTCCGAAAGCGATCCATTATCATAATTTGCTGTACCCTGATCTGCCGCTGACGATGGAGCAGATGATCAGCTTTGATATGTCAGGCATTTGGCATCCCCAGTGCACTGAGGATATCTTTTTTGGAAGACCGGGCCTGTATGAAGAACTGGAAATTTTCGATGAGTATACTGTAGAGGAAGTCAGGAAGATTGCCGCAGAACATGACGTCATTATCATAACGGCGGCCAGACCGTCCTCTGTCGCAGAGAAATGGAACTGGCTGCAGCGGCAGATGCCGTTCATTCCGTTCGAGAACTTCTTCGTGGCCAAGCGGAAGTACCTGCTGAACTTTGATCTGCTCATTGATGACGGGCCACATAACCTGCTTCCGGCCAAAGCTGCCGGCAAACAAACCATCGGCATCCCCCGCCCCTGGAACAAGCATGTCCAGGATCAATTTATAATGAAGGATTCCTGGCAAGGTATGAGCGATCTAGTCAATCGGTTGCTGACAGGGCAGACAAGTCAGGGCTGAATAAAAGGCATTTTTAAAGTATACACTATTGCGGGCAGTTGCCTGCATACCGATGCAAGCGGATAAAGCACCAGATTAGCAGCATCATACATGTCATCGGCAGGAAAGCTGTATCCATCTGTAGGAAAGCTGTATCCAAAGTCACCCTGAGTCCAAAAACGGATAAACTGCTCTATTTTAGAGCTTTCCTGGCGCTTATCAAGGCCATATTGAAGCATAAGCCTGTTCATGGTCTCCTCATCTACCTCGACCGGGTCTGCCGATACCTGTTGCGGAATACTTAAGGTGATGAACAGCAGAAGCATCACAAGCCGGCTTGTTTGTCTCAGCATAGTACCCCCCCGCTTTCGTGGATTTTTCACGTCAAATTTGCTAGATTGCCCGCATCGTCATATAATCAGCTTTAAGCAATCTTCATTGCATTACCGAAACTACATAGGAGGACCGATATGTTATTGCTAGTTTCTGCCATGCTGTCTTGTTTGCTGGTCGTACTGCTGATCCCTCCCCTTCGTAAATTAGCTGTTAAGATTGATTTTGTTGACAAACCACGCCCTGATCTGGAGCGGAAAATCCACCGTGAACCGATACCGCTTACAGCCGGAATTGCCATCTTTGTCGGTTTTTTTGCCACTTATTTCATTTTTGCCGGCTTTACAGGTGACGGGCTGACCGGAAAATCGGTGGCCATTTTTTGCGGAAGCCTGCTCATTCTCGGCATCGGTATGCTGGATGACTGGTACAAAACCCGGGGAAAAGAGCTGGCCTCCCTGCCGAAAATGATCGTTCAGGTGACTGCTGCACTTATTGTTTATTCTTCAGGCATCGCTTTTGAAGGCTTCAACAATCCATTCAACGGTCATTATATCAACCTCCCGGAATGGCTGCAGCTAATCCTGACCATTTTGTGGATTTTCGGCGTGACAACGGTCATTAATTTTTCCGACGGGATTGACGGCTTGGCCGGCGGCCTGTCCGCCATCTCAGGGGGTACCCTCTTTATTGTAGCCCTGACCATGGGACAAAGCGAGTCGGCGTTGATGTCGGTCATTCTCGTGGGTTCCGCAATCGGGTATCTTCGCTATAACAAGCCGCCAGCGCGTGTATTCATGGGAGACGCCGGAGCCACCTTCCTTGGCTTTATGCTGGGAATTATCGCGTTGGACGGAGCTTTCAAAGGGGCCACGCTCGCTTCCTTGTTCATCCCGATTTTTGCGCTGGGCGTCCCGATACTGGACAATATCATCGTGATCATTCGCAGACTGATCCAGCAAAAACCAATCTATAAAGCCGATGCCTCCCAGGCTCACTACCGGCTGCTTGCAACAGGACTGAACCAGACCCAGACGCTTGTATTCCTCTGTCTGCTCAATGTTTGCTTCGGGCTGACCGCCATTATTCTTGCACTTCAATCAGATATGTAGCTTCGCCCTATCATTGATCCACCTTTACCGGTGGATCAAATTTTTAAATCTCCTGAATACAGACATGTTCTGCGCCGCCAAAAAACATTTGACCAACTTGAAATATATGGTTATATTTGTAACATAATAGCAATTTTATCAGGGGTGGTTTATTTGAACGATACAACCACGATTCGCTCCGAATTGGAGGGTTATATAAAACAGCATAACCTGAACATTACCCAGTTTAGCAAACTGGCAGGTTTAAACCCAGGTACAATGAGCGCCATTTTGAACGGAAACCGGGTGATGGCCGTCAATCAGTTGGACCGGATTACCGCAACGTTGACCCTGCCTGACGGTTATTTCTATGAACAATATATACAGGAATATTTAAATGAGGCTTCTCCGAACTGGCGCCGAATCAGACCGTTTCTGTACCGCTGTTCCGAGCTGGGTAAGCTGGAGTGCATCCGGCAGGTTTTGGAGTTATTAATGGACAATTTGCTTTATTCCCCCTTGCTGTTTGAAACGGCAGAGGTCTTTTTTCAGGAGGGCCAAAAGGAAGCGGCCATCCTCTTATTTGAATGCGTGGCCGCAAATGAGCGAAGCCAGTATTCGGAGCGGCTTGCTTTCTGCCAGTATCGTCTGTTCACCCTTAAATTGGGGGATGACCAGGAGCAGAATTTATTGGTTACCCATCAATTTGAGCCATATGTTGACCGTCTTGACGAGACGGATCAGTTGGATGCGCTGAAGGATTTGGTAAATACATACCGCTCTTTGCGGCAGTGGGATAAAGTAAAAGATCTCGCACAGCAAATGGGACACAAGGCGCGGATTCAATACAAGCTGGAGCAGCGGCAGACAAGGAAGAACAGCAGCGAAACTAAAAAAGCATCCAAACCGTTATTTGTCTATATTGCTTATTCCAGCTTGTTGCAAGCTGCTGTTTGTGATGCAAGAAAAGATTACAAGCAGGCGCTGCGTTTTACTTATGACTATGCGGATTTAAGCTGGGTGAAAGAAACGGACCCTGAATCTGTGCATTGGAAGGGCCTTTTTGAGCACTGGGCGCAGGTCAATACCTATGTAAACAAATTAATGATGGGGGATATCAGCATACTTCCCAAGTATGTAGAATATATTGGAGGTAAAAAAGAAATATTTGCAGAGCTCCTGAACATTGTGGAGGCAGCCAATCTTTACAATATCGATGTCGATCCTATCCTTGACCGGTTTAGCGATGCCATCATGTCCTATGAGCAGCAGCCAGGCTCAGGTGATGTCTACACCCAGCAGGTCATTCCCGAACAAGCCACACGCTTCTGGTATGAACTCGCCAAATATTACTTGAGAAATGGGCACTTCTCCAGCGGGTTCAGGTACTTGTTTAAGGCAATGGAAAAGTCTTCGGAAATTAATAATAAAACGGTCATTATTAATTGCGTAGGCTTGTATGAGCGCTTTAAAAACTTCGCTGTGGACGAAATCCAGCACCAGTACCAATTTTACATCAAAAAGGTGTGGGCAGAAAATGAAAAAAGCGATCCCATTGTCAGTAATTATTAGCCTTGCATTTCTTCTCTCCCCTTTAGTCCAAGCTCTGAACATGCTCAGTGAAACTGCCGAGCAGGTTGGAGGGGTGTAAATTCAAGAGACGGTTGACAGAATTGCTCTAATTCTGCTCAATCGTCTTTTTTATTTGCCGCAGGACAACAAAGCCGACTGCTTTGGCAATCGGCTCTTGGGCGAGAAACTTTTGCCGGGTCACTCGCACTTTTATTTTAACCCGTAACGCCTTTTTTTGGCCTGCATCCGTTTTTTGCAACACAATAAATTTTAGCTGTCATGAAACCAGCCTGACTGAGGCATAATCATTACGTTCGCTGTACACCCTATCCTCAATAGGAAGGAGCTGACGTTAATGCCATATGATCGTGAACCTGATGCAACGGATGGAAATCCGAAGACTGAGTATGAAGATACCCGGCCTCACATGAGAACGGGCTTCTTCCCGACACAGCCGGACCGGACCGCTCTTCCTTCGGAGGACGACAGAAGCGCACAGGATTCCGCTCCAACACGTGACGATCAAGCATAACGGATTTGCCGATCAGCAGGTCTCCTTCCGGGAGAGCCTGCTGATTGACGTATTGGCAATACCAAAAAAGGAGAACACTTTCATTATGCTTCAGTTTTTAAACCAACTGCTGTTTCAACAACGAAAAAAAAAGAACGGCACCGACAATAAAAAACAGCAAGCTTCGGCCCCGCAAACCAGTACAACAACCACGGAGGAGCCTGTCAGTTCTTCGCTGATGGATACCGTTGCTTATTTAAAATATAAAATGGGGGGAAGCTCCGATTTTATCGTCCGGGAATTTCGGGATTCCGACGGCGTTTCCAGAGTTGCTGTTATCTACATAAATGGGCTCATTGATCAGCAGCTCATAAGCAAGCTTATGGAGGGGATTGTCTCGGACGAATATAAACAGCTCTCCCAGCAAACCAATCCCGCCGAATGGCTGAAAAATCAGCTGCCCATTGGTGACGTTCGAACGATCTATGGCAAAGAAGAACTGCTGCATGCTATTCTGGCAGGCCAGACCGCCATTATTATTGACGGGGTGCACTGCGCATTCACTGCTCCCATACAAGGCGGAGCCCGGCGGTCTGTAGAGGAACCGTCTTCACAAACCGTCGTACGCGGTCCCAAAGAGGGCTTCACGGAAGACATCGGGACCAACATAGCCCTGCTGCGGCGCAAGATCCGATCCGCCGATCTGAGATTGGAGTCCCGCACTCTGGGCCGCTATACACAGACCAAAATTGCTGTTGCATACATTCAGGGGATCGCCGACCCGGAAGTGGTCAAGGAAGTATCCAGACGTTTGGATACCATTCATACCGATAGCATATTGGAAGGGGGTTATATCGAGGAGTTTATTCAGGATGGTGTAATCTCTCCGTTTCCTACCCTGCTGAATACTGAGCGTCCCGATGCAATTGCCGGGGGGCTGCTGGAAGGATTAGTCGCCATATTTGTTGATGGAACCCCGTTTGTCCTGCTTGCACCCGTTACATTTTTCAGGTTTTTTGCCTCCCCGGAGGACTATTACCAGGGCTTTTACCTGGCCTCCTTTTTACGGATCATACGCTTCGGCTCCTTTCTTGTCGCGTTGCTGCTTCCGTCCCTGTACATTGCAACGACAACCTTTCAGCAGGAAATGCTGCCAACGACGCTGCTCATCAGCCTGGCGGCCCAGCGGGAAAACACACCTCTGCCCGCTCTGCTTGAAGCTTTCGTTATGGAGCTGACCTTCGAGATTATACGTGAAGCAGGGGTGCGAATGCCGCGGGCGATCGGCCCCGCCATCTCCATCGTTGGGGCGCTTGTGCTAGGGCAGGCTGCCGTACAGGCGGGACTCGTGTCAGCAGCCATGGTCATCGTTGTCTCCTTTACGGCGATCTCGAATTTCGTGCTGCCTTATATTAATATGGCCGCGTCGATAAGACTTCTGCGGTTCATCCTCATGATACTTGGCGGTTCGTTTGGCTTATACGGTATTCAATGCGGATTAGTTCCTATTATGACGCATCTGGTTTCACTGCGTTCGTTTGGTGTTCCGTATTACACACCGGTGAGCCCGGTCTATTTCCACAGTCTGAAGGACTTGGTTATTCGCACGCCCTGGTGGAGGTTGAAGTCGCGACCCGCCATTCTTGGAGATCAAAATCCGATGCGCCAGGCAGCAGAACCGGATTCGTTTGCACAGCAGAAGCGGAACCATGAACGGGATCCACTGCCTTAAGGAGGCTAATCATGTACCGAATGGGAATGTCAGGAATTGCGCTTTTGATGGCAGTCATCCTCACCGGCTGCTGGAACCGGACGGAGCTGAATGAACTGGCCATCACAACAGCGACGGGACTAGACCGCTCGAAGGACGATTGGATTGTCAGCTACCAGAGCATTGTTCCTTCTACAGTGGCTTCTTCTACCGGAGGATCATCGGGAGGAGGCTCTCAGCCTGCCGTCCATACGTTTTCGCTTCGAACGAAAACCATCCATCAAGCGATGAACGACAGCAGCATGGAAAGTCCACGCCGGGTTTATGTGGCCCACAATCACGTGCTTATCATTAGCCAAAAAGCTGCTGAACAAGGACTCAGTGAATTGCTGGATTATTACCTCCGCAGTCCTGAAACCAGGGAGACGGTGGGTGTGGTGATCACGGAAGGTCAGGCCAGCGATATGCTCAAGAACATGATCCCCCCCGAAAAGATTCCAGGAATGAGCCTGTCAAACATTCTGGATAGAGAGACGGAAAACGTATCCGTCTATCCTTCAGTTTCCGTGTTTGAATTTGCACAACATTTTTATTCGGACGCAGGCGGACAAATCGTGCCGATGATCGGGCTAACAGGACAACAAAGCACTAAAAACAAGGACAAGCTGAGGTCGCTGGACATTCTCAAGAAAACGTCGGCTCCGGTCAAGATTACGCTCACCAAAGCGGCCGTTTTTAACGGAGACCGCTTAGTCGGATTTCTGAACCGCAGCGAGAGCTACGGTCTCTCCTGGCTCAACAGAAAGGTCAGAGGCACCGAACTACCCCTTCCCTGCTCCACATCCGAAAGCTCCGGCAGACTGGGATCCGTCAGAATCAACAAAGTAAAGACTCATTTTAATCCTGTAAAAACAGGCTATCATTATACGATGCAGGTTCAAGTAAAGGTTAGAGGTGTCTTGTACGAATCCGCCTGTCAGCAAGACCTGTCCAAACCGGAAGCTATCCGCGGCCTCGAGGCCATACTGGAAAAACAGATTGAAAAAGACATTCATACCGGCTGGGACAAAATACAGAAGCTTGGGATAGATGCCTTGGGCTTTGCAGATAAAGTGCACCGAAAGTATCCCGGTCAATGGAAGAGCATCAGGGAAGAATGGCCCCGGGAATTTAAAAAGATGGATCTGGATGTCCAAGTAAAGGCAACCATCAGACGAACAGGACTTCTAAAGAAAACGTTGAAATAAAGGAGCAGCATGATGAGCAAAAACGCAATTCGTATCTCTGAACTGGTCGCCGTCCTGATCCTCTATGAAATAGGCAGCACCACCCTGTATTTACAGGGAGCAACGGCTCTACAGGATGCCTGGGCGGCGATGATGATCGGAGCGTGCGGCGGCTTTTTGCTCCTGCTCATGTATCTATGGATCTTTCGTCTGGATCCGCGGCGGGATCTGTTTGAGCTGTGTGTCCATTATCTGGGCAAGATTCCCGGCAGTTTTATCGGGTTATTATTCGTAGGTTATTTCGCCTATGAAGCCTCTCGTGTGACAAGAGATCTTTCTGAGCTGACAGCGTTAACCCTGCTGGACAGAACCCCTTTGTTTGCCATAGCACTGATGACGATGCTGGTGTCATACATTGTTCTGAAAAATGGGCCGAAATCCGTTTTTCTGCTCACCCTTATGCTGCTTCCTATCGTTGCTGCCGGATACATTATTTTGCTGCTGCTTCTCTTGTTCTCGGGAAGAACCCAACTGGAATACATGTTTCCCGTTCTGGAAAACGGATTGATGCCGGTACTGAAAATCGCCATTCCCAATAGTATCACGTTTCCGTTTGGCCAGGTTGTGAGCTTACTGGTATTCTTCAAGCTTCTTGATGCCAACCGGAAGCAGCTTAATAAAACGGTAATGCTTACCTACGGTATTGTGGCATTGATTCTCATCCTGGTGAATCAGCTGAACATCGTCGTTTTGGGACCCAAGCTTGCAGCCATATTTACCTACCCTTTGCTTGAGGTGGTGCGGCTTATCAACATCGTCAGGGTGTTTGAACGGTTGGATGTGATCTTCGTGTTGATTCTGTTTATGGGGCTCGGCATCAAAAGCGTAATTTTCTATACCGGGGCCGCTATCGGCTTTTGCAGGATAACATCCTTAAAATATAAAGCAGCGGCGGTCCTATCTGGGATCATTATTTTTGCCTTTTCGCTTTTCCCGGGAAGCTTTACCGAGTATATATGGATTGGCCTCAATTTTACTGTAGTATGGATCTGGCCCATTTTCCAGTTCGTTCTTCCCCTGCTTCTGCTGCTGATGATGCTGATCCGGAAAAAGAAGCGGCAGCAGCAGCCGGAAGATGCAGTCCCGGCAGAAGCAGAAAGAGCCTGAAATCCCCAGTCATTTTCCGGGTAGCTTTCAGGCTCTTTCGTATTTTGGTTCCTGTGCAAGGTGTCCATACCGGAGAATTATCCTCCGATGTGCGACATTTCCACCTTGGTCGACGTACTGTTCTTACCTGTTCCGCGTTCTAGAGAATACCGGTCATGCCGGTTAGCCCAAATGGATGAAATGGCAGCGGCGAGCTGCTCATCACGATTTTCGGACCGCAGCAAATGCCGCAGCGGGTGCCCTTGCGATGCGAAGAGACAGGTATACAGCGTTCCGTCTGCCGACAGGCGGGCACGGGTGCAGGATGAACAAAAAGCCTGGGTAACCGATGAAATAAATCCGACCTCTCCTCCGCCGTCCAGAAAGCGGTAGCGGGCCGCCACTTCACCGAGATAATTCGGTTCAACCGGCTCAAGCGGCCAACGCTCGCCGATCCGCTGCAGCAGCTCCTTCGTGCTGACCACATGCTCCCTGTTCCAGCCGTTGGTATTGCCAACATCCATATATTCAACCATACGCAGAATATGGCCCTTATTCCGGAAGTATTCAACCATAGGCAGAACGGCTTCATCATTGACTCCCTTCTGCACCACCATGTTGATCTTCACCGTCAGGCCTGCGGCCGCGGCGGCATCGATTCCATCAAGCACGGGCTGAACCCGTCCTCTTCCCCCGTTCATGTACAGAAAAGTATCATCATCCAGCGCGTCCAGACTGACCGTAATGCGATGAAGTCCAGCCTGCTTCAGCCTGGTTGCATTTCTGGCCAAGAGGCTGCCGTTGGTCGTCAGCGAGATATCCTCCACGTTCAGCGCCGCAAGCCTTGTAATGATCTCCGGCAAATCCTTGCGCAGCAAGGGTTCGCCCCCGGTTATGCGCAGCTTGCGCACGCCGAGCGAGACAAAGATGCGGGCCAATCTGCCGATTTCCTCCGCTGTCAGCATATGCTCCTTGGGCAGGAATGCATAATCCTGATCGAAAATTTCCGCAGGCATGCAGTAACGGCAGCGAAAGTTGCAGCGGTCTGTGACCGAGATACGCAAATCCCGCAAATGCCTGCTGTGCTGATCGTATACAGTCATAGATATCCCCCTTCTGCCGCTGCATAAGCATCTCAAGCTGATTTTTTGTGTAATACTCCTAGGGTACCATAAATTGCCCCGTCCTGTCCTTCTACACTAAAATAAAAGTTGGATATTCTAAGCCTATAAAAACAGAACCCGTCTCCTATGAGGAAAACGGGCTCCGCTCGTTGATTGAATATTCACTCTTGAAATGAATAACTTTGAGATTTCAGGCAATTCAGTACATTTACTTTACTCCATTATACACAAACGCTTTGATAATCGACCGCTGCGCGAAGAAAAACACGATCAGAATCGGCACGACCAGAATGAGGTTGCCCGCCATCAGCACATTCCATGTCGCCACTCCTTCCACCTCGCGGATTTTCGCAATGCCGAGCGGCAGCGTGCGGGCCGTTTCGTTCGTTGTCATGACGAGCGGCCAGAAATAATCGTTCCAGTGGCTGATGAAGCTGAACAGCGCGAACGTAATCAGGGCCGGCCTGGCGGCGGGTATCATAATACGGATGATGATCTTCCACTCCTTGGCCTGGTCCAGCCGCGCCGCTTCGATCAGTTCCTCGGGCACCTGCCGGAAGGACTGGCGCAGCAGGAAAATCCCGAACGCGCTGGAGGCAAAGGGCAGGATTAGCCCCAGATGCGTATTCAGCAGGTTCCACGCGCTGAGCTCCAGATAGACGGGCAGGAAAATGAGCTGTGACGGAATCATCAGCGTCACCATGACCAAACCGAACAGCAGCCCCGAGCCTTTAAAACGATAACGTGCAAAAGCATAAGCCGCCGGAATGATCGTCAGCATCTGCAAAACAAGAATGCCCACGGCAATGAATACGCTGTTCATAAAGTAATGAAGGAAGGGCCCCGAATTCCACGCTTGCGCAAAATTCACCCACTGCGGGTCCTGCGGAATCCATTCCGGCGGGAAGATCATCGTCTCCGGCATCGTTTTCAAGGACGTGGAGATCATCCAGGCAAAAGGCAAGGCGAAGATCAGAACCAAGAGCAGCATGCCGATCACGTTGACGATCCTCAGCACGGCATTCATCGTCCTGGCCGCCATGGCGCTGCTGTTCACCTCTTCCGACATCTTCACACTGCCCTGCTCTGCTGCAGGCTGTACGACTTTCATATCAAACTCACCTCTCTCCATTACCGGTAATGAACACGCTTGGACAACATTTTGAAGTATATGGCAGTCAACAGCCCTACAATAATGAGCAGCACCACGCCAGCCGCGGATGCATATCCGATCTTGAAGAAGCGGAAGCCGTTCTCATAAATATAATAGACAAGCGTGTTGGTCGAGTTGACCGGCCCCCCCTGCGTCATGATCGCGATCGTTTCAAACACCTGAAAGGAGCTGATCATGCTCATCACCGCCAGAAAAAACAGCGTCGGCGACAGCATGGGCAGCGTCAGCTTGCGAAAGGTTGTCCATGGCCGCGAGCGGTCCAGCGCCGCCGCTTCATACACGCTCGGAGGAATGCTCTGCAAGCCTGCAATGAACACCAGCGTGTTGAAGCCAATTCCCTTCCACACCGCCACGATGACAAGTGAAATCAGCGAGGTGTCCGGATGTGACAGCCATTCCAGGGGCCCGAAGCCGAACCACCCGATCACCCAGTTCAGCAGGCCATATTCCGGGTCCATCAGCCAGCTCCACAGCAGCGAGATGGAGACCAGCGATATGATATGCGGGCTGAAAATCGCTCCCTGCACGAACCCGTAAAACAAGCCCGAGCGGTTCAGCCACAAAGCAAGCGCAAGCGAGATGCTTAAGGTCAATGTCACCGTTAAAATGGTATAGATCGTCGTATTGGCGAGCACCTGCAGAAACTGCGGATCACTGAGCAGGTCCGTAAAGTTTTGCAATCCGACATTCTGCTTCACCGGGCTCACAAAATTCCAGTCGAAGAAGCTGAGATAGATCATATAAAAAATAGGATAGATGAAAAACAGGGCGAAGACGACAAGGGCCGGCGATACCATCCCGTATGGGCGAAGTTTTTCCCAAAGGCTCATATCAAATGCCTCCGACGGATATGAGTCCGGGCTGAACGGTCTCAATTCCCCGCAGTCTGCTGCCGTCCGCCGCAAAATAATAGAGTCTGTCGTTCGGAATGCTTACAACGGTATGGTCTGAAGTTTGAAGCGGCTCCAGAAACGTTTTGACCGAGAACACGCCGGCCGCCGACCGGATCTGGTAAATATTCTCCGCTCCCAGGCTTTCGCGGGTCACGATCTGCCCCTCCAGCCGGATGCCGTCCGCATGATCGCCGCGGTTCAACAATGCATGCTCCGGTCTGAAGCCAGCATACCCGACAGCTGTGGACACCGCATGTGCAACCGGTAGCCCTTTTACTTTGACCGCCTCCAGAATATTCATGGCAGGTGTGCCGATAAATTGAGCCGCAAACAGATTGTCCGGATCATGGTACAGCACATCCGGGGATGCAGCCTGCTGGATAACCCCCTGGTTCATAATGACAATGCGGTCCCCCATCGACATAGCCTCAACCTGGTCATGGGTCACGTAGACGAATGTCGTGCCAAGCCGCTTATGCAGCTGAATCAGTTCCGTACGCATCTGATTGCGCAGCTTGGCATCCAGATTGGACAGCGGCTCGTCAAGAATGAATACCTTCGGCTTCTTGACCATCGCCCGCGCCAGCGCCACCCGCTGCCGCTGTCCGCCCGAAAGCATTTCCGGCTTTTTCTTCAGATAAGGCGTCAGGCCAACGATCTCGCAGATGTCCTGAATGAGCGCTTCCCTCTCCTTCTTTGGAACCTTGCGGTTTTTCAGCCCAAACTCGATATTTTCCCGGACATTCATCGTTGGGTACAGGGCATAATTCTGAAAAACCATCGCCACATCCCGCAGCCCCGGCGCCGTGTCGTTTACAATGCGTCCATCGATCAGGATGTCGCCGCCCGTCTGCCTGTCCAGTCCTGCGATCATGCGTAGTGTCGTCGACTTCCCGCAGCCCGACGGGCCGACCAGCACCGTAAAGGAGCCGTCCTCGATCGTCAGATTTAAATCCTTGATGACCTCGTCTTGCTGAAATGTTTTGCAAATATGCCGCAGCTCGATCTTAGCCATGCTATCACTCCTTAAGACTGGATTGTTATTTGGCAAGCAGTCCGTTCGCCTGCTCGGCAGCCTTATCCATCGCTTCCTGCGGAGAACCCTTCGGATCCAGTATGGCCTTCTCAATCGCTTCCTTCATAATCTTGGCAACCTCCGGATATGCCGTTTCCATCGGGCGCGGTCTTGCATATTCAAGCTGGTCTACAGCCACTTTGTACTGAGGATGCTCCTTGTACAGGGTCTGCAGCTCCTCGCTCTCCAACGCTGAAATGCGAGTTGGCAGGTAGCCGGTGTGCTTGCTCTGATACGTCGTCGCTTCCTTCGTCGTCATAAACTTGATAAATTCCCATGCCGCGTCCTGCTGTTCAGGGGTAAGGGCGGAGGTCATCACGAGCTGACACCCGCCGGTCGGAACTCCATAGCTCTTGTTGGCAGGCATAAATGATGTCTCCATTTCAAAACCGTTGCCCTCCGAAATTTCAATGGCTGCAGCGACTCCGGCGGTCGAGCCAAACTTGAATGCAGACAGCTGATTCGCCCAGTCCTTGTCCGCCGTTGCGCCCGCTTCGTCACCGACCGGAATTTTGATCAGCTTCTCGTTCGCGAGCTTTTTCCAGAATTCCACAGGCGCGACGCCTTCCGGTGAATTGAAGGCTGCGCTCTTGCCATCCGCTGATAATACCTGGCCGCCGCTCTGTGCAACAAGCGCTTCGTAGTACCAGATATCCGCCGGCATCGTCATGGCATTCTTGCCTTTTTCCTTAAGAACACGGCCGTATTCTTCCAGTTCTGTCCATGTTTTCGGCCCGGACGGATCAAGCCCTGCTTCCTTGAGCAGGGTTACATTTTTATACAAAATCGGTGTACTGCGCATGAATGGCAGTCCGTAAAGCTTGCCGTCCACATACGCATTTCCCATCAGTCCCGGATAAAAATCGTCCATATTGACTTCTGCCGCATCCCGCTCTGCAAATGACGTCAATTCAGTCAGCATGCCGTAACGGGCAAATACGCCGGTTGAAGCAATCTCCAAATCCGATACGGCCGGCGCGTCCTTGGCTGCAAAAGCCGCCTGCACCTTGGCATGCAGATCGTCATAAGTTCCCTGGTATTCGGCTGTCACCTCGATGCGGTCCTGCGACTCATTGAATTCCTTGACAAGCTGCTGTTTAGCTTCCTCTGCCTTGTCACCCCAGGCATACCAGTACTTGATCTTTATCTTTTCCCCGCCTGTAGATGACGCAGACGCGCTTCCTCCAGAATCTGTTTCGTTGCCGCCGCAGGCAGCCAGTGTCACCATACTCAGCAGCAGCATCCATACTCCAAGCTTTTTCATTTGCCTAATCCCCCTCCAGTAATGAGGCTGGTCGCAAAAAAAGAAACCTTATACAAACCGGTGGCTTTTACGCCGCCGGTCTGATAAGGTTTCTCCTCAGCTCCAACCGTTTGTTATTCACTTGTCCCCATTGTAATGGGTGTTTGTAAAACCTGTGTTTGGACTGTATTAACATTATGTTTACTTTGACGGCATGTGTGCCGGGCGCCGCCACAGCTCCGGCTTGGAGGACGACACGGCCGTTGTGCCCTGCCGGAAGCAGGCTTCCGCATGCTCCCACTCATAAAGCAGCCCGCCGGTGATGATGGGAATATCCGTCATGTCCTTCACCCGTCTTATCATCTCCGGGATGCGTGCAGGCATGACCTCGATAATATCCGGCCTGACCGACTCAATGCTTTTCGCAATATTGTCCAGTCCTTCCGTATCCACGAGAAAAAAGCGCTGAATGGTGATAAGCCCCAGCTTTTGCGCTGTCTTGACTACACTTGTTTTAGTCGTCACAATACCGGTCGGCCTCACCGTTTTAGCCAGATAGTCAAGTCCGTAGGCATCGGTGCAAAGCCCGCCGATTTTCTCCAGATGCAGGAAGACGGGCAGGTTATGCTCCTGGAACAAGTCCGTGTAACGCTTGATCACTCCGATATTGCCGGTCATCAGAAAGACCCCGCTCAGCTGATTCTTTAGCAGCAGTGCCGTTTCGAAATGCTTCGGTTCCTTAATCGCTGCGATGACCCCGAAATGGGCCAGCCTGTCCAAAAAGGCCTGCTTGCTGTTCGCCATACGCCATTCCCTCCGTCAGTTTAAATTTGAAAAAAGGGGCGGCTGTCGGCCGCCCGCTTTCAACTTTATAGAGGCCGGACTGAAGTAGGGGATGCAGCAATCGCCACAATGCAACCGCGGTCCGCATCCGCTCCACATGCGCCCGGGGTCGGACGAAAATGCTTCATATGCCTGTGCAAAACGGCAGCATGCTCTCCCAGCTCCGGCTCGTTCATATCAACCGCCGCAATCCTGATTTCTCCGGGCTCAATGTCCACTGTCCGAAAGGACTGCGAATCCAGGCACGCTGACAGCTGAACGAACGTCCACTGCTGCCTGCGCGCGATGGAGTCCACATGCGTATGTCCGTTGAAGTACAGCCCCATACCTTCTTTTTGGCTTAAAATGGCCCACAAATCCACATCCGGATGAATCGATCCTTTATCCGCTGCCGAGCCTGCGGTTGTATCATAGACGGGATGATGAGCAAACACGAGCATTGGCTTGCTGCCGGACAGCTTCACCATTTCCTCCAGCCAGTGCAGCTGCTCGTCATCCACCCAGCCGCTCCAGTCCTCAAAATCCATTTCCCGTGCCGTGTCCAAAAACACCAGTATTGCCTCATCCGTCATTACCGCATGATAGCGGGCTTGTCCGGTAAAACCGAGCACATCACGCTTCGGCTGACCATACACATCGTGATTGCCTAGCACATGATAGAAGGTTCTGTTATGGCTTCTAATCCATTGATATACATCTTCCAGCTCGGTTGGTGTCCCGAAGTTTGTCAAATCTCCCAGCGAAATATGAGCATCCGCCTCAGGCTCCAAAAAACGGCCAAGCACAGCCTCATAGAACTTTTCTCTTGCCTCTACCCATTCCTGTACGCTCCGGTCTGCATCATGGTAATGCAGATCTCCCATCAGAACCAATTTCATCCGTTTGTCTCCTCCCGGGTATGAAGTTATCCCCGATTATAGGTAACTATTGTAAATTAGGAACAGAATATAGATGAAATGTACGTAAAAAGGTATACTTCAGGATTAATGGAGCTTTCGGCTTCTACCTGATCTATTCGGTCGTTGACCCAAACTCCGTAATTTTCATCTTAACATCATAGGTAATATGAGTTTGGCTAAAGGTTTTATCCCAATCCTTCTTGACCTTTTCCCACAATTGGGGATGTTTAATACGCAGCTGCTCGCGAAATCCTCCAACATCCACATGATAAATATTCTGCATCTTGTTCAGCACCTGCTGAATCTGCTTACTGGCAGCTTCCTCAAATTGCTCCTCCAATTCATGAAGATACTTGGTCGTTGAAGGAATTTCAGGCGCACTCCAGTCTTCCATGAGACGCCCTTCCGATTCGATGCGGACATGAAACGATATTTCATTCCCTTGCACTTTAGGAATAATCCGGCTTTTAACATTTTTTATTTCATAGGTTATCGTGTGTCCGCCTTTTGGCGCGTAAGTTTTCAATGCCCCTCCCCTGCTTCCCCCCATGATCCAGGATAACCCTTCCAAATCCGTTTCCTCCAGTTCTCCAATCCATTTTTTTGTCTTCCCTTGATAAACACCCGCCCCCGAAAATCTGGGCTCACCTTTAATGTTCGTCACCACATTTTGCAAAAGAAAGCTGGAGCCCGACTCCATTAGTGCATCCAATTTAGCCAGATACATGGCGGGCAAAATTTTATTGCTGCGGAAACGGTTATCGACAAGTCCTCTTAAATAGAAAGCCGGGATCTCTCCGGATTCAACCGCGTTTAATGCATCCGAAGCTTTTTGGTGGCTTACAACGACAAGACAGCTGGGTCTGATATCATTATCACGGAGAATAAAGTCCAGCAGCTGCTCCAGGCTATACTTCTTCGATATTTTACTTGAAACCACAATGACCTTCAGATGATGGCCGATCAGCGGCCGGTCATTCCGTAAAGCAAATTGACGGAAAATTTGTATGATCGAGTCTCCCGTCATCTGCTCATTGAGGAAGCCCGGGTCAGAAGACGAACCGCCCGACTGGTTTTCTTTCTTCCCTCCTGCCTGCGGAACAAGCTGAACCGTGACTGTAAGCGCGTCTCTTTTGGGAAAATCGTGGTCCTGATTGTTGGATTGCTTATTTTTCTGAGGCGAATCAAATCCCAATCCTACATAGACACTCAAATCTTCAATCTCGTTGCTGCTCCAGCAGCCTGTCATAAGCAGCAGCAGCATGGACATAACCAGATACCCTATTTTTTTGCTATGACTGCTCATTGAGTTTGGTCCCTTTCTTTCGTATGATGCTTAGCATTAGCAGCAGCAAAGGAACAGCGCCAAATAAATAAATGGAGGCGTTGCCAATGAAATCTCCGAGCTTGAATACCTGATCCAGGGACTGGGGAACCATGGCAAAGATATAAATGACAGGCAGCATGACGAGCCGAAATGGAAGCATTTTCCGCTGTAAAAGCTGAGCGCATCCTAGAGAGGCTGCATAATGCGTGATCGTATAGGTCGAGAACATCTGCATGATCCATATGACCAGCAGCAGCGATTCGAATCGCTCAAAAATAAGCCCTTCCATTTCAAAGCTCCGCATTAAATCCAGCGTAGGCCAGGTTTTTGTCTTCACCCCATCAACGGATAAACCTCCAACTGTCATAATCAATGTGATCAGATAAATAACCAGAGACGTCAGGATCCCGGCGATCATAGCCTTACTTCCTTTGCGGGGAGAACTCATGAAGGCCATAACCACAAGCATGCTCTCGTAACCCGTGAAGGCAAGCAGCGTAGGTTTCAAACCATTGAAGACCGGCATGATTCCCGAGCCCAGCACCGGACGGAGATTATCAGTGTTAAAAATGCTGCTGCTTAAAAAAATTGCGGTTAAAAAAAAGACCAGCGTAATCGGCAGTATGATTTCGTAAAGGCGGGCAATAGAATTGATGCCCCCCATAATTAAATAAAACCCGATCCACATGAACACCAGTACAATAGCCCACTTCGGCGTGCCCTCCAGCAAATAAAGACCTGTAACTTCTGCCATAATTCTGGTTTCAAAAGCACAAATCGTTAGAAAGTATATGATAATCGCTGTTCCGAGAATAAAGGAAATCCATTTTCCGATAATCTCTTGGGCAAACTGAAATATGGTTTTTCCGGGAAATTTGTTGCACAGCTTTACGATAATTAAACCTTCGATCATCACGAGCACCCCGGATATGATAATAGAAATCCATACGTCCGGGGTTTTAACAGCCTCCACGGTCGTGCGGGGAAGTGTCAGAATGCCGGCGCCCAACATGTAATTGATAATGATAACGGCAGCTTGTGCCGTCGTGATCTGATCTTTATTCCGGCTCATCCTGCAAAACCTCTCTCCTCGAAAAATTCCTGTTTTACCGGCGCACCCGGTCTTTCGGATTCAGCATAAGCGGACGCTTTTTCATCCATTTGAACGGGATACGAATAAACAAATCCTTCCAGTCACTCGGCCTGTAAGGGACCATCGGGGTTACGTAAGGCACCCCAAAGCTTTTCAACCGGACCAGATGGCTGCTAATCAGCAAAAAAAACATAACTACCCCGAACAGGCCAAAGATGGCTGCACTGAACATGGCGGCAAAACGAAAAATTCGCAGCGTAAGACCCGCGCTGTATACCGGAATGGCAAACGAAGAGATGGCTGTTATGGCGACTACAATGACCAGGAATTGGCTTACGATCCCCGCCTGTACAGCTGCTTGGCCAATGATCAGGCCACCCACGATGCCCATCGCCGGACCAATCGGTCTGGGAAGACGGATACCGGCTTCCCGCAAAATTTCAATGGATACCTCCATGATCAACGCTTCTATAATGGATGGAAAAGGCACTCCCTTTCTCGTCTCAATAATCGTAATTGCGAGTTTGGTGGGGATAAGCCCAGGGTGAAAAGAGATAAAAGAGATATAGAGCGCAGGAGCCAGAAACGCCAGGAAGGCGGCGAAGAAACGAAGCAGCCGCAAAAAAGATCCCGGAATCCATCGCTCATAATAATCCTCCGGAGACTGCAGCAGCATACTGAACGTTGCCGGCAGGATCAATGCAAAAGGGGTCCCGTCGAGCAGTATGGCCACTCGGCCTTCAAGCAGTGCGCTGATGACACGGTCAGGCCTTTCCGTATTTTGCAGCTGTTGAAATGGGCTTAGTATATTGTCTTCAATCAACTGCTCAATGTAACCGGATTCAAGGGGATCATCAATCTCAATGCTGCGCACCCTTGCCTCTACCTCCGCTAACAGCCCAGGATCAGCGATGCCTTTCATATGAGCTATGATCAAGTCCTTTTTCACGACATTACCGATCTGGAATTTTTGCAGGAACAGAGCATCGTTTTGTCCGTGCATTCTCAGCAAACCGGTATTATCGCCTATCTTTTCCGTAAATCCGCTGCGCGGGCCGCGCAGAAGAATTTCGGACAAAGGCTCTTCCGTATTTCTGCTTTTCCCCTTGGCTGAGCCTACAAGAATGGATCCCTTCATTCCATCGATCATGAGACCGTTTTGTCCGCCCAGAACCGCCCGGGCCAAATCCGGCAGCGATGCTGCCTCACTGATCTCAGTAACCGGAAGGAGATGGGTTACGATGTATTTTTTTATCTCCGGGCTCGTCCAATGTTCAAACTGTTCACTCTTCAACGAAGCAAGGCCGTCTTTCATCAATGGCGTGATTAAGTGCGTATCGATCAGATCACTGTTGAACAGGCCGTCAACATACAGGAGAGCCGCACGTATTGTTGTTCCCCGGATGACAAATTCCCGAATGCGCACGTCTGAACTCTGGGCGAATGTAGCTCTAACGGTGTTCAGGTCCGTATCATATTTCCCTGTAAGGGGGAGCTCGCCCCAGGAATTACCTTTATCTTGATGATCGTTGGCCTGTTTGGAGCTTTTGGTAATTGAACCGGACCGGCCTGCATTTAAGTATGGCTGCAACCGTTTGGTTGCTGTCAAGAAGAGCAGAGGGATGGACAGAAGGACAAATGCCTGCAGCAGAATGGCCCAATCCGGAATGAATGAGCGTATAACGGACCACAAAAGGATCTCCTCACAATCTTCAGGATTATTTAAGTCAGAAGGTATTTTTACCAACCTTATCCTTAAACATTCCTAGAAAATGGTGAAGGACCGGATCAAGACGCAAAGATTTTAAACGTCTTTAGGGTATTGTCAAAACGTAATAATTACGATAACATTCTAATCGTAATTATTACATATTGGGAGGACCCGTATTTTGTTTATTTCGAACCGATACAAATCCGTACTGGCCCTAATTGCTCTGTTGGTTGGCATCAGCCTGTTAAGCGCATGCGGACAAACTGCGCCAGGACGTGAAGACGCCTCAGCCCGCAAGCATATCAGCTTCCTCTACAATTTCTCCACCAGTTCGCTGGACCCGCATGTGGACTCCAGCTACGTTCCGCTTAGAGCCGGTATAACAGAAACGCTGGTCAGGCTGGATGAGGATAAACTGACCGTCGCGCCATGGCTGGCCAAAAGCTGGGAAAGCCCGGATGGACAGCATTGGACGATCAGGCTGCGCGAAAATGTCACCTTCCAGAACGGCAAAAGCATGACAGGGGAAGCTGTCAAAGCTTCCCTGGAACGGGCGCTTCAGGAGAGCGCAGCCATCCGGAATGCGCTGAAAATTGATACGATTGAGGCGGACGGACATTCGCTGAAAATTACAACAACACAGCCCTTCCCCGAATTCGTGTCAGAGCTCGTCAATCCGAATGTCTCCATCATCGATATCACCGAACCGGATATCGTCAACAATCCGGTCGGCACCGGCCCATTCAAGCTCAAGGCTTTTACGCCCGGAAGCAAGCTGGAGCTGGAGCGTTACGATGAATATTGGGACGGGGCTTCTCCGCTGGATTCCGTAACCTTCGCGTTCAATGAAGATGCCAATGCCCGTTCCCTTGCGCTCAAGTCCGGGCAGGTCGATATTGTGTACCGCCCGGAGGTCGAGAGTCTGCACTCGCTTGATGCTGTGGAAGGCATCAAGGTCGAATCGACAGCTAC
Source organism: Paenibacillus jiangxiensis (assembly GCF_046098255.1). Taxonomy (NCBI): domain Bacteria; kingdom Bacillati; phylum Bacillota; class Bacilli; order Caryophanales; family Paenibacillaceae; genus Paenibacillus; species Paenibacillus jiangxiensis. The sequence goes on from NZ_JBJURI010000011.1 coordinate 162,281, forward strand.
TTTTCGAGTGCATCAGCTTACCATGAACATGGAACGCGAGAGCATGAAGGACCTCAACGTGCGCCGCGCCATGGATGCGCTGATTGACCGCCAGGAAATCGTGGATACGATCTTGCTCGGATATGGCGAGCCTGCCATTGGCCCGTTCCTGCCTTCCCTGCCGTTTGCTCCCAAGTATGAAGACAGCAGGCTGGAGACCGGTCCCGAGGCGGCTGTGCAGTATTTGAAGGAAGCCGGTTACACATTTCAGGATGGTATTATGCAGAAGAATGGGAAGCCCCTGCGGCTGACACTGCTGACTTACTCGTCCAGGGCTGACCTGCCCTTGATTGCCCAGGTATTTCAGTCCGATGCCAAGCGTATCGGGATCGATGTGCAAATTCAGCAGATTGATACGCCAGAAGAATATATGGCTGCCAACCGCGACTGGGATCTGGCCACCTACAGCAACCTGACAGCTCCACGGGGGGATGCCGGTTATTATTTAAATGCAACCTATCACCCGACAGGTGCGCTCAACTTTAGCGGAGCTTATGAAGAAGAGCTGACGGCGATCATTGACGACCTTAACCGCACCGTTGAGCCCGGGCAGCGGGCCGTACTTGCTGAAAAAGCGGCAAATTATGTACACAGAAACGTAGTCAACTCCTTCGTGCTTCATCCTTCAACCATCGTTGCCTACAATGAGAACAAGATTGCCAACTGGGTGACGACAAGAAGTGAGTATTACATGATGACCAATAAGCTGGATGTGAAAGAATGATTCGGATTCTGATCCGCAGATTTGCGGAAGTGCTCCTGTTTATGTTGTTTATCACGTTTATCAGCTTTCTGTTTATCCGCCTTGCGCCCGGCGACCCGGCACTCACGATCCTGAATGTGGATGAACTGTCCGTAAGCCAGGAACAGGTAGAAGCCCTGCGCGAGGAAATGGGCTTCAACAAGCCGCTGCTCGTACAGTACGGTGTTTGGCTGCTTGATTTTGTACGGCTCGATTTCGGACAGTCCTATGTCACCGGCCAGCCGGTTATGGAAATGGTTTTGACGGGGCTGCCCTCCACATTGGAATTAACCGCAGGCGCGCTGCTCGTCATGCTGCTGGTATCGGTTCCGCTCGGTTCGCTGGCGGCATTGTACCGCAATAGCTGGATTGATCAGATCAGCAGAATTTTGTCCATTATCGGTGCGGCTGTTCCCAGCTTCTGGCTGGGCCTGATCTTCATCGACCTGTTCGGCGTGCGGCTCAACTGGCTGCCGACCATGGGCAGGGACGGATTCCAGTCCCTGCTTCTGCCGTCCCTGACGCTCGGACTTGCCATCTCGGGAGTGTATGTGCGGCTGCTCCGCTCCAGTCTGCTCGATTCGCTGAGCCAGGAATTCATTCGCGCAGCGAGATCACGCGGCCTGTCCGAACGGCGCATCTTTGTGAAACATGCGTTCCGGCACAGCCTTCCCCCGGTCATTACCGTGTTCGGTGTCAGTCTCGGCAGCCTGATCGGCGGTGTGGTGGTGGTTGAGGTGTTATTCGCTTATCCGGGTATAGGCAAGCTTGTTGTGGACGCGGTCAGACAGCGGGATTACCCGTTGATTCAGGGGTACATCCTTATTATGGCTGCCTTTGTGTTTGTGGTGAATACGGGAGTTGACCTGTCCTACCGTTATCTGAATCCGGAAATGAAGCTGAAGGAAAGAGAGGCATGATCATGAAAGCATTGTCCCTTCATTTTACGGGACGGAACAAACACTGCTGGCAAGCTGCCATTGCACTGCTGCTCCTGCTGCCTGCTGCAGCGGCAGCCCTGTATGCCTTTGTGTATCTGCGGCACGACCCGACGCTGACTGATTTGAGCGGGCGGCTGCAGGATGCCAGTCTGCAGCATCCGCTCGGCACCGATCATCTGGGGCGTGACGTATTAACCCGGCTGCTGCTGGGCGGCTGGCAGACACTGGGCTACAGCCTGCTGGCCTTGACGGCAGCGATGCTGATCGGAGTCCCGCTCGGCCTGATCTCCGGTTACTTCCGTGGCTGGACCGACCGGATTCTCATGCGTATTGCAGATAGCTTTCTCGCCTTCCCGGACACCATCGTCGCGATTGTGCTCAGTGGTCTGCTCGGTGCGGGAATCGGCAATTTGGTGCTGGCCATCGTCATTGTAAAATGGGTCAGCTACTCCCGGCTAGTACGCAGCACGGTCCTTGCCGAATCACAGAAGGAGTACGTGCTGATTGCCCGCATTAATGGCTTGTCTCCCATCAGTATCATGCGCAAGCATCTTTTGCCCCATATTGTAGGCAATGTGCTTGTACTGGCCAGTCTGGATCTCGGCAAAATCATTCTGCTGATCTCCGCCTTCTCCTACATCGGACTTGGTGTACAGCCGCCGCTTGCGGAATGGGGGGCGATGCTGAACGATTCCCGGCCATATTTTCAATCCAAACCCGTACTAATGATCTATCCGGGTCTGGCGATCGTCGTGGTGGTCCTGCTTGCCAATATGCTGGGGGATTATTTGCGCGACCGTTTCGATGTGAAGAAGGAGGTGCAATCTTGATTTTATCCATAGAGCAGCTATCCGTTCGCAGCCGTGAGAAAATACTTATTCATGAGATATCGCTGTCTATTCGCAAGGGAGAGTGGTTCGCTCTGGTTGGGCAAAGTGGCAGTGGGAAAAGCCTGCTTTCGCAGGCCATCGGGCAAATGCTGCCGCCTAATCTGCGGGCAGACGGTCAAATTCTATTTCAGGGGCTGGATGTGCTGAAGCTGCCTCCGTCGCGTGCACGATCCATACGCGGCAGCGCATTGGCATACGTCTTTCAGGATTACCAGGGCTCCTTCACTCCGTTCCGAACCATCGGCCAGCATTTTGACGAGTATCAGAAGGCGCATGGTGTTGCTTCAGCCGGAGTACGCAAGCAGCAGGCCATGGAGGCGCTCGAATCGGTGGGGCTGGACGGCCAGTTCCTCTCCCGTTACCCGTTCCAGTTGAGCGGGGGGCAGCTGCAGCGGGCGTCCATTGCCATTGCGCTCCTGTTGTCGCCCGAGCTGTTGATTGCGGATGAAATCACCACAGCGCTGGACAGTGTCTCCGGTCACCGCATTCTGCAGCTGCTTGCCGCCAAACAGCGCCAAACCGGCTGTGCCATCCTCTTCATTACTCATGACTGGCGTCATGTCAGACGTTATGCCCAGCGTATCGCTGTTATGAAAGAAGGAAAAATTGTCGAATCCGGCAGCAAGCAGCATATACTGGATCATCCGCAGCACGACTATACCCGGAAGCTCATACAGGCAGCGCCTGTATTACCTGTACCGGACGGTACCTTGCCTTCCGGTCTGATGGAGGTGGGGCAACGATGAGCCTCTTGGTTGTAGATTGTCTGACCAAATCCTACCGGGAGAGCAAGACTGTGGTGAACGGCTTTTCTTTTCACCTTGATAAGGGAGAATGTCTGGGACTTGTGGGAGAAAGCGGCTGCGGCAAGAGCACATTGGCCCGCTGCCTGCTGCGTATTGAAACCATCAACAGCGGCTCCATCGTGCTGAATGGACAGCCTATAGATCGCCTTAACGAGCGTAAGCTAAGACCTTACCGCAAGCAGATGCAGATTGTGTTCCAGAATCCGTCGGCTGCCCTTAATCCGAAGCTGAAAATCAAAGACTCTCTGATAGACCCTTACGAACAGTTCAGCCATCAGCTAAGACTGAAGCATTTCACGTTTACTTCCAAAGCCGCTTATATCAAGCGGCTGCTGGAGGCTGTTGAACTGCCGGCCTCTCTCGCCGACCGTTACCCGCATGAGCTGAGCGGCGGCCAGCGTCAGCGGGTAACCATTGCCAGGGCCATCGGTATTGAGCCGGACATCATTGTGCTGGACGAGCCTACGGCCAGCCTTGACGTGATCTCCCAAGGCGCAGTGCTGGGCCTCTTGACATCTCTGCGCACTCATCTGAATCTGTCCTATCTCTTTATCTCGCATGACCTTGCCGCCGTACATCAGATGAGCCAGCGCATTCTCGTTATGAAGGAAGGCCAGCTCGTTGATCAGTTCGACCGGGATTATTTATTTCATGAAGATCGTCATCCGTATACCAAAGAGCTAATCTCGATTTTTTAAGTATGAGAGAGAGCTCAAAATGTCTATTGATTTGGGCTCCCCCTTTACCGTCGTGAGACGCTCCGGGAACGAATCATTCCTTTAATCGATGTTGCCCCCGAATTTTGTTTAATTTTTTTTAAACGGAAGAAATTCGGGGGACAGCCTCTTCTGAGTTTTTATAATTTTGAAGCTATGTACCTTATGATCTTCTAATCGAAAAAGTATACCACCCCACAGGAAGGCCTTTAAAGCTGATTTGGCCATCGCTTATCAAACTCCATACCCGGTAGCTCAGGAATTCATTGTCTATCAACTGATTAGTTTGGTTGTAAAAATGCAAACTCAATTGCCCGGCCGGGACATAACCGTCTTCTTCAGCTTCTGTGCTCTGAAGCTCTGATAAAATTTCCAGGATCATGACATCCAGCTCATCCTCAGGCACTCCAACAATTTGACCGTTGCGCAGCAAACGGAGACAGTGCTCCTGGCTGGACAGCTCAAGCCACTCTGCCTCATACTGTTTTCTTGCCTCGCTGCTCAAAGGTTGGGTCTGTTCAAAATCGCGGATGATTTCTTGAAATTGATCCGGCTCGATCTGGCCCTGAAAATAAGGGATTTCTACATCATCACCACCAAACAGCCTCCGGTACGCTTCTGACACATTGATGACATGAATCGGCTGCTTCCGCTCTCTTAAAAGATACGCGGCAAACCGGAGTCCCGTCTGATCATGCGCATTGTTGGCGCACCAGATGAAAATGGACTTGTGCTCCTCTATTTTCGCCAAGGTCTTCATCATTGGAGCGATTTGGTGCTCCCTATTATGCATTTGATTAAAAATATAATGATTCACCCGGTTCTGCATCCAGTCTGTCCTGCGTCTTTGTCCTTCCCCGGTATGCAAATGCTGAATAGGACCGACGGAGAAAACATCGTTAAACGCTAGTACCGCACATTCATGCCGCCTATTCAAGTTGCTTAACGTAACCTTCATAGAGCCGGCATCCGACTGGCTGAACATGATATGTACATTTTTTTCCTGCTCTTCCCACTCTCTCTGCAATTCCCTCCTGTACGTCAGCCCCGAGTCAAGCAGTTTAAGGATCTCGTCAGCCGTATACTTCTTTTCCTCATCGTGCTTGGCGGCATCCTGAATTTCCTCGACCAAATGCCTCAACAGGCTGCGGCTTTCCCCTTCCTCCAAATAGCCCCATTTTTCCATATAATCCTGCAAGCTGCTACCTCCTGAATTTCGTTACTTTCCCCTGTCCCTCAATATTTCGCTTAAGTTTATAACAAATCCTCCGATAAAAGTATATAAAATCTTTTACACATAAGGAGGAGCACGATTGACCCAACATTACAGCAAACAAGAAACAGACGCATATCTGGAGCATTCATCGGATACGCCGATCAGTGTGAAGCTGCTTTCCGCTCTTTTGGCGATAGGCGGAGCGATACTGCTAATTACCCAAGCGGCGTTGTTCAGCCGTTTCAGTGAGTTGTCCTCCCTGCTCGGCGTGTCAGGATGGGTAGTTCAGGGAGCCGTCGCTTTTCTCGGGGGGCTGGGCGTCGCAGCGGGGATTGGCCTCTGGCTTGGACGCCAGTGGGGCTGGTGGATAGCCCTCTTTTATTTCGCTTATGCCGTATGCCGCAACATCAATGCCATGATATCCATTCCCGGTCTTTATGAAGCCTACGGCAGCGAAGGAGATGTATCCATGATGGCATCGTACATAAAATACGGATTTCGCACCCTATGGGACGTTCTTTTGCTTTATTGGTTATGCAGAGATACGGCTGCTTATCATTGCGGAACCCAACACGTCAAGAAGGGGAAGGCGCTGCTGATTGTATTCGGAGCAAGCCTAATTATCTTTGTTCTAGCAGCCTTGCTGGGCTAAGCAGTTTTTTGATTCCAAAAAAAGGACCCTGCCGAGGTTCTGCAGGGTCAAGCATCTATATAAAGGGGGTTATTGATTACAACTATAAAACCTGTAGATTAATACAATATGAAGAGAAACTAAAATTCCACTTAAAAATCGGATTTCGGCAAAATTTTTTCCGTTAGAAAGGCATGCGATCTTTTCATCCGTGTTTCTTGTCATCTTTGCGAAGCTTGTCCCCCTTCCAGCCGCCTGTAAACGGCTCCGGCTCGCGCTCCACAATGTCCATGGCTTTCTCCGTTCGCCGTCCTTTGAACAGAGTGATGATCTCCTCCAAATCCTCGCGATCCAGCAAAGTAACCCCGTTGGCACTGGCCAAAATAGCGCAGGATTCAGTATATCTGCCAGAAGTAATGACAATAGACTTGTGCGCCCGGTAATAATTCATGGAGGCATAAATCTCCTGAACGGCTCCCAGGCCGACCGGACTCTGCATCCCATAACGCTTCGCCTGCACCACACTCCGAAGTCCACTGCGGTCGGTAAACACAAGATCCGCCCCGAAATCACGGCTGCCTGTCGTCTTGTACACCTCTTCATAGCCCAGTTCGGTAAACAAACGATACAAGTAAGTTTCAAACTCAGAGCCGTCCTCCATCCGGTCAATGTCCTTCATTGAAATTTTGCGGGGATTGAGCTCCCGCAGTACCCGCGCTCTCCGGCGGCGAATCCACCCGGTAACGAACGCCGTCAAAATGAGCAGCCCTATGATCCATACTGTCAAAGGGCCCAAATATGTATGTATGATGTCCATTTCCTGTTCCTCTCCGACTTTCGGATAATTAGTCCCTAAAAAAATGTTTCACGCACCGGGTTATTTAACTGCCGCTCCCTCGACTTGACCAGGATGTAGCGTTGAAGCCCATTAGCTCCATGGATGGCAATGTCTCCATACTTTTCGGCTTTATCGAGCTCTCCCTTGCGAAAGGCGGCCTCCGCCTCCAGCGCGTGGATCAGAACCTGCTGCTTCAACTGTGCTTTCTGGGCTTCAAAGTCGTCCCAGTCCCTTTTATTTATAGATGGCAATCAGTGCTTTGGAATAATGACGGATATTGGAATGCTTGATCTGATCCGCTATGCGCTCCGCCCCGGCCATGTCCCTGCTCTCCAGGTCGAGCTGAACCTTGGTCATAAGCTGCATTTGCCTTCCTTTAACCTTCTCCTGCTCCCGGGCTGCAGTTTCCAGATCACCGTTAACCAGGTAATAAATCATTCTAAAATGCTTCATCACCCATAAATCCTGCGGCTAATCCGATCGCAATCGCAATCGCGATGAGCCAGGGCCATTTAATTAACTGCAAACTAATTTCTCCTCTCACTGTAGCTATGCATGACTGCTTTCATTAATCATATTTTTTAATTGTAACTAACTCAACTTTCGCAGAGCACAAATCCAATTAAACCTTTGTAGTTGCTGGGTTCTGAGGAATTCGAATCCCCTCCTTGCAAGTTTACCGGTTTCATGCTGCGAAAGTTAAGGCTTGGCAGTCAAGCGCCCGTCGACCGTGGCAAGGCATGTGAACTCGCTGCCCGGGAGCTTTGCACGATTATCCCGTTGGATCAGGTGAAGAAAACAGAAAACCGGGAACCGAAAATATACTTTAGGCACGTTAAAGAAAATAACGGATCAAGTAAGGCACGAAAAAGCCTGTTGTTACCCTATTCAGGATCATCGAATGGGCCTAATATTTTTTTGATCGTACCTTATGGAGAAGCAGATCGGTTCGAGATTATGAGGCGATCTTAAGAGAAAGCAGAGCGTTTAGGTAATGTGAAACCGACCGAGAGAGAAGGAGGAGGAGCGGAGCAAAGCCCTGAAAATTAAAAGACTCTGGCCCTCGTTGCCGCTTGAACCTGAATTTTTCCGATGTCCTCGTTCATCCTAACCCATACCGTTCAAGCCACGCACATCATGCTCACCTTTCCTCGTTCAAACACTGTGATCAGGACGCAGCCGCAAGAGGCTGAACCGGTTGGCGCGCGATCAGTCGGCGGTAAGGGATCGCCGGAATCGCCACGCCCATGTACAACAACTTCTGCCACATCGGTTCTTCCGCTCCGGGCAGGCGCAGTCGGCGGCGTACGGTGTACTCGTTGAGGTACGCCTGCAGATGTTTCGTTCCCAAGGCTACATACGTACTCTTCAGCGATGTCCACGCCTCGCTCACGACTTTCCGCAAGGGCGTATACAGTCGATAGGCTTGAGGGAACGATTGTACCCCCGATGCACGGACATCTACCTGTTCATGGATGAACGCAGCGAGTTCGAATCGCTTCGCTCCGTTCCCATCTCCCCTCATCTGCGGCACCAGACGGATTTTGACCTGCTCCGGCTCGCCCGACTCCGTGACCGTGCATCCCGCTACGACCGCCGAAGCCTGCGGATGAGGAAACTGTGGCCGGGCCGGATTACGCCCATACAGGTCGCTGTTCACCTTCACGTCTCCGCAGAGCAGC
>NZ_JBJURI010000012.1:0-10674 GCF_046098255.1 Paenibacillus jiangxiensis
TTCGGTCCACCCCCTGAAAAAGTGACAGCACGCGAAAATCCCTTTCATTCAGGGTCTTGACATCGTACCGCTGCTCTAAATTCACGGACTAATGAATCATTATGAGCTTTAGCTGCCCGCTTCCTCATGAAGCCATTCGGAAATGCGGGGCACCATCTGCTCTGTTTGCATATGCTCTATTTTCGGTCCCGGCAGGGAGTAGAGGAAGTGCTTTCCATAATAAGATTCGATGACTCGGGTATCATACACGATAACTACTCCCCGGTCCTTGGCCGTTCGAACGAGGCGTCCGAAGCCCTGCTTGAAGCGGATGACTGCCTGCGGCACGGACAGCTTCATGAACGGGTTCTTCTTTTGCTCCTGAAGCAGCTCGCCCTTCGCCTCCAGCAGCGGGCTGTTCGGCGGCTGAAAAGGCAGTCTGACGATGGCCAGACAGGTCAAGGCCTCGCCGGGAATATCAACGCCCTCCCAGAAGCTGCTTGTACCGAGCAGGACAGACGCCTTGGCGTCCTGAAACCTTCGTGTCAGCTTGCTGCGGCTACCGCTGTCCACGCCCTGCCCCAGCACCGTAATTTCACTAGAAGCCAGCGCCTCCTTGAGCGGTTCGTACACCTGCTTAAGCATCCTGTAAGAGGTAAAGAGCACAAGCATCCGCCCTTGCGTCGCCTCAGCCGTACTGCGCAGGGAGTCCACAAGCATGTCTACGAACTTGGCATCCCCGACTGTCCCTTTGACGCTCGGGAAATCCCGTGGGATGACCAGCAGCGCCTGCTCCCGATAGTTGAACGGAGAAGGCAGCAGAGAGGTAAGCAGACCCCCCGCCTCCGCGGCCTCCTGAAGGCCAAGCTGATCAATCATATACTGGAATGATTTATCCACAGACAAGGTAGCAGATGTAAGCACCACGCTTTTTTTCTTGTCAAAAAACATTTCCTTCAGCTGCTGGCTTACATCCACCGGCACGGCATAAAACTGCAGCGATTTCCCTTTAAATTGGCCGCTCGCTTCCAGCCAGTACACGGTTGTCAGGTCATCCATTTTAATGAAGAAGCGCAGGCTGTCACGGAAGGCTGCCAGATCTTTAAACAGTCCTGCAATATCAGTGACCAGGCTTTCGGCACCATAATCGTCCTGCTCGTCCTTGATTTCCTGCAAAATTCTGTCTCCCTTGCGGACGATTTCTCCAAGCCCGACATAGATCTGGTTTTCCAGCTGCTCCGCATCCCCCCAGCCCTTCGGTTTGGCGGAAGGCTTGAATCTGGCCGAGAACTGTCCGGTCTCCCCGGGAGAGGCGTCGCTCCGTTCCGGGAGCAACCCGAATAACAGGTCGCTGAGCTTATCCCAGGTCTCTTTAACATCCACCACCGCCGGATACAGGCTGTCGATCACATACGCCCATTCCGCACCCTTCTCATGCCCGGAGGACATAAGCTGCTGGCGCAGAACGGGCAGCTGCCCGTTCTTGCTGTCCTTGAACAAACGGGTCAGCGCATGCACGAACGTGAAATATTTCATATGCATGCCCAGATGTTTGCCTGCCACCTCTTCCAGATGATGTGCCTCATCAATGATCAGATGCTCATATGCGGGAAGCAGCTGATGGCTGGCTTTGACATCCGTGAACAGCTTGGAGTGGTTGGTGACCACAACATCTGCAATCCCGGCTTCCTGGCGCGCTCTATGGTAATAGCATTTGCGGAACCATGGACACTGTCTGCCAAGGCAGGAGTCGGAGTCGCTGGCAACCGTTTCCCAGAAGTCTCCTCCACGGCTGCTGAGGTTCAGTTCCTCATCATCCCCGGTTTCGGTTTGCGTAAGCCACACGATCATCTGCGCAGCTGTGAGCAAATCTTCCTTCGGGGTTGCAAAATCTCTTCTATTTATTTTATGTTCAAATTTACGCAGACACAAATAATGGCCCCGGCCCTTGAACACGGCCGCACGGAATGGAAACGGCACCGCTTGTGTTAACAGCGGAATATCCCTCTCCCGCAGCTGCTCCTGCAGGTTGATGGTATGGGTGCTGATCATCACTATTTGCCCGTTCTTGACGCTATGATACAGTGAGGGGAGCATGTATCCAAGGGATTTCCCCGTGCCCGTTCCAGCCTCAATGAGCAGATGCTTGCCCTCGCTAAGCGCCGTCATGACGCTCCCAATCATCTGGTTTTGCGACTCCCGCTGCTCGTAATGGGACAGAGACGACCGCAGCCGTTCCTGCACCTGCTCCATGTATTGCTCGAAGCTCACGCCTGACAGCGGATTGTCGCCGGCTTCGCTGCGCGGAGGCTCAATGTCCGTCCAATCATCCACTTTAAGGGCAAACTGGCGGTAATAGGTGTGACCCTCAAGCTCTTGCATCGGCTCTCTTTCCTTCTGCTCCCTGATTCCATCAAAAAACCAGGCCAGATCGCTGTCTTCCTCCGCGAACAAATCACTGAGCCTTTGCACGGCAAGAAGCGGCAGGCCGTTCAGTTCATCGAGGCATTTCAGAAATACCTCGGCCGTCACAAGCGCATCGCTGTCCGCCTGGTGCGGACGGTCATGGGCAAGCCCGAAATCGGCCGCAACAAAGCCAAGCTGATAGGAGGATAAGGATGGAAACAAAATTTTGAGAAAATCCATCGTATCCAGAATACGGCCGCTGAAAGGCAAATATCCGCAGCGGTCAAGCGCATTTTGCAGAAAATTAAAGTCAAATGCAATGTTATGTCCAACGAGAACAACATCATTCAGCAGGGGAACAAGCTCGACCATCATGTCCTCAAGGGAAGGAGCGTTCTCCACGTCCGCATCCGTGATGCCCGTTAATCCTGTAATAAAAGGGGGAATCGAACGTCCCGGATTGACATAGGAAGCATATACCTGTGAAATGCTGTAATCATGATCTATAATGGCCAGTCCGACCTGAATGATATCATCGGCGGACTGGGTACCTGTCGTTTCAAAATCCAATACGGCAAATTTCATGTTGAACCTGATCCCCTCATTCAGTCTTTAAGTTCATGCGAAAAATGAACCGGGTGGGATAACCCGGCTAATACATACAGCATATCAGAAGATGGGCGCTTTGAACATGAAGCAAACAAAAAGCGATGCACGCAGGCATCGCTCATTGGGCGTTACGTTTCACATATAGGCCATGAAATGGCTGCTGTAGCGCAGCCGCCCGGGGTCCGAGCGGCATGCCTCCATGTTATGGCGCGCTTCCTTCAGCGCAGGATCAAGCTCAAGTGCCAGCATAAAATGCTGTACAGCCTGCTCAGGTTCATTCTTTTTCGCCCGCACACAGCCGAGAGCATTATAAATAGCGGCCTTGATCGGCCTGCTCTCTGTCAGGCCAAGGGAATAATGAAACAAAGATTCCGCTTCCTCCAGCTGATTCAAATGCATATGCGACATCGCTGCATACATCTGAGTCAGCAGGCTTTCGGGATAAAACTCGGCAACCCTCCCGAACTGGGACAGCGCCTCCGGGTACATCATCAGCCTGTAGTAGCCCTGGCCGCGGATAAACGCTTCATGGCCCATTTCGGGCAGCGTGGGCGCGTCATTGGCGGATTGCAACATGCCGCTGCCGGCCACTTTGCCCATTTTTTCTTCAAAAGCCAGCCACTCATCCATAATGGAATCGCTCATGCGGCGCAGCAGGTTCCATTTATGGATGAGCTCCTCCTTGCGGGGGCCTTGAGCCGAAGGGTAATGCTTCACAATTTCATCTAACATGCTGTTCATTTCTGCGAATACATGCCGGAGCATATTGTGCATTCCACCCTTCATGGAAAAAATGATTCCTCCACTGCGGCCATTGCTGGCCTGCGGCGTTTGACGCCGTGAGTGTACAGTCACATTTTTCGCCCAAAGAGCTCTTTTCATCCGCGCTCCCATCGATTACATGACCGTTGCATGTGTTTCCTTCTGCATCGTCTGCACCGGACGGTTTTCCCCGTCCACAAATACGACGGTCGGTTTATAGGCTTTGGCTTCTTCATTCGTCATGGATGCATAAGAAATAATAATGACAGTATCCCCCGGCTGTACAAGACGGGCTGCGGCCCCGTTCAGACAGATGACGCCGCTCCCGCGCGGTCCGGTGATCACGTAAGTCTCCAACCGCGCCCCGTTGTTATTATTAACGATCTGCACCTTTTCATTCTCCAGCAGATCGGCCGCTTCCATCAGGCTTTCATCGATCGTTATGCTGCCCACATAATTCAAATTGGCCTCGGTTACGGTAGCGCGATGAATTTTGGACTTCATCATCGTTCTAAACATGGGAAAGGACCTCCGCTTTTTCAAGTCTCATATTGTCGATCAGGCGCGTTTTGCCGAAAAATACAGCCAGCGCCGCTATTATATCTCCATTTATATCATCAAACCGCTCTTCAGCACCCAGCGGCTCAAGCGACGGAAAGGTCAGAATTTCCACATAATCAATGCGGGCAAGCGGTGAGGATGCTACAACCGTCTCCAGGAAAGAACGGAGCTCAGCCACTGTAGCAATTTTTCCTTGTGACACCCCTTCACGCGCTTCCCGCAAGGAACGGGACAGCACTAAGGCCTGCTTCCGTTCTTCCTCACTCAGGTATACGTTGCGCGAGCTGAGAGCCAGTCCGTCATGCTCCCGCACGATCGGGCAGGGAACGATCTCGACGTTCATGTTCAGGTCAGTCACCATCTGCTGCAGCACAGCCACTTGCTGTGCATCCTTCATGCCGAAGAACGCATAGTCCGGCTGAACCATGTTGAACAATTTGGCTACTACGGTCGTTACCCCGTCAAAATGACCTGGCCGCGACGCTCCGCACAGCCGGTCTGTCAGACCAGACACCCGGATTTTGGTGCGAGTAGGCTGCGGGTACATCACTTCAACCATAGGGATGAACAAAATATCTACCCCTTCGCGCTCGGCGATCGCCGCATCCCGCTTCTCGTCGCGCGGATAGCTTTCAAAATCCTCGTTCGGCCCGAACTGAATAGGATTCACAAATATGCTGAGCACCACAATATCGCTTTGGTCGCGGGCGGCACGCATCAGGCTGGCATGCCCCTCATGCAGGTAACCCATGGTTGGGACAAAGCCGACCTTCTTCTCTTTTCCCGTGCCCGGGGCATGGCGGCGTGAAGCCAGCGCGGCACGCAGCTGCTGTACGTCCCTGACTGTAATCATGATCTGTTCTCCACCTTTTCTTTGCTGTTTCCGTATAATGTATCCATTACCCCGTCATCTGCATTGAAAACATGCTGCTCTGCGGGAAATGCCCGTCCCTTCACATCGTCCACATAACGGCCGATGCTGTCTTTGATCAAGGTCCCAATATCTCCGTAGGTCTGTACAAACCGCTTCGGTCTGTAAGGCGACGCATATTGAAGCACATCATGGTAGACCAGCACCTGTCCGTCACAGCCGCGGCCGGCACCGATGCCAATAGTCGGTATGGAGAGCTCTTGGGCAATATGAGCGGCCACTTCCTCCGTAACCAGCTCCAGCACAATACCGAACGCGCCCGCTTCCTCCAGCGCCTTGGCGTCGGCCAGCAATCTGCGCGCATCGGCAGCATCCCTGCCTTGAATCCGGTAACCGCCGATCTGGTTGACAGACTGCGGCGTCAGACCGATATGCCCCAGAACGGGAACACCGGCCTGCACAGCCGCCCGCACAACCGGAGCGATTTCAGCACCGCCCTCCAATTTGACCGCATGCGCCCCGCCTTCCTGCATCAGCCGGCGGATTCCGGCAAGACTTTCCTGAATACTCCCGTGGTATGTCATAAACGGCATATCAGCCACTATAAACGTATGCTCGGCACCACGTGCCACCGCCCTTGTATGGTAGACCATATCATCCAGCGTCACCGGAATGGTGGAGTCATATCCGAGTACGACATTGCCGAGCGAATCGCCGACGAGAATGATATCGACCCCCGCCTCTTCGGCCAGCCTGGCCGATGGGTAATCGTATGCCGTGATCATGCTGATCGGGGTGCCTTCCTCTTTCATTTTTTTCATCTTCACAATGTTTAACGCCTGTTTAGCTGCCATCCTTGTGGCTCCCTTCTTCTTTTTTGGACAAACGCAAATAAACCTTTTTGCAAACGCATCTCGTCTCGGATATGCGTCGAAAAGGTCCGAACAGCCAAAAAAGAGTCACTCGCGATCGTCCCTTCTGTCTCGGTCCTGTTCGGCTCAGAGCAGAATCCAACGTAACCAGCAAATGAAGCTATGATGGTCAAGTCTGCGGGCAACCTGCCCTGGAGTGCAGTTCGGAACAAGCCGATACCGCCTCCAGCAAAGTATAACAAATTGAGTCAGATTTTTCACTGATTAATTTGAATGTCTCCGGAAAAGACTGTCGTCAGACTTCCGTCACTGCGTCTGACCAGCAGTGCACCCGAAGCATCCAGCCCTTCCGCAGTTCCTTCCACAGGCTGCCCGTTGTCTCTGACAGACACCCGGCGGCCGACGATGGCCGACAGCGCCTCCCACAAGACGCCGATGGGCTTGAATCCCTCCTGACCATACAGCGTATACAGGTCCTCCAGCTCTTCCATAACTGCCGCAATCAAAGCGGCTCTGTCAACAGCCCCTCCGGCCGCTTCCTTCAGCGATGTGGCTATAGTCCTCAGCTCTTCGGGATAATCCTCGGCGTCCAGGTTGACATCGATCCCAATCCCCGCGATGCAGTAGCGGATTCTCTGATCCTCGACCGCCGATTCGAGCAGGATGCCGCATACTTTGCGGCCGTCCACCAGCAGATCATTTGGCCATTTGATAAAAGCCTCAACGCCTGCTACACGCCTTACAGCCCGGCATACGGCCACGCCGGTCAGGAGTGTTAGCTGTGGCGTGTACTGAAGCGGCTGCTGCGGCCGCAGGATGACGCTCATCCATACCCCTTTGCGGGGCGGGGAAAAAAATTTACGCCCTTGTCTTCCCCGCCCTCCGGTCTGCTCCTCTGACACCACCAGCGTGCCTTCAGGGGCTCCCTGCTCTGCCAGGCGCATCGCATCCCCCTGCGTCGACACCGTCGTGTCGAGCAGCTGCAGGTGCCGTCCGAACACCTTTGTCCGGATTGCCCCGGACAGGGCATCTTCATCCAGCTTGTCCGGCTTCGCCGCAAGCGTATAGCCGAGCCGTGGGGAAGCCTCAATAACATACCCCAGCTCACGCAGCTTATTCACATGCTTCCATACGGCTGTTCTGCTTACGTTCAGCACCCGGCTGATCTCCTCGCCTGAGATATGGGAAGCGCCTGCTTTCTCAAGCATATTCAACAACTGCTCATGCTTCTTCAACTTCTGTCACCCGCTTTGCTTCCTCAATCAGCCGCTCTTTCACATTTGGGATATCCCCGCAGGCGGCGGCCAACAGGAGATGTTCCATCAGCTTGCCAAGCCACGGCCCGCCTCGCCTGTTCAACTCCGCCAGCAGATCATTGCCCGTAATGTTCAAGTCCTTCATATGTTCAATCGGTGTTTGGTCTGTCCATTCGCTGCCATTGGCTTCCAGCACGTCCGCAACCCTCCGGGAAGCGGCATCCTGCCTGAAGTCAGGCGGCAGAACTCCGTTGACAGCCAGCCAATCCGCTGCTGACTCCTTTCCCCACTGGAGCAGCCACGAAATCCACAGCCGCCGCAGGTCCGCTTCATCAGAGGCAGAAGGCGGCACAACTGCGACCGCTTTATCCCATTCCAACAGACGCAGCATGCGGATCCGGAAAGCATTGGAGAACGTCCAGTCCCGCAGCATGGCATCCGCCTCTTCAGGCTCGAAGCCGCCGCTCAGCAGAAGCAGCTCCCAGCGCTGCGGCTCAGGGAGCTCATTCAGTCTTTCAAGGGATCGAGCGTTAATCCTCTCCCAGGGCGTTGCTGCCTTCGTGCTGAACAGCAGAGCACTTCTGCGCAGCAGCTCAAGCCCGCGCAGCGGATCGGGGCCTTTCATGATTTTCTCCATTTCCGTCCGCACCCGTTCCATGGCAATAAAGCGCAGCAGATGCCTTTTGCGCAGCAGAGCCTTCCAGGTCGACGGCGCGATGCGGAAGCCGAAGACAGCGGCGAACCGCACGCAGCGGAGCATGCGCAGCGCGTCTTCTTCAAAACGCTCATCCGCCGCGCCCACACAGCGGATGAGGCGGCTCCGGATATCGGCTTCCCCGCCGAACGGGTCTACAAGCTCTCCATCCCTTGTCAGCGCCATCGCGTTCATCGTAAAATCCCGGCGCCGCAGATCCTCCCGCACATCTTTCACAAACCTGACATCCTGCGGGCGGCGATGATCCTCGTAATCGGATTCGGTCCGGAAAGTAGTCACCTCAAAGGAATAACCGCCCGAAACAACCGTTACCGTACCGTGTTGAATGCCTGTAGGTATGACATTGTCAAACAGCCCGACCACCTCGTCCGGCTCAGCCGATGTCGTCAGGTCCATATCCTGGATGGAACGTCCGAGCAGTTCATCGCGTACACAACCGCCGACCCAATAGGCGTCATGCCCTGCGCTGATCAGTCGGTCAAGGACCCTTCCGGCCTCCAGGGCCATATCCCGATCCGCGCAATGCCAACTGTTCATAGCCTTTCCACCTTTACTGCTGTAATCCGCAAAAAACGGACGCGTTTGCCTTAACAGTTCACTGGTCTCAGATCAGGCACCTCGCGTCCCAATACGCGGTAATAGATTTCTTCATATTGTCTTCTGATTCTATCGTTGCAGAACACGGTCTGCGCCCGCCGCAGGCAAGCCTCGCGCAATCTGGCCGCATCTCTGTCATCCGTCAGCAAACGGATGGCATACTCGGCCATTCGCTCCGTATCTCCGATTGGGGCCAGATACCCGGTCTCTCCATGGACGACAAGCTCCGGTATGCCTCCGGCGGTGGAGCCGATCGTAGGTACGCCGCAGGCCATCGCTTCAAGCGCAACCAATCCGAAGCTCTCCTTCTCAGAGGGCAGCATCAATATATCGGCCATGGACAGCACCTGAGCGATATCATCCTGCTTGCCGATAAAATAAACCTTGTCTTCCAGACCGAGCTCCTCAATTCTACAGCGGATTTTTGGCAGATCCGGACCTTCGCCGACGAACAGCAGCTTGGATTTGACCCTCCGCTGCACCTTTTCGAATACGTCAAGGACGTCGCCCACTCTTTTTACAGGACGGAAATTCGAAATATGCATCAGCACTTTCTCGTCCGGCGCGGCAAAATCGCTGCGCAGTGAAGCGGACTCCCGTGGATAATACACCCTTTTATCAACAAAGTTATAAGTCAAATCGATCTCACGCGTAATATCGAGCACTTCCCGCGTTTCACGGATCAGATCATTGGATACGGCTGTAACGGCATCGCTTTCGTTGATGGCGAGTCTGATCAGGTCCTTTAACGATTCGTCCTGGGCCAGCACCGTGATATCCGTTCCATGCAGTGTCGTAACAACCTTCAAGCGGTCCCCGACCATCTGCTTGGCCAGAAAAGCGCATACCGCATGCGGAACCGCATAATGCACATGCAGCACATCAAGGTTTTTCATCTTTACGACCTGGGCCATCTTCGTCGCCAGTGACAAATCATAAGGAGGATAACGAAACACATAATAATCATTGACTTCCACTTCATGATAAAAAATGTTTTTATGAAAATTCCCGCCCAGTCTGAACGGGATCCCGTTGGCAATAAAATGGACCTCATGGCCCTGCTCGGCAAGCAGCTTGCCCAGCTCGGTAGCCACTACACCGGAACCTCCCAGGGAGGGGTAGCAGGTAATTCCGATTCTGAGCCTGTCATTCATGATTAGCAGCCCCCTTTCACATTCCGGCAAGCAAAATAAATTTAAAACAATTCGATTTTATAAGGGGACTTCACCGCAAATCCCTCGGCAAACGGAATCAGACTCCGCTGTCCCAGCAGGGAATCGCGGGCCTTGACCCGTTCTATGTATCCTTGATTGAGAGGGGTGGATACCACATCGGCTCCCGCAGCCCCCTGCTCAAATTGTGAGCTGTAACAGCCAAGCGCCTTTTCCTTAATATTATAATACCCGGTTATATCCACGATTAGATCAGCCCGGCCCAGATCATTAATAAAATAAAAGTAGAGCTGATCCACACGGACAGGTGGCAGCTCCGGCATGTAGCGGCGCAGTTTTGCGTTGAACACCGCTTCCTCCACCAGCCTGCTGCACATCACATGATCCGGATGGCGATCCTCCCAGTACGGCGCAAATACAATCTTCGGAGCATGGCGGCGTATTTCCGCGGTCACGGCGGCCACATTCTCCGGCGTGATGTACAGCCCACGGTCCGGGAGCCCCAAATTGGTGCGCGCGGACAGACCGAGCACGGCGGAGGCGGCTTCCGCTTCCGCGGCACGCCTTTCCACCGTACCGTTGGAGGACATTTCGGCCCGGGTCAGGTCGCATATTCCGACCTTCAGTCCGGCCGCGGCATGCTTAGCGATCGTGCCGGCCATTCCGATTTCGGCATCATCCGCATGTGCGCCGAATATAAGAATGTCCAGACTCATTTGATTTCACCGTCATGGACGCCAGGCTTGTATTTGTGAACCAGCTCCCGCCAGGCAAAATCGCCGCGGTCGAGCGCCTTCACCAATATTTCAGCCGTAGCAATGTTCGTCGCAAGCGGTATGCCCTGTACGTCGCACAAGCGGAGAAGGGCGCTGAT
>NZ_JBJURI010000012.1:10721-162936 GCF_046098255.1 Paenibacillus jiangxiensis
TCAGGTCCATATCATTCTGGGCCACCATAGCGCCGATCTGCTGATCCCCGCCCAGCGGGCCTGACATGTAGCGGTGAATTTTCAGGTTTGTAGCTTCCATAATCCGCTGCCCTGTAGTTCCGGTCGAATACAGCTGATGGTCCTTGAACACACGCTCGTATGCGGTTACGAAGTTCACCATTTCGTCCTTTTTGCGGTCATGGGCAATGAATGATATTTTTAACATATTCGTCTCTCCCCAATCAGATGTATGCGTACGATTTGTTTTTCTTCCGCTTTTGCCAAAATTTAATCAATAAAGTGTTCAAATCCGTAGACAAGCCCCGTATGGCCCATTACTTTCTCAATTGCGAGCCTCACACCAGGCATATAACCCGCACGTTCATAGGAGTCGTGACGGATTTTGAGGCATTGCCCATAACCGCCGAATACGACTTCCTGCTGGGCAAATACGCCCGGCAGCCGCATACTGTGAATGCGGAAGCCTTGATAATACCCGCCCCGCGCTCCCTCGATTGTCTCTTCTTCGGCCGGATTGCCTTGGCGAAGCTCCTCACGGTTCTGTGCAATCAGCTCCGCCGTTTTGATCGCAGTTCCGGAAGGCGCATCCAGCTTGTGGTCACCATGAGTCTCGATAATCTCCAGATGAGGAAAAAATTTGGCTGCCTGGGCAGCAAACTTCATCATCAGGATGACGCCGATCGAGAAATTGGGGGCAATCAGGCCGCCGATGCCGCGAAGCTGGCACTGCTTGTCCAGCTCTTCGATTTGCTCCGGCGTAAAGCCAGTGGTCCCCATGACCGGCCTGACGCCAAGCTCGATGGCCAGCGCAGTATGGGCATACGCCGATTGAGGTGCGGTAAAGTCCACCATCACATCGGACTGGCTTTCCCTAAGAGCTCTTTCAAGGTCTGCGGTTATGTTGATTCCCGCTTCCGGCAGACCCACCAGCAGACCTGCATCCATTCCCGTATGGGAACGGTTCACGGCGGCAGCCAGCTCCAGCCCTTCATCCTGAAGTACCAGCTTCAGAACCTCCCGGCCCATTCTTCCTCCGGCGCCAACGACTGCTACTCTGATCTTATCAGTCATGAAAACAACTCCTTATGCTGCGAAAATGGCAGTCTATTTCTGTGAATCCCGGTAATTTTTTTTGCGTCCCAGCAGCTCCAGCTGCAATTCTATAAGCTGCCCTTCCTGCGGCAAAAGATCTATCGCTTCCCCTACGGCTGCCAGAGCCTCGTCGAACTGGTTGAGCTCGCTATGCGCAAGGGCCAATAGAACATAGGCATCCGCGCACAGCGGATCCAGCTTTACCGCTTCATGAAGCATATCTATCGCCTTTGCACGCGTCTGATCCTCTGGCGTGCCGCCGCCGGACAGCATTCTCCGCACTTCCCCGGTCAGACGCTTGGCTTCAAGAGAGTTCAGGTGAAGCTTATACTCATCCTGTCCCGGTGCCAGCTTGACAGCATATTTTGCATGCTCCAAAGCCTGATCCAGGCGGCTGCTGCGCGCATAGGTAATAGAGCAGCGGTAGCGGTAATCCGCATTGTCGGGCTCGGCTGCGATTGCCTGCTCAAACCAACGGATAGCCTCTTCAAAATCGTTGCTCAAGATACTGAAATATGCTTTCTGGACATATTCTTCCGCCTTCAAGATGCTGCACCTCCGTGCGATACCCCGTTTGGTACAGCATATGTATGGACTGCCTAATCGGTGTCCTTCCTGGTCCAGCGGTCTGCATCCCGCGTATTGAATTTATGCATGATCTTGTTATGGGCTTCCGTCAGATCAATGCCCAGTGAATTGGCAAAGCAGATGGTAATAAAAAGAATATCCCCAAGCTCCAGTTCAATGGAATTGTCAGCCTCGTCTTTCTTCTTGGGCTTCTCGCCGAAGGAATGATTGACCTCACGGGCCAGTTCGCCGACCTCCTCCGACATTCTTGCCAGCATGGCCAACGGGCTGAAGTATCCTTCCTTGAATTGCGATATGTATTGATCGACTTCACGCTGGAGCTCAGCAAGCGTCTTTTCCATAAAAAGCCTTTCCCCTTTATTGTGAAGGTTTATTCATATGTTATCGTAAAGGAACTTTGAAAACAAATATTTTTTAATCGTCTCGGAACAAGGTATACTAGGGGAAGATTGCCAATGGGATTCATGCTAAACAAAAACTACGATTGCTGCGAGGGGTAACATTGAAAACGTTTAATTTCGGCTTTCAACTTAAACAAATCATTCCAATCCTGCTGGGAACCGCAGTGTATGCGTTCGGTTTGCTTTATTTTATTATTCCCAACCAGTTGATGGAAGGAGGCGTAACAGGCGTCACTGTCCTGCTCAATTACGCTTTCTCCATTCCGCCTTCACTTTCCACTCTCGTGTTGAATATCCCCTTATTCCTGCTTGGGTGGAAAATACTAGGTGGACGCCAGATTATATATACAGGTGTCGGCATCGGGGCTTTAACTTTTTTTCTGTGGCTGTTTGAAAAGCTGATTGATTCGGGCTGGATCGAACCGTTCGCCACGGAGCATGATTTTATTCTGGCGGCGCTTTATGCCGGAGTCACGCTTGGAGCCGGTCTTGGCATCGTATTTCGCTTCGGCGGCACCACCGGGGGTTCGGACATCATTGCTCGAATCCTCAACCGCAGATTCGGCTGGAGCATGGGACAGATTCTTCTCGGCATCGATATTCTTATTATCGGCCTGTCCCTGCTGTATATCCCGAAGGAAAAAATCCTCTATACTCTGGTCGCAGTGTTTATCGCCTCCAAGATGATCGATTTTATTCAGGAGGGGGCATATTCGGCAAGGGCCTTCATGATCATCAGCGATTACGCCCAACAGATCGCAGAGATCGTGACGAGGGACATGGACCGGGGCGTGACGATCATCCCGGCCATCGGCGCTTATTCCAAACAGGCCAAATATGTGGCTTATTGCGTTGTATCCAGACAGGAAATGCGCCGGCTTCATCAGATTGTTAAATCCGTCGATCCCAAAGCTTTTGTCATTATCAACGACGTGCACGACGTTCATGGCGAGGGCTTTCGTGAGGAGTAGACGCTCCGAGAACGAAGCATTCCTCCAATCGCTGTTGACCCTTCGGGCCAAAGGCGAACGCTACGCTTTTCCGGAATCGCTTCGTCCCCTCTGCTGCTGCGTGCATATCTGCCAAGCTCCTGCGATAAAATCACCTTGTGCCATATAGCAAAAGCGAAAGAAAAGAGCAAAGCATGGGTGGACATCTGACCACCCATACTTGCTCTTTTCTTTCAATATGCGCCTTTGAGCCTAAACAGGCGCGCAACTCAGCGGGCAGGCGGAAAAAAACTGTGCTCCCCACGGTACTTCCGGATAGCGGCATAAACCAGGGCTGCCAAAATAACGCATCCGATCAGCCACTCCAGAGCTTCATCATCCGCTGCCAGCATGAACGGGCCAAAGGCGGCAGCATCCTTCTCGCGGCCGAACAATACGTTCAGCGTTTCGCGTCCGGCGGTAAGAGCGGACTTTACGGCAGCCGGGTCGGTGTTGGGATTCCCGCCAGCTCCTTTAACAAAGGATAACCATGAATCGGTCCTGTTCACGGAGGACGGCGGCATGCTGATGATCACAGCCGGCCTGATCGTATCATAATGATCCTGCAGCCTTGCTACAGCTGCGGCAAATCCTGAAGCGCTTCCTTTGGCGAACTGGTTCTCCGCTTCTTTTAAATCTTCATATAATATTTTGTAATACTGCTGCCACAGCGGCTCCTTTGGATGGGCGAGCACATCCGCCGCCAGCCGCAAGCCCGCGGCAGCTTGAATGACGCCCTCAGGGGACATTCCTGCTGCGTTCACTGCTTCCTGAACGTCCAGAATGGCTCCGGAAAAGGCATGAATACCTTCCACAGACATGGCCTTCTGAACGTTTCCGCTGCCGAACAGCTGTACGACCTCTGCAAGACGGCGGCGCACTTCTATGATATTTCCTTCCTTGGCATGCTTATACAAAGCAGCCGCTGCCTGATCAAGGGCAAGCTGCTGTTTCTGATCGGCGGTTTGTGCCGGGGCCGCTTCATACGCACCGTAAACCGCCTGCGGGAGCAAGGCAAACAGAAGCGCCGCACACAGCAGCGCCCGGATGGTACCGGCAACACCGTTCATTGGACATCCCTCCTACCCTATCTGTATGGCACGGACGGATAGCCTAGAACTGAAAGAGGTTATTCAAAAAGTCAACTTTTGATCACGAAGTAAATCAGGAAGCGGACTCGACATCGAATCTTGAATTCAGCCGGGCCTAAGCGGATGCTTCCGAAGCATGTTTCCTGCGGAAACATTTCAGGTGCTCACGTACCCAAACGTACGCTCCGCTCCTCAGTCCCTAGCTTTATTCAACCTTCTCGGTGCTGAAAACCTGACTTTTTGAACTTGCACTGAAAGCTGAGAAGCGGCTACCGAAAGTCAGTTGCCGGTGGCCCGCCTTCGTGACAGGGCCATTACCAGCCAGCAGGCTGCAGCGCTGGCCAGGGTAAGAGCTACCGTAAAATTGCGGACGGCAGGCACATCGTCAAACAGCTCGCGCGGCAGCCAGGGATTGATCCCATAGGTATAATCCATCAGATCGTTCAGCAGCGTCCACAAGAGAGCGACGGTCAAACCTGCGGATCGCACTGCAAAAAAGCGGATATATACCAATGCTTCCACCGCCATAATCGTATGGGAAGCCACAAGCATCCAATCAAGCGGACCGATAGTTCCCCCTTGTGACGCTCCGGCGAAGATGATGGCTGAAGCCCAAATCCCGTACTTTACACTGGTTACGACAGCCAGTCCCTCAACCAAATGTCTAAGAACCGTCCAGCCCCTGCTGACAGGGGGGAACAGCAGAAACAGCAAAGCAATGGTAAAAAACAAGCTTGCTGTGGGACTGTCGGGAACGAAGACAATCAGCCAATGAGGATAGTGCTCCCACGTATACGCAAGCTGGTCATCGTACCACACATAACCTCCCACGGTCCCCAACAGATTGCACCAGAAGAGCAGCCACAAAAAATAGCGGTTTAACAGCAGCTCTCTGCTCCACAAAAAGGTTATGGACAAATTACATCAGGCCTCCAGTCACTCAAGCGGTGTACGAATTGATCTATGTACCAAAAGAAACCTAACCGCATGAGCGATCAGGTTTCATAACCACTTTATTTTACTGTGACTGGCCCCGAATCGCAAGCACATGGCTGCGGCGGCCATTAAGTCAGCGTTTTCAGTTCATCCGTAAGAGATCGGAAAGCTACCTCATCCTTGGAAGCAAGCGCCTCGTCAATTTCGCGGTACAGCTTATCGCTTTTGTATTTGCGCAATGCTTCATCCAGCACCAACTCCGCCGACAGACCAAGCATGACTTCATAAGTAACCTTCATTTTATCCATAGGATGCACCTCCAAACAAGGGTTCTCAAGTGTTTTTAAGATATCAGAAAGTATAAACTTCCTGGAATAAGCCTCCTGATATCTCAAGAAAAACTTCCGCTAAACGCGGTCTGTCTTCTGTGGATTACGTCGATAGACGTTTTTCTTATATTCTCTGCCTTTTGCCACATAGTTTAACGTCGTGTCAGACATCCGCTTCAAATCGGACTCCGTTAATTCTCTTACAACTTTTGCCGGAGTTCCCACCGAAAGCGTGTAGGGAGGAATACGGGTATTTTCGGTGACCAGCGATCCTGCTCCTATTAAAGCATATTCACCGATATCCGCGCCGTTCAGTACAATAGCCCCCATTCCAATCAATGTGCCCCTGCCGATAGAGCAGCCATGAATAATGGCTCCATGGCCGACAGATACGTCCTCAGACACGATCAGCGGCTGGTTGGTATTGACATGACCGATGACCCCATCCTGAATGTTGCTGCGGTCGCCAATCGTAATTGGCGCCATATCACCGCGCAGAACGGCATTGAACCATATCGAGCAATCCTCACCGATCGTAACATCACCGATAATTTGTACTCCTTCAGCGGTATAAACCGACGGATGAAGCGAAGGCCATTTCCCCTGATAAGCGATCATATTGAATCCACCCTTTTCGTTTTGGGTGTGATTCTAGCAATGTGCCGCACCATTGTCAAACCTTCTTTTGTCCTGTCCCGCCTGACGGGCTGCAGAAGCCCGCCGTCTTCATGCCCCATGCCGTCATCTGCAAAACGGTTCCGGTTACCGGGTGTTCACCCACGCGCAGCATCCCGAAATGCATGAGCATGCGGATGATTCTTTTATCAAAGACGGCTTCAGGGCTGTCGTAGTAAAAAGGCTTGATGAATGGTCCGATTTGTTCAAACAAGGAAGGCTGTGGTACCCAGGATTTTGCGCAAACGGAGGTCCAATATATGAGAGATGATATATTGGGAACCGCCCCTTTATACAGTCTTAACCAAAACCTGAATAACTGTATCAGCTCTTCCTCTGTCGGACTTTCAAGCGCTTCCTCCCCTTTTGACGTCAATACGAGGGGGCCGTTTGCTTCAGCGATCCACTTGCGGTAAAAGGCGTAATCATACAGCAGGGCCAAACGGTCCGGGTAGTGTTTGAAAAATCGCCCGTAGCCGAAACGCCAGCCTCCTTTACCGAGCAGAGGTTCAGCAACATGCAGATGCTCCATCAGTTGCTGCTGGTTGCGGCGGTACATTACGCCTTCCGGGTTCAGTACAATCTCGTGGGAGCCAATGAAGCGCAGCATCAGCTTTAAATCATCCCCGAGCAGATGCCCCTCGTCTCTGTACACCGCAGGCTCGTCCGTGCTTTCGATCATTTCCCGCATATGCTGTCCGGTCACTTCACTCAGACGCTGTTTTAAATCGGCAGGCACCTGAAACAGATACCGGGTATGATGTGTGGAGCCGTTGAACAGCCAGCCTGCGCTACGAAGACGTGTGACGATTTCCCGCGGCGTAATGTCCGCATCATCATCCAGAGCGTGTCTGGCGGCCGCGATCAGCTCTTCCATGCTGAAATATGGCCGTTCATCAAAAAGCAGCGTGTTCAGAAACCTGCGGTACGGCAGTGGCAAAGTACGCACCTGCTGTTCAAAAAATTCGCGCTGCCCCAGCTTTGTGAGAATGCCTTGAATTAATTCATGCTTGGAGTTCGGTTTACATTCGCATTCATAGTGGCTGGCAATCCTATTCAGTTGGCCGATGTCGGCATAAGTAAGCATATCCGCCAGATTCATGGGTTCATCGCCCCGCCGCCCTTCTGATGGGTTTCTGCCAAACTCCGGTAATTCTTGAGCTGTCTAAAATCATCTTTGACGGATTGCAGGCTTTCTAAACCTAAATTTATCCATAAAACCCGAAGTCCAAAAAAAGGGGATGCCCCCGCAGCAGAAAAAATCCGCTTTGGGGCACCCCCGATCATTCAAACACCTGTAAAGAAAATCAGTTTGCCATTTATCTTTAAAGAAGGTGCTTGGTGCAGTTATAAAGTACAGGAGACCATTCGATATCCTGCCTCTCCAGAATCGTCAGTGAAAGATTGCCGATTCTTTCGGTATGCTTGTCCTCATAGAGCGCTGTGAACAGCTGGGCAAGAAAAGCCCCGTGGGAGACCACGAGCAAATTGCGGTCACGGTTCTCTTCCCACACGGCCTTCAAAAATTCCAACCCTCTCTGTCGCATCGCCTCTTCATTTTCCTGGCCCAGCTCCAGCAGATGCCAGTCTGCGCCCCATCTGCTTTCCCGCTCCGCCTGGGTAAGTCCCTCAACCTGGCCGAAAGACCTTTCATTCAGACGGACATCCGGCTCCAGCAGCTCGATCCCCAGCATGGAAGCGATAATTTCTCCCGTCTCCCGCGCGCGGGACAAACCGCTCGTCACCACCGCATCCCATTGATACGACTCCTGCTGCAGGCGGGCGCCGAGCAGTCTTGCCTGCTTCCGGCCTTCCTCATTTAAAGGAATATCGCTCTGGCCCTGAATTCTCCCGAGCACATTCCAATCCGTCAAGCCATGTCTGATCAATCCTAACAGCATGCTCTTCCCTCACGTTCCCGTTTCTTGTAGTCTTTGGTGCGGGTCTATCTCTTTTATCTTCTTACCCGGTGCACCCATCCGATGGACAGCAGCGCCAGAGCTACCGCAAGAAAGGACAATACCATCCAATATTGCGGATAGGCCGGAACAATATTTCCGATCAGCGGCTCCATAATACCGTATGTCGGCTCCGGAATAACCACCTGAAAGCTATCAGACACAGAATCCGACCCTGCCACTCCCGTCGGCAGTATCCCTGATTGCTGTGCTCCGATCGAAGCGTGACCATGGCTTTTCCCCGCCGGGCTGCTGCTCATCGTCAAAACCAAAAAACTGCATAGAAACACGGCCAGGAAACCAGCGATCCAAGCCGAAATGGTTTTTCGCAACGCCGGACTGATACGGGAGCGGCGGTTTTCACCCGGCACAAGCCAGGGTGACTCTGCATAGATCCGCTCCATTACCCGGCGGTTGACGTTCTCCGCCTGTTCTTCTGTCACCTCATCGGAAATTTGAAGCATAGCTGAGCGGCTTAGCTGCAAGCCCGACCATTCCGCCGAACAGCGCTCGCAGTGCGCATTATGGTCTTCCACCATTTTGCGCCGCGGGTCTTGTTCGGGCAGATCATTCAAAACACCGAACAATTCCTTAGCCTCTCTGCATTTCATCGGCTGTTCATTCCTTCCCTTTCCTCAAATAGCGGCTCATAAAGATAAGGTTCCAACTGATTTTTTACACTTGAGCGGGCCCGGAACAAAAGCGACTTGACGGCGCTCACCGTCTGTCCGAGCACCTTGGCAATCTCCTGGTAATCCAGCTGGTCATATTCCCGCAGAATTAACGCGGAGCGCTGCTTTTCCGGCAGATTCTTGATCGCCTCACGCACCATTTCAACCTGCTCCGTCCTTAATATCGCCTGCTCCGGAATGGCATCCGGAGGAGCGATTGGCGTATACCCGCTTTCCTCGAGCGGCACGCTGCCGCTGCGCTGCTTGCGCAGCTCGCTTAGCACCGTATTCCGCGCAATGGTATACAACCAGGTTGAGAAAGAAGCGTCCACTTCCCGAAAGGAGTGAAGGCTGCGATATGCCTTGTAAAAGGTTTCCGAGCATAAATCCTCGGCCATCATTTCAAGCCCGGAGCTTTTTAACATGTGGTACACGAAAGCCAGAATCTTCCGCTGATACCTTCTCATTAAATGTGAGTATAATTCAACATTCCCCTGCTTAATTTCCTGAATCAACTGGGAATCCGTCATCATCCGAGTGAGACCCTCCTCGCCCATGTGCCTCTTCCCCGTTCGACTCTCTTAGTATGTATTACCGAACAGGTTTATAAAAGTTGCGCTCTCTTGTCTCTACGCGCCAAATAAATTAAAGCTTCCGTCTATGTTCAAAATTCACCTCACCCATTGTACCATATATTAGCTGTAATCTAAAAGTTCCAAAATGGTTCACCCATTTGAAATAAAAAAAAGACCACTCAGGCCAGAACCCAAGTGGTTACTACTATGTTGCAAGTAGTGCAGTTAAAGGATAGGAGTGGAGAGAAACCATACTGTACTTTAAGTATATGTATCCGTTTTCATTTTGTCAACGGTTTTTTTAAAGCGTTTTCTTTTTTTATGAAAAAACAGCCGGACTGCAGCTGCAAGCGCTGCAGTCCGGCTATTTCACTTCGTTTAAACAACCACATGGTAGCGCTGCTCGCTGAGCAGCTTCTTTGCTTTCTCCCAATCCTCTTCCTGTCTGAACGACAGCCTCAGAATGCCCGGCACATCCTCTCTGCTCTCGATAATCTGCATATTGCTGAGGTTGATGCGGTGATCGCCAAGCTGGGTAGCGATTTGACCGATAATGCCGGGCGTGTCCGGAACATCGATATACAGGTCGAATAATGGAGTGATCATTCCCTTGCGCCGTTCAGGAAGCTCGCTGCGAAACGCGCCGGCCGCCCTGAACTCGTCCGCGATGCCTTCCCCGTCCCGTTCCACCAGCAGACGGGTAAAACGCTCAATCTGCTGATTCCATTCCTGCAGCAGATTCAGCAGCACATCGCGGTTGCTGAGCAGAATATCGCGCCATACAATCGGGTCGCTGGACGCAATGCGCGTTATGTCTCTGAAGCCGCCCGCGGCAAGCACGCGGTAGAGGCCGTTCTCTTCATTATGCGTGCGCACCTGATTTACCAGGGAAGCGGCGATAATATGCGGGAGATGGCTGATCGCCCCCACAATATCGTCATGCATTCCCGGCTCCACCCTTACAACCTGTGCACCGGTATACTTCAGCAGCTTCTCAAGCGAATGGCATACTCCTTCGGGAACTCCTGCCGCCGGAGACAGCACATAATAGGCGTTTTCGAATAAAACGGCTGACGCGGCCGTAATGCCCGAGCGCTCCGAGCCTGCCATGGGATGCCCGCCGATAAAATATACGCCGTCCCATTGAATCTGCTTCGCGAGCGAGGTAATGGACTGCTTTGTGCTTCCCACATCGCTGATGATACAGCCTTTTTTCAGCGGAAGCTTGCTCAGCAGCAGCAGGTAGTGCTCAAGCTGCCCTACAGGCACGCACAAAAATATAAAATCGGCGTCCAGCGCCGCTTCCTCGACGGACAAAGTCGCGGAGTCGACGACTCCGCGGCTGACCATCGGTTCCAATAATTCCGGTAGATGGGCGTGGCCCACGACCGAGATCCCCGGTTTGCCTTTAAAGCAAAGCGCGAGCGACCCTCCGATCAGGCCCACCCCGAATATAGCAATTTTCATGAATATCGTTCCTATCCGCGTTATTAAGGCTGCACCTGCGCCTTTTCCAGGCCCAGCACCTGTTCAAGCGCGCTGATGAAAATTTCGTTCTGTGACTGGGAACCGACGGTTACGCGTATGTAGGTCGGATACTTCTCAAATCCTGCGCGAACAATGACCCCTTTTTGCAGAAGCGATTGGAACACTTCTTTGCAAGGCCGGCCGGCATCAACCAAAATAAAGTTCCCGTGCGCCGGAAAAGCGGCAAGGCCCAGTCTCTTGAATTCTTTTTGCAAATATTCAATGCCTGCGGCGTTTTTGGCCTGGCATTCCTTCACAAAGGCCTGATCCCCGAGCGCTGCAACAGCAGCGGCCTGACCGATCCGCGACGTGTTGAAAGGCTCGCGCACCTGGTTAATCAGACGAATTACCTCCGGCTGGGCGATTCCATAGCCGACCCGCAGGGAAGCGATGCCGTAAATTTTGGAGAAGGTGCGCAGCACAACCAGATTACTGAATCTGGACAGCAACGGGATACTGTTCGGATACGAGTTGTCTGTAACGTATTCGAAATAGGCTTCATCCAGAACAACCATAACATGACCCGGAACCCGGTCCAGGAAAGTGGTCAGCTTTTCCTCCGATACAATGGTGCCTGTCGGATTATTCGGATTGCATACCCAGATTATTTTTGTCTTGTCATTGACATGGGAGAGCATGGCGCTCAGATCATGCGTCCCATCCACAAGCGGAACCTCGACTGAGACGGCGCCTTCAATATCCGCATTGCTTTTGTAAACCGAGAAGGTCTGGTCAGCCATAATATTCTCGTCTCCAGGCATCAGGAAGGCTCTTGCAATCAGCGCGATGATCTCGTCCGAGCCGCAGCCGAAAATAATCTGATCCTCCTGCACGCCCGCATGACGCGCGAGCGCCTTGGTCAGCTCTACGGCGCTTCCGTCCGGATAGAGGCTCAAGTTGGATAGTTCCGCCTGAATGGCCTCCTTGACTGCTGGAGAGCTCCCGTACGGATTTTCATTGGATGCCAGCTTGATGACTTGATCCAATCCGAGCTCGCGCTTGACCTCCTCGATCGGTTTGCCTGGCTGGTACACCGGCAAATTGCCAATTTGCGGTTTAGGCTGCACAGCCCTCGCCTCCTTGTCTGCTAAATAGGTTATGCCCTTAATTGTGCCACAAAGCTGCGAATTTGCAACAATCCCTCCTGGCGGCGGGAAGGGTCCTCCAACAGCGGAATCGCCTCTTCCACCTGGCGCACAATCGCGCTGCCTACAACAACGCCGTCGCAAATCCGCGAGAAGCGCTTAACCTGTTCGCCGTTGGAAATTCCGAAGCCGATAGCAACAGGAAGATCCGTATGGCGCTTTACGCTTTCGATAAACTGCTCTACACCTTCAAAAAAGGAAGCTCTTTCCCCCGTTACTCCCAGAGAGGAAACGCAGTATATAAAACCGCGCGCGTTCCGCACAATCCGCTCGATGCGCGTATCCGAGGTCGGCGCGACGAGCGGCACGAGATTTACGCCGGCCTGCTCCGCCAGCCGTCCAAGCTCCTCGGCTTCTTCAACCGGCAGGTCAGGGATGATGATACCGCTGATGCCATGCTGCTGCAAAGCGGCAAAGAACGTCTCCATTCCCATTTGCAGCACCGGATTGTAATACGTGAAGAGAATAAAAGGCATCTGCACCCCGGCTTCCCTTGCCTTATCCGCCGCCTCCAGACAGGTGCGGATGGTAATCCGGTTCTTCAAAGCCCGCTCCGAGGCACGCTGAATGACCGGCCCGTCCGCCAGCGGGTCAGAGTACGGAACGCCCAGCTCCAGCATATCCGCGCCGGCTTCCTCCAGCTCGCGGATGATATCCACCGTCGTCTCCACATCCGGATCGCCGACCGTCAAAAAGGGAATCAGTGCCGTCTTTTTTTCCTCACGGAGGCGATTAAACGTTGCATCCATCAAGTTCACGACTGCTCGCCTCCCGTGTATTTCATAATCGACTCCACGTCCTTGTCTCCACGTCCGGACAGACAGATCACGATAACATCATCCTTGGACATGCCGGGAGCCATTTTGACCACTTCAGCCACCGCATGGGAAGACTCCAGGGCAGGCAGTATGCCTTCCGTTTTGCACAGCAGTTGCAGTGCATCCAGCGCCTCGGCATCGGTAATGGGCACATATTTGGCCCGCTGAATATCCTTCAGGTAAGAATGCTCCGGACCGACGCCCGGATAATCAAGGCCCGCCGAAATGGAATGAGCCGGCTGCACCTGCCCGTACTCGTCCTGCAGCAGATAGCTCATGGAGCCCTGGAAGACGCCGTGCGTGCCCTTGCTCATCGTTGCCGCATGCAGGTCGGTATCCATGCCCTTGCCCGCCGCTTCAACACCGACCAGAGCCACTTCCTTATCGTCGATAAAAGGATAGAACATGCCGATAGCGTTGCTGCCGCCGCCAATGGCCGCGACGACGACATCCGGCAGCCGTCCTTCGCTCTCGAGAATCTGCCGCCGGGTCTCGTCCCCGATCACACGCTGGAAATTGCGGACGATCATCGGGTACGGATGCGGACCTACCGCAGAACCGAGAATGTAGAACGTATCATGCACATGGCTGACCCAGTAGCGTAACGCCTCGTTACCGGCATCTTTCAGCGTTCTGGACCCTGAGGTTACAGGGATCACCTCCGCTCCGAGCAGCTTCATGCGGAACACGTTCAGCTGCTGGCGGACTGTGTCCTCCTCGCCCATGAAGACCTTGCATTCCAATCCCAGCAAGGCGGCTACCGTAGCGGTGGCAACACCGTGCTGCCCCGCGCCTGTCTCGGCGATGACCTTA
The DNA here is from genome assembly GCF_046098255.1 of Paenibacillus jiangxiensis. NCBI lineage: Bacteria > Bacillati > Bacillota > Bacilli > Caryophanales > Paenibacillaceae > Paenibacillus > Paenibacillus jiangxiensis. Next base: position 24,351 of record NZ_JBJURI010000012.1, read on the forward strand.
TGCTTGCCTATTCTTTTGGCAAGCAGTCCCTGACCCAGCGCATTGTTGATTTTGTGCGCCCCCGTATGGTTCAAATCCTCGCGCTTCAGATATATTTTTGCTCCGCCCAGATGCTTCGTGAGCCGCTCTGCATAATAAAGGGGTGTCTCCCTGCCGGAGTACTGCTTCAGCAGATAGTTCAACTCTTCATTAAATTCCGGATCGTCCGCATATTTCCGGTAGGATTCCTCCAGCTCGATCAGAGCGTTCATCAGTGTCTCAGGTACGAATCGTCCCCCGAAAACGCCGAAACGGCCGTTATGATCAGGCAGTTGTGCCATGACGCTTCACCCTTTCCACGAATGCTGTAATTTTTGCTATGTCTTTGACACCGTCCGTCTCCACACCACTGGATACGTCGAGTCCCTCCGGGCCATAGACCGATATGAGATCGCCCGCGTTGTTGGGGGTGAGACCGCCTGCAATAAATAAAGGAATGCCGTGCTTCCCCGCACGCTCTTGATATGCAGGGATGGCCGCCCAGGCGAAGGTGTGGCCAGTTCCTCCCCCGTAGCGGGGATCATAGGTGTCCAGCAGGAAAGCATCAACGTACCCTCCATAGGGGTTCAGCCGCTCAGCACCAGCTGCTGCATCATCAGCACCTCCCTGAACCGGAAGCGCCTTGATCACCGATGTTCCGAACCGTTCCTTGACAGAAGCGCAGAAAGCAGGGCTTTCCTGGCCGTGAAGCTGGATCACATCCAGCGGAGCCAGGTTCATGACCTCCTGCAGCTGATCGATGTCCGGGTTGACAAACACGCCAACGCTGCGGGGGCGGCGGTCCGTTTTCCAATCCCCAAGCACCTTTATAAGCTCAGCCGCCTGCTCCGGGTCGATGCGGCGCTTGCTCTTCGCAAATACAAATCCGATATAGTCGATATTTAAATGTACCATCGATTTTAGCACTTCAACGCTTTGAAGTCCACAAATTTTTACTGCTGTTTCCGACACCGAGCTGTCCCTCCTCTCTTCCTGCACGCATCGTAAATCTTGCTATATTCAGCCTTCCATCAAATGATGGACGGCCTGGCCTACGTCCTGCTGCCGCATCAGATATTCACCGACAAGCACGCCCTTTGCCCCTTTGCTGTACAGATACTCAATATCCTGCGGACCGGCAATGCCGCTCTCGCTGATCAGCGTGACGCCTTCTGTGACCAGCTCAGCCAGCTCCTCCGTTGTCTGCAGACGCGTCTCAAACGTCTTGAGATCACGGTTATTGACACCGATCAAGGTTGCTCCAAGCTCAAGCACCATTTCCATTTCCGCCCTGTCATGCACTTCCACCAGCGCATCCAGCCCCGTTTCACGAGCAGCGTTCAGGAAACGGCGCATGCGCTCCTTATCCAGGATGGCGGCGATGAGCAACACGGCATCCGCTCCAAGGAGGCGGGCTTCGTAAATTTGTGTTTCGTCGATGACGAAATCCTTCCGCAGCAGCGGAAGTCCGACCGTCTGTCTGATTTCCCGCAAATAATCAGGACTTCCCTGAAAATAATCCACATCCGTCAGCACCGAAATACAGTCCGCCCCCGCAGCCTCATAGGCACGGGCGATCTGGACCGGGTCGAAGTCAGGCCGGATCAGTCCCTTGGAGGGAGACGCCTTTTTCACCTCAGCAATCAGCCCCAGCCCCCGTTTGGGACGATTGGCCAGCGCATCCTCGAAGCCGCGCGCCGGCGGCATATCCGCTATCTTACGCTCCGCTTCAAGAAGGGAAAAACGCTCTTTCAGCGCAGAAGTTTCCTTTTGCTTCGTGACCACAATTTTATCAAGATACATATTCATATTCCCCCGTTGCCTGAATTAACTGATCCAGCTTCTCCAGCGCCCTGCCTGAATCAATCGCCTTTGCCGCTCGGTGAACTCCTTCCTGGAGTGAAGAAGCCCTGCCTGCCACATAGATGCAGGCGCCCGCATTTGCTAATACGACATCCCTGTAAGGCCCCTTTTCGCCGTTCAGAATTCTGCGGATGATGTACGCGTTGTCTGAGGCGTCCCCGCCGAGCACATGCTCAAGCGAATGGCTGCGCAGGCCCAAATCCGAAGGGGTGATTTCATAAGTTGTTACCGCTCCGTCCTTCAGCTCGGACACCGTTGTCGATCCCGAAATGCTGATTTCGTCCAGCCCCTCGGCGCTGCTGACGACCAGCGCGCGCTTGGATCCCAGCTGGTTCAGCACCGATGCGATGACTTCCGTCTTGCTGTTATCATAGATGCCGAGCAGCTGGCGGTCGGCCCCCGCCGGATTGGTAAGCGGGCCCAGCATGTTGAATACGGTGCGGACCCCCAATTCACGGCGCGGCGCGGCTGCGTATTTCATGGAAGGATGATACACCTGCGCGAATAGGAAGCAGATTCCAATTCTGTCCAGACAGTGTCTCGCCTGCTCTCCGGTCAAATGTATATTGACCCCCAAAGCCTCCAGCACGTCGGCGCTGCCCGCCCGTCCACTGGCGGAGCGGTTGCCGTGCTTGGCAACCCGAACCGATTCCGCAGCGGCAATGATGGCCGATATTGTGGAAATATTGAATTTATGAATGCCCGAGCCCCCGGTGCCGCAGGTATCCAGCAGTTGCTCGCCGCTGACGGCTATCTTGCCTGCATAGCTGCGCATCGCCTCCGCAAAGCCCGTAATTTCCTCAACCGTCTCGCCTTTCATACGCAGCGCCGCCAGCAGACCCCCGATTTGCGCCGGTGTCGCTTCGCCGGTCATAATGCGTTCCATGATAGCACGCGCCTCTGAACGGGACAAATCCGCTCCCTGCAATACCTGATTCAGTCCTGCCTGTATTAGATGCTGTCGTTCCACTGGTTTTCCTCCTTATCGTCCACAAAATTCTGATGGCCAGCCGATCCTGCTCATTATCGGGAGCTATACAGATAATCCTGGTTCAGGACATCGCTGTCCCGCTTCGGCTGTGCGAACATGGATTCTGCCGTACGGATCGCCTTCAGCATAGCTTTGGCTTTATTGACCGTCTCCTGATACTCGTTTTCCGCTACAGAATCCCAGACGATACCTGCTCCGGCCTGGACATAAGCACGGCCTTTTCTGAACACGATTGTCCGGATCGTAATGCAGGAGTCCATATTTCCGGAAAAGCCAAGATAGCCGATCGCGCCTGCATACGCGCCGCGCGCTTCCCGTTCAAGCTCGGCGATAATTTCCATCGCCCGCAGCTTCGGCGCTCCCGATACCGTCCCCGCAGGAAGACAGGACAGGAAGGCGTCGAAGAAATCTTTATCCTCGGCCAGATGCCCGGAGACGTTGGAGACGATATGCATCACATGCGAATAACGCTCAATTTCCATGAACGAGTCGCATTTAACCGACCCGAACTCGGAGACGCGGCCAAGATCATTGCGGCCCAAATCCACGAGCATGAGATGCTCGGCCCGCTCCTTCTCATCCTGCAGCAGCTCCTCCGCCAAGGCCCGGTCCTCGGCTTCACTGGCCCCGCGCGGACGCGTACCCGCGATCGGTCTCGTCTCGACCCGCCCATTCTCCACCTTCACCAAGGCCTCGGGAGATGTGCCCACGATGATTTCTTCGTCCATTTTCAAATAATACATGTAGGGCGACGGATTCATGGTACGAAGGGTCCGATACACCTGCAGCGGCGATACCTCCGTGTCAATGTGAAAACGCTGGGACAGCACCACCTGAAAAATATCCCCGGCCCGGATGTAGTCCTTCGCCTGTTCTACATTGCTGATGAACTGCTCCTTTGTCAGGTTGGAGTGGATTTCTCCAAGCTCAACATCACCAGGCACGGTGGCCGCACCGCCAAAATCTCCCGCTACCGGTTCCCGTAGCCGCTCGGCCATCACCTCCAGCTTCCGCTCTACCCCGGCGTAGGCAAGTCTGATCTCCTCATCTGAAGCTCCCTGGCGCACATGGACATTGCCCACGAGCATCATCTGCTGCTTGACATGATCAAAGACGATAATCTGATCACAGAACATAAAGCGGATATCGTCCATATTCAGGTCGTCGACGGCATGCTCCGGCAGCTTCTCATAATATTGGAGTAAATCATAACCGAAAAAACCGATGGCGCCGCCTGTAAAAGGTGGCATATCCTCAAGGCGCGGACTGCGGTAGCCGCGCAGCAGAGCTTTCAGGGATTCCACCGGCTTCCCTTCCAGCACCCGCTTCTCTCCGTTCTGTTCAAGGGTAATCCGCCCCTTTTTGCCGGAAATCATAAGAAAAGGATCTGTCCCGATAAAAGAATAGCGGGCCCACTGTGCCCCTCCTTCCACGCTTTCCAGCAGAAAGGCTCTGTCTCTGTCCGCGCAGCGGCGGAAAATCCGGATCGGTGTTTCCATATCTGCAAGTACCTTCTTGTATACCGGAATCAGATTGAATTCAGCGGACATGGAAATCACTTGTTCAACATTCGGGGTTAACATGGGCTCACTTCCTCTCAAGTTTGGGAGCAGAATGAACTAAAATCAAAAAAGCCTCTACCGGCCGGTAGAGGCTTGATCATCATTGAAATAATAAGAATGCTGCCATATGTACGGTATCCAGATACCGTGTACACGAAAGAAACTTCCCGCTGCAGAGCAACTCGTGCTTTCGCAAGCAGAATTTTCCCTGCGCCAAAGAAAATATGCCTATGCTCCTCTCTAGGGCAAAACAGCACACTGTTTCTTTCTGTCTTATGCATATGGACTCGGCTCTAATCTGCACTCTTCTCAATCTCAACTCAAACTCACTCTACTCTGGCTCATCTACTGAAACCACTATATCCTATTTGCATGCATCTGGCAACCTTGAAGTTGGTTACACATCCGACCGGGAGGCAGCCGCCAAATCGGGACGCAGCACCTGGGCTCCGTTCAAATACACATGCTTCATCTCATGCTGCGATTTTTCTGTGTTCACCTGCACCAGCAGCCGGATGCACTTGGCCAGACCGCCTTCGACGTCAATTTCGACCGCACACATCAGCGGCACCAGTTCCCAGCCTTCCAGTCGGCGGATTGCCTTGGCGGGAAAGGTGGCATCCAGGTCCTGAGTCATCGTAATCCAGATATTCGATATATATTCCGGGTCCAGATCGTTCCGCTTCACAATCTCGGACAGCAGCTGCGCGGTAGCTTCAAGAATTTCCTGCTCATCATTTTGCGTGACGGTTGTCGCCCCGCGGATTCCTCGGTTGTACACGGCTTACACCTCCTCCTTCAGCTGTTCCACGATTTCCCTGACAAGGGAGGCTGGAATGTCCTTCCGAATCTCCACCTGTCCGATGGAAAGGGGCACTACAAACGTGATGCTGCCCTCTTTAAACTTCTTGTCATGCATCATCGCGCTCATTATGGCATCGGTCTCCAGCTCATGGGGCAGAACGACCGGAAGGCGCAGCGACTGCAGCATGGCTCTCGTTTCTTGCACAAGGGACGGATCCGCGCCAAGACGGACGCCAAGCATGGCGGAGCCGACCATGCCGATAGAAATCGCTTCACCGTGCAAAAACGTGCCATAACCGGCAATCGCCTCGATCGCGTGGCCGATGGTATGCCCGAGATTCAAAATCGCGCGAAGTCCGTTCTCCTTCTCATCCTGGGATACAACCTTCGCTTTCACCGCACAGCCCATCTCCAGTCCATACTCCAGCACTTCAGGCTCAAGCGCAAGCAGCCTTTCCGCATTTTTCTGGCACCAGCGGGCAAAGTCGGCATCCCAGATCAAGCCATGCTTGAGCATTTCCGCCAGGCCCGCGGATACCTCACGCGGAGGCAGCGTAAGCAGAGTATCCACATCATACAAAACTAACTCCGGCTGGTGGAAAGCACCAATCATATTTTTCGCCAGGGGATGGTTAATGCCTACTTTGCCGCCGACACTGCTGTCATGGGCAAGAATCGTGGTCGGGACCTGTACGAAGCGGATGCCGCGCATATAACTTGCCGCTGCAAAACCCGCAAGATCCCCGACAACCCCGCCGCCCAGCGCAATGATGGAGGAGCTTCTATCCAGACCGCCTTCTATGGCGGCTGTGATGACCTCTTCATACACGGACAAAGATTTGGACTTTTCCCCCGCTTCCACCATAAATGAAAGCATTTTGTACCCTGCACTTGCGAGACTCTCGGTCAATTTGTGCAAATAAAGCGGCGCCGAATTGCCGTCGCTTATAATCAAATGAGGGCTCTTCTTGGATAGTCCGCGCTGTTCAAAATAGACCCCCGCCTGCGCCAGCAGATCCTGCCCGATATAAATCGGGTAGGATCTTTCGCCCAGCTCAACAGTCAATGTGCCCATAGTCAGTACCTTTCCAGCTGCGCCTGGTAGGCTTCCATGTTGGCACGGATTTCCTCAATGGAATCCCCGCCGAACTTCTCAAGCAGCGCCTTCGCAATTTCCCATGCGACCACATGCTCCATGACCACGCTGGCAGCCGGCACAGCGCAGGCGTCCGAACGTTCTACCTGAGCCGTGAACGCTTCTTTTGTGTCTATATCCACGCTCTGGAGCGGTTTGTACAGTGTAGGAATCGGCTTCATGACTCCGCGCACGACCACCGGCATTCCGTTCGTCATACCGCCTTCAAAGCCGCCGAGGCGGTTCGTCCGGCGGTGATAACCGCGCTCCTCTGTATACAGAATCTCGTCATGTACCTGGGAGCCGCGCAGCTTGCCCGCTTCAAAGCCGATGCCGATTTCCACACCCTTGAAGGCGTTGATGGACATCACCCCTTGGGCAATTCGTCCATCCAGCTTGCGGTCATACTGCACATGGCTGCCGAGGCCGATTGGCACACCTTCCACAATGCATTCCACGATGCCGCCGACGGAATCTCCTTCCTTTTTGATCTCGTCGATATAAGCTTCCATTTTCTTCTCAGTCTCCGGATCGGTTACACGAACGGAAGATGCCTCGGTTACGGCGATCAGCTCGTCAATCGGCATTTCCTTGTAAGGAGCCTCGATTTCCCCGATACGGATGACCTGTCCGGCCACCTTGATCCCGAATTCGGCCAGCAGCTGGCGGGCCAGCGCACCGCAGGCGACACGAATCGCCGTTTCCCGGGCGCTTGAGCGTTCCAGCACATTGCGCAGATCCTTCAGATTGTATTTCAACCCGCCGTTCAGGTCCGCATGACCGGGACGCGGACGATGCACCCGCCGCTTCTCCTCATCAGTGCCCTCGATCGGCTCAATGTTCATAATGTTCCGCCAGTGCGTCCAGTCCTTGTTCTCTACGACAATGGCGACAGGCGCTCCTGTAGTATATCCGTGCCGTACACCACCAACGATATTGGCCGTATCTGTCTCAATCTGCATCCGGCGTCCGCGGCCGTAGCCTTTCTGGCGTCTGTGCAGCTGAAAATTAATTTCCTCAAAATTCAAGCGCAAATTGCTTGGCAGACCCTCCACAATAGCCGTCAATTGGGGTCCGTGCGTTTCCCCTGCTGTTAAGTAGCGTAAACTCATGCTGCGTTCCCCCTTTAAACTGTTAAACTGCGCATCGCTAAAATCCGTTAACTCATTATAGTACAGGGTATGCACTTTGACAAGAAATGCACTTGTTATGCAAAAAAAATCACCCCTCCCTCCAGTTGCTGGAAAAGAGGCGTGATTCGCATTCGGCATTACGATTTTTTGCGGTAAAAAAACGTCTCCGTCGCTTCAAGATGATACTGCCCCGGCGAGAAAATCTGCTCTGTGCTGCCTACGAACAGCACTCCTCCCGGACGGAGGCTTGCCGCAAACTTGTGATACAGCTGATGCTTTGCTTCTTCAGTAAAATAGATCATGACATTTCTGCAAATAATCAGATCATACCCATTCTCGAACTTGTCCAGCAGCAGGTTCTGCTTCTGGAAGCGGATCGCCCGCTTGAGCCGCTCATCGACCCGGAACATCTGTCCGTCTTGCTTGAAATACTTGTCGGCCACGTCCTTGGGCACATCCTTCAGCGAACGCTCCAGATATCTGCCCTCTTTGGCTTTGGCCAAGGCGCCTTCATCGAGATCCGATGCCAGAATGGTGCAGTCCCCCAGAATGCCTTTGCCGTCAAGCACCATCGCCAGACTGTACGGCTCCTCGCCGGTGGAGCATGCCGCGCTCCACAGCTTCAGCTTGCGATTATTTGCCAGCAGGCCGGGAAGGACAATATCCCTGAGCACCTCCCAGCGATTGGGGTTGCGCCAGAATTCCGATACATTGATCGTCATGCGGTCCAGAAATTCATAAAACAGCGTCTTTTCCTTCATCATGGCGTCATAAAACGAAACAAAGCTGGTAAACCCGTTCTTGTTGCGGAGTGTCGTTAGCCGGCGCTTCATCTGCGCTTCCTTGTATTGTGCGAGATCAATGCCTGTGCTGTCTTTGATGCTGCGGATAAATGCGCTATAGTCAGGGTCCGGCTGACCGTGTTCCAGCTCACTCATGATACCATTCCTTTGTGCAATAAGTTTTGCTTAGATCCAGGCCGCCACGCTTTTATCGTATTGAACCTCTTCATCAGGACCAAAAAAGTTGGCAATCTCCCGTTCGGCACTTTGAGGCGAGTCTGAACCGTGAATCAGGTTAAAAGGGGTGTGCGCGGCAAAGTCTCCCCGAATCGTACCGGGAAGCGCTTCACTGACCGACGTTTTGCCGATCAAAGTGCGCGAAAGAGTGATAATGTCATCCCCCTCCCAAACCATGGCGAGAACCGGTCCGGATGTAATGAAATTGACCAGATTTTCGAAAAAGGGTTTTCCCTTATGCTCCTCATAGTGTCGTTCGGCCTGCTCCCGGGTGACTTGCACAAACTTGGCGGCCGTTAATTTGAAGCCTTTGTCTTCCAGACGGCTGATAATTCTGCCGATCAGTCCGCGCTGAACACCGTCAGGTTTTACCATCAAAAACGTACGATCCATTGGCTCACTCCCTATCGCAAATACAGTTTTGGCTAGATCAACGATATTTTAACAGAAAGTTTGCAAACGTTTAAGGAATTTTTGTCACACCGAGCCCTTTTCCGGAGCATATAGGTATCCTCAGTAGGAACGGCGGGTTACGAAATGAGCAATGTCGCGCAGCGTTTTTTTGGTTTTGACCTCAGGCAGAAGATCAAGTGAATCTAAAGCTTTCTTAATATATCGGTCGGCAAGATTTTCCGCTTTAGCGATTCCATCACTTTTTTTAATCAGCTCGATGGCTGCACGCGGACTATGCCTATCTTCACACTCCCGGATCAAACTGATTTCCGCAAGCAGGGCTTCGCGCAATTCCGGCTGCTGCATGGCGTAAATAACGGGAAGCGTAATATTTCCCTGTCTCATATCGCTGCCTGGAGGTTTTCCGATCTGTTTTTCCGTGCCCAGCAAATCCAGGATATCGTCATGGATCTGAAAAGCCATTCCTACATTGTAGCCGAATGAATAGAGCAGGGAACTTATGTGCCCCGGGGCATCCGCCGCCATCGCCCCTAGCTCGCAGCTGACCGCAATGAGCAATGCCGTCTTGCGCCGGATACGAAGAAGATAATTGCGCACACTCTGATCAACATTAAAAAAGTCGCGGATCTGCTCCATCTCGCCTATGGACATCTGTACCAGCGCTTTGGACAGCACATGATGAATGGCTGGATTCGGGAGCTCTGCCACAATACTCAGCGCCCGTGCATATATGTAATCACCGGTATACATTGCAATCCGGTTGTCCCATTTCGATTTTACGGTCGGCTGCCCGCGCCGTGTCTCGGCATCGTCAATCACATCATCATGAACGAGTGAGGCCGAGTGTATCAATTCAAGCGGGACGGCGACCCGCTTGAGCTTGTGCAGATCATATTCCCCAAACTTCCCGCCAAGCAGGACAAATACAGGCCGCAGCCGCTTGCCCCCTGCCTTGAGCAGGTGCAGCGAAGTATCGTTAATCAATTCTTCCCGGCTGTCGATGCTGCGGTACAGCTCATCCTCTATGAAGTTCATATCCTTCTTCAGCAACCCGAATAGTTCCAATCGATTCATTCCTTCACCCGTGTCAGCGTATTGTCACTCCAGATTTGCAGTTTAATCTCGTGCTGCAGCAGGCCCAATTCATGAGCATATTTAAAGTACAACTCAAGACCCTGCTGCTGCCTCATTCCGAAATCATAACATAAATTTGAAAAATATCCGTGCCAATAATGCTCACTGCCTCCGATTTCCCGCACAGCCTGGTTGATGAGCGGCGTCAAGTTGCTGCGGCTGCGCTCCTTGCTTGATCGGAAGGCTTGTACAATTTCGCTGATCGCCTCCGGATCGGAAGCGGCCGCCTCGCGGCGCACAGCCCAGACGGCAAAAGTCATGCTGAAACCGGTCCACTGTTTCCACAGCTGGCCGAGATCTGTTACATAATACCCCTCGTTCTCCCAGGAAGCCTTGATCGCATGGTCTCCGATCAGCAAGCCGGCGTCGGCACGCTGCATCATTTCCGTCAAATCCGGCTCGCACGTGAAGTATTCCGGTTTTCCCTTCAAAAATTTCTCAACGAGAATTTTGAGCAAATTGACCGACGTTGCGGATGTATTGGTCAGGGCGATGGTGCCGTTGACCGCTTTTTCAAGCGGCTCGCGCGAAAACAGTAAAATCGATTTCACGGGACCGTCCGCGCTGACGGACAGATCCGGCAGCAGCATAAAGTGATCCGAGCCCTGCGCATAAGCGAAGGAAGACATTGCGCTGACCTCCAGACCTCCGTCCAGCATACGCCGGTTCAGCAAGGCCGGAACTTCTGTGACCATTTCTACAGAATGCTGTAACTGCTCCGGATGAAAATAATGAAAAACGGGCCAGGCGTTTGTATATTTAATTTTACCCACCCGTGTGGTGCGGCTGATCTCCGTCTCCATTTGTATCCCCCCATCTCGTAAACAGATGATGTTCAATTCGAAGGCTGTCAAGCACTTTGCCCACGAGAAACAACACGATGTCTTCCAGACTGCGCGGCTTGAAATAGAAAGCCGGCATGGCCGGTATGATTTTGACGCCCAGTTGCGCCAGCTTGAGCATATTTTCCAGATGGATCGCATGCAGCGGCGTTTCCCGGGGGACCAGCACGAGCGGCCGCCCTTCCTTCAGCATGACATCCGCCGCCCGGGCCATCAAATTGTCCGAGGAACCGTGGGCTACAGCAGACAGTGTTCCCATAGAACAGGGCATGATAATCATACCCTCCGCCAAATAAGAGCCGCTGGCAATCGTAGCCCCGATGTCCGTAACCGGATGGTAGACAAGAGAACCGGGACGGTCTCCGAACTTGTCGTTCAGTATGCCTTCCCGGTCAGTAACATTCCAGTCCAATTCTTCTTTCAGCACCCGCCATCCTGCGTTCGACACCACGAGATGAACCTCGAAGCCCATCGACAGCAGAACCTCTGTAAGCCTTACACCGTATATGGAGCCGCTGGCCCCTGTAATTCCGACGACAATACGTTTCCCGGCATAATAAGTCATACGTAATGGCGCACCACCAAATCAATAAGAGTGAACACGAAAACGACGATGCTTAAAATGCTGTTCATATTGAAAAAGGCGGTCTGCAAACGGCTGAGGTCGTTCGGTGTTACAATATAGTGCTCATAGAACAGTATGATATATGAAATTATCATTCCGGCCAAATACCACCAGCTCAGATCAGCCGCGAAGAACAGCAGGATAAACCCGATCGCCGTAATCACATGAAACGCGCGGGCAATTTTCAGCGCTCTGGCCACGCCAAAGCGGGCCGGAATGGAATATACGCCTTCTTTTTGATCAAAATCAACGTCCTGACAAGCGTAAATAATATCAAAACCGGCTGTCCAGAATACAATCGTAATGTACAGCACCAAAGCCGCCGTATCAAATCTTCCCGTTACTGCGATCCAGCCCCCTAACGGGGCAAGACCGAGGGTCAGGCCCAGCACAATGTGGCAAAGCCACGTGAAACGCTTCGTGTAAGAGTAAAAAACAAGCATAAAAAGTGCGACTGGAAACAGCTTAAGCGCGAGCGGGTTCAAATGGTAGGACGCCCAGAAAAGAAGGGCGAGACAGACAATTATAAAAATGATAACCTCCGACGACTTAAGCAGCCCCGCCGGAATCGCTCTGGATGCCGTCCGGGGATTTTTGCCATCAATCACCCGGTCAATCATGCGGTTAAAGCCGAAAGCGGCGCTGCGCGCCCCGAACATGGCCAGCAGAATCCAGCCGATTTCCGCCCAGGTAGGCAGCGCCCCATTGACCATGAAGGACCCGAGAATAGCCCCCATAAAAGCAAATGGAAGAGCAAATAAAGTATGCTCGATCTTGATCATTTCCGAAAAAACAACGATTTTCCTAATCATGCTGACTCTCCTTGACTCCAATATGCAGTGCTGCAATGCCCCCGGTAAGGGAATAGGCCGTTACATTCTGCAGTCCCGTCTCCCGGAAAATGCCGGCCAGCTCCTCCCTTCCCGGAAAAAGCGCCAACGAGTCCGGGAGCCATTTGTACTGCTCATATCGTTTGGCGAACAATTTGCCAAGCCTCGGCAAAATCTGTTCAAAATAAAAATAGTAAATGCCTTTAAACGGCTGCCAGGTCGGCTTGGACAGCTCCAGGCAGACGACCCGCCCGCCCGGCTTGACGACCCGCTGCATCTCCTGCAGGACTCGCCGCAAATCCGGCACATTGCGCAAGCCGAAGCCGATGGTTGCATAATCAAACGTATTGTCCGCAAACGGCAGCTCCATGGCATTGCCCTGCACGAGCGTAATCTGGCTTTGTCTTCCTTCCTGCCCGATTTTTTTCTTGCCGACTTCAAGCATGTTTTGGCTAAAATCAAGGCCGTGGATGTGCCCTGTTTCACTTGCACGGGCCATCGCCAGCGTCCAGTCGCATGTGCCGCAGCAAAGGTCGATGGCGGTATCTCCCTTTTGCACATTCATCTTCTTCATCGTAAAACTGCGCCACGCCTTGTGCCTGCGCAGGCTCAGGATGTCATTCATCACGTCGTATTTGCCTGCGATACTCTCAAATACCTCATGCACAAACTGTTCCTTCGGCCGGGCTTCACCTGATTTCATTCATTTCACCTAACCTTCCCTTACGGCAGTCCCGGGCGTATGGATGAGACGCAGGAAGGGCTCTGTCATCCGTCCGAACTCTTCCCGGTCCCTGTCGTCCGCTTCCGACAGAATTCCCCGAATCCGTCCGAGCACAGCATCCAGCTTGTCCAGCAGCAAGTCGCCTACCTTGTATTTCAGCAGCAGCTGGCGCCATGACTTGCCGTCAAGCGTTTCATTCAGCAGCAGATCCTTCTCCTCCGCCGTTCCTTTCTCCAGCAGCCTCCAGAAGGCAAAACTGAATCTGGAACGCTCGGCCGCTTCCAGCCTCGTTAATTCCTCTGCCAGCGTGTCGCACAGGCTGAATTCCTGGAGCAGGCTTTCCCACAGCTTCCGGTCAGACTCGCCAATCCATGGAGTGAAGGAAAGGAAAAGCCTCTTCTTCACGACCGCCATCCCGTTCAAATATTCCTGAGGCGGCATGAGAAGCTTGCACATGCTGCGGTACATGCTCATCTTGCTCTCATTCACATCACAGACCGCTTTGCTCAGAATCGAGACAGCATCGATACTTCCGGCCTGGGCGAGCAGCTGGTAAAAACGCCCGCTAAAATAATCTCCGGCAAGCACCTTGAGCTGCCTGGATCTCATTTTGGACGGGCTGGGCATTTCCTTTGCGGTATCGATCATATCATGGGTATCAAGCCCCATTTGTACCAATGATGTAGCAAGCGGGTACAATTCATCCCGGCCATTCTTCTGCTCGCCGCTCCGGTTGAGGAACGCAAACAGCAGACGGGCGCGGCTGTCAGGAAATGACGGCATGTCCGTGTGCTGCAGTATCATGTCGTATTCCACATATTTTTTTGCCAATTGGGGTACGCGATACGATTTCATCCTTAGCCTCCGAGCCTTTACTAAACTGTCCAATTAACTTATTGCAATACCGCCTATTATAACATAAATCACGTGGACAAGCGACTTAAGGAGCATTAAAGATTTCCTGTGTCTGCCTTTTCAGGCCGGCGGCTCGACATGGTAGCGAGTACGCCACAACTTCGTATCCGAAATACGGAACTGGCTTTTCAGCTCTTCCGGCAATTCGGGCTCTGACCAGCCTCGAAGCGCGCGCAGCGCCTCAGCCGGCCATTCATCACGCCTGATGTCCGCCGCAATAAGCAAATACCTTTTTCCGGTCCAGGGATCCTCCGCCACGATTCTGAGCAGCAGCTGCTGCACATTGCTCGTCCCGTAAAAACAGTAGCTTGCGGCTTCCGCTATATTTTCGTACACCATTGAAGGGGCCGCCGCAGTTTCCGGCATTTTCAAGTCGAGAGTCAACACCGTCTCCTTCCAGCTCACCTTGGCGATGGGCATACTCAACGAAAGCCCATTCAGCTGGTCAACCAGATTATATTCGTTCAGCTCCATCCGCGGCTGTGGCAGCAGCACAGCCCTCGTGTATTCCGCTCTGCCTGCAAAATGGTCGAGCTGCTGCAGGGCGGGAAGAAGCGCGGCCGCGCCAACCGTCAGCAGCAGCGCCCCGGCGAAAACCGTCAACCGTTTCATGACTTGTTGCCCCCTCCGCTCCTTGCCGGCTTATTTTGTCCAAGACAAGGCCTCATACCACATTGTACAACGAAAAAAAGCAGGCTATGCCTGCTTTTTCACTCTTCCGTATCTATAACGCCGTGCTTTGTCATGACAAGAGCCTTGCCACGTACCTTGATGCCGGAGGTATGCTCCGTGAACTGCACGATCAGAATCTCGCCTTTGTCGAGCTTTTCAGAGTGGTGCAGCTTTGTATCATGGCCACGAGTCAGACCGAACACCTGGCATCCGCTGCTCTTGGCTTTAATCACGACATAATCGGCACTGCCGGTTCCTTCTTCCATAACGAGTCCCTCCCGATTTCAATACCTTCATGATGCAGAAGCGCTCCTGTTTTGTCAACCTGGTGCTCAAAATTCACTTTCACATCTGAAAACGAAAGGCCGTGAATGGGATTCACGGCCTTGTCGTGCAACAATGGAAATATGTAAGAAATCTTATTTAATTCCGTCTTTGAGCGCTTTACCTGGTCTGAAAGCCGGGATTTTGCTCGCAGGGATTTCGATTTCTTCACCAGTTTGCGGGTTGCGTCCTTTACGTGCGGAACGTTCACGGACTTCAAAGTTGCCGAAGCCGACGAGTTGTACCTTGTCTCCGGATTGGAGAGCTTCGGAAATCGCGTCGAAAATCGCGTCAACCGCTTTGGTAGCATCCTTCTTGGACAGCTCCGCTTTCTCGGACACCTGATTGATCAAGTCTGTTTTGTTCATTGCCTATTCACCTCCTGAACCTAGTATGTTTTTAGAGTAATATTATCTCTTTCCGTTTTGCCATCAAATATACGTATAACCGCTTATTTTTCATCAGCATCGCCGTTCCTGCCCGCTATGCATGGCATTTCCGACGCGGAACAAGGTTTATAGTAATACATGCCAGCAACAATTTCAAGCCCGGCGGCGATTCAGCACGTAAAATGTGACGGAAAGCGCCAAAACAAGCACAATTCCCTTGATTATGTCGTGAGCGAAATACTGCACGTTCATCATCGTCAGGCCGTTCACGAGCACACCGATCAGAATGGAGCCCACGAAGGTGCCGATTACGTTCGGCTTGCCAGCCCCAAGCACGGAAAATCCTACAAATACGGCGGCTACCGCTTCCATCAGCAACGGAGCGCCCGCATCAATCTGTCCTGAGCCGACGCGCGAAGCATACAAAATGCCGGCAATGGCGGCAAACAGCCCTGAAGCGACATAGGCAAGCGTCCGTACCTTCTTCACCCTGATCCCGGACAGTCTGGCTGCCTCTTCGTTACCACCGGTGACATACATTTGCCGGCCGTATCTGGTATACGTCAAAAAGACATGCACAAGAATAACCGCAGCGATCAGCAGCACAACAGAGAACGGCAGCCCGAACCACCGGCCCTGGCCAAGCAGTAGGAATGAGGTTGGCATTTCACCCGGTGCTTTGGTCCCGTCCGGAAACTGCATATGATTATAGATTGTATAACCCTGCGCATAGGTCTTATGCACCCCGCTGACGATGTACATCACAGCCAAAGTAGCCAGCAGATCGGGAATCCTGAGCTTGACGATCATAAACGCATTCACAAGCCCGATGACAGCACCGATGGCCAGCGATGCCAAAATCACGATATACACCGGCTGCTCATACCAGATCATGAGAGAGGCGGAAGCAACGGTTGTAAGGGAGACCGTCGAGCCTACGGAGAGATCAAAGCCATCCACGATGAGCGACAGGGTCACCCCGATGGCCACAAAGGTAACGATCGCAATCGAACCCAGAATATCGGTCAGGTTATCATAAGTAAAAAAGTATGGCAATGTCAGCGAAAAGTATGCGATTACTCCTATAATGACGACTACAGCCCCATACCGGAACAGCAAATTCAACAATTTATCCTTCATGTCTTACATCCTCTCCACCGCTTGCGTACAACAGCAGCCTCTCCTGATCGGCTTCCCCGCGCGCAAACTCTTTAACGATAACACCGTCATACATGACCGCGATGCGGTCCCCGATTCCCAGCCCTTCCGCTAACTCGCACGTCAGGTAGATGACGGCTTTCCCCTTTGCCGCAAGCTCGCCGATCAGACGGAAAATATCACTTTTGGCTCCGATATCGACACCCTTGGTAGGCTCGTCAAATACGAATACTTCCGCTCCGGAGTTCAGCCATTTCCCGATGGCGATCTTTTGCTGGTTGCCTCCGCTCAGGTATTTGGCCTCCTGCCGGACGGAGGCGGCCTTGATGCGCAGCGCAGATACGAGCTGCTCGGCATGTTCCCGCTCCCTTCTGCCGTTGACGAAACCGAGCGTGCTCAGCTTGTCCAGTAGCGGCAGGCTCAGGTTGCGTTCCACGGACTCCTCGATCAGAATTCCCTGCTTGCGCCTCTCTTCGGGAACGGAGACAATGCCCTGGGCCACTCCGTCCGCCGGCTGCTTCATTTGAACGGCCTTGCCGTGCAGAAGCACAGTCCCTCCTTCCGGCCTGTCCGCTCCAGTCAGCAGCCGGGACAGCTCCGTCTTGCCCGCGCCTACCAGCCCCACGATGGCTAACACTTCACCGCTCCGGGCGTACAGATCCACACCACGCACTCTCGTTCCGCGCCGGAGAGCACGGGTCTCAATTACGATTTCACCCTGCTCGGCCTCCACCTTCGGGAATTCCTCGGCAAACGTTTTGCCAAGCATATGCGTCACGATACCGGCCGCATCAATGGATGCCGCTTCACCGGTAAATACGCGGGTGCCGTCCCGCATTACCGTTACCCGGTCGCAATGCTCCGTTACTTCGGGCAGCCGGTGTGTGATCAAAATGCAGGCGACACCGTCCCGCTTTAATTGATGGACCGTTTCAAACAAACGATTCGTTTCTTCCTGGCTGAGCGGAGCCGTCGGCTCGTCAAAAATGATGACATTTGCCTTTTGGATCAGAATGCGGGCGATCAGCACCATCTGCTTTTCGGCAAGCGTCAGATCCGCAACTTTTGCACGGACATCGATGTCCGCTTTCAGCCGGTTCAACGCTTCCCTTGCCTGAAGGCGCATGCGCGGTCCTCCCGCCCACAGTCCTCCGCCTGGGGTGGAAAGGGTGTCCAGCATAATATTTTCGGCAACAGTCAATTGGGGGACAAGCGCAGAGTCAACCTCCTGGTACACGCAATGGATACCTGCTTTTTTGGCTTCCGCCGGGGAGCCGATTCGCAGCTCGCTGCCGTTCGCATGGATGCTTCCGCTGTCCGGGCTATATGCGCCTGCTAAAATTTTCATCAAGGTGCTTTTGCCGGCCCCGTTCGCTCCTAGCAAAGCATGAATTTCCCCGCCTGATACGGTAAGATCGACATCACGGAGCGCGGCCACCCCCGCAAAGGATTTACAGATGCCGCTCATTTCCAGCCTGTAGGCACCTGAATTCATGGATTTTCCTCCTCACACAACGGAAAGGCGCGCCTTTAGCGCGCCTCCTGTTCATTCTTGAACTGTCAGACCAGTTACTTTGACGTTTCGTATTCTGCCATCCAGTCTTTCTTCCCCTGCTCGCTTTGTCCCCAGCCCTTAACATACTGGGAAAGCTCAGCCGTGGAAATTTGCTGGTCAGGCAGGGAATCGCGGTGTACATAAACCGGCTCCAGCACCACGTTAGCCTCCGGTTCATCGCCATGCAGCTTCTGGTAGGCATAACGCACCTGAACACGTCCGATATCCGTCGGATCGACCGCTGCTGAAGCTACCCATGGGCTGGCCGGATCCTGAATCATCTGCAAATCCTCGTCGCTCATATCGATACCATATACCTTGATTTCATCTCTGCCGGCCTGCTGGATCGCCCGCGCAGCCCCTTTGGCAAATTCATCCCAGGCTGCCCACACCGCCGTAATTTCACCCTTCGGATACTGCTTCAGGACAGCTTCCATTTTGGCCTGTGTATCCAGGGCCGGATTTTGCGCGCTGCCAAAGGAGGCGATCTCCTCGATCCCGGGATTTTCCTCCATAAACTTGGCATAAGACTGCTGGCGTCTTTCCATCGGTGCAAATCCTGCGACCCATATTTTTACGATCTTTCCTTTGCCGTTCAGATCTTTCTTCATCTGTTCCAGCGTAAGCTCCGCCATTTTTTGATCATCCTGGGAAAGGACCGTCGCCCCCGGCACATTAACTGCCGCGTCAAACACGACGACCGGAATGCCGCGCTCCACTGCTTTCTTCAAGCCCGGCTCGAGCAGCGAGTCGCCATGGTCTGTCAAAATGGCGTCAAAATGCTGGTTAACCGCGCTTTCAACCAGGGAGGCCATCTTCGCTTTATCGTTATCGGCTACGAATTTTGTAAGCGTACCGCCAAACTTCTTCACTTCCTCTTCCACGCCCTGTACGTATTGCTGCGAGAAAGTTCCTGTATTGAATTCCATGATCAGGGCAATCCGCTTGCCGCGCAGGTCACCACCGGCTGCAGCGGTACTCTGCTGGCCGCCCTTCGCCTCCTGCTCCGGAAGCTGGACACCGCATGCGCTCAGAAATAGGGCCATGACTGCCAGTACGGATACCATCCACATCGTTTTGGATGCTTTCAATTTCATTCTCTCTGTTCCCCCTCAAGTATGTACAACCTTTTAAATTTGATTATTAATATAGCGCGTTAAACCGACTATGTAAATAGGTTTTATGATTTTTCTTGTCACGCTTGTATACCGAATAGCTGCAAACAAAAAAACCGCAAAGAGTTCAACTCTTCACGGTTTTTCATATACGGGCATATATTACAAGATGATGGCGATCAGGCCGCCGGAGCCTTCATTAATGATACGACCCAGGGTTTCCTGCAGCTTGTAGCGGGCATTGTCCGGCATCATGGCAATTTTGCCCTGAATGCCTTCCCTTACGATCGAATGAAGCGATCTGCCGAAGATGTCGGATTCCCAAATCTTGATCGGATCGTTCTCGAAATCCTGCATCAGATAACGGACCAACTCTTCGCTTTGCTTCTCCGTGCCGATGATCGGAGCGAACTCGGATTCGACATCCACCCGGATCATGTGGATTGATGGAGCCGTCGCTTTCAGGCGGACACCGAAACGGGAGCCCTGGCGGATCAGCTGCGGTTCATCCAGCGCCATTTCAGCCAGCGAAGGAGCGGCTATACCATAACCAGTCGTCTTGACCATTTCCAGCGCTTCCGCAAACCGGTCGTATTCCCGCTTTGCATGGGCGAACTCCTGCATCATCTGCAGCAGATGGTCTTTGCCGCGGATTTCCACCCCGACCACTTCCACGAGGATTTGGTCATACAGCTCGTCAGGCGCATACAGGTCTATTTCGGCCACTCCCTGGCCCATATTCATACCGCTGAGCCCGGCGCGTTCAATAAAGTCATACTCCATGAACTGGCCGACCACCCTGTCCACATCCCGCAGCCTGCGGATATCTTTGACCGTATCTCTGACCGAATTTTCATAGTTCGTACGCAGCCAGTGCCGCTCATTCAGCACCATAACCCAGCTGGGCAGATTGACATTGACTTCGTGAACAGGAAATTCGTACAGCACCTCTCTCAGCACGCCGGTAACATCCTCTTCCGTCATCGTCGAGGCGCTGAGTGTCATCACCGGAATATCATATTTGGCGGCAAGCTCATTGCGCAGCTCAAGCGCTTCCTCGCTGCGCGGCCGGGTGGAGTTAATCACGATGACAAACGGCTTCCCGACCTCCTTAAGCTCCTCAATGACCCGCTCTTCAGCCTCTACATACGAACTGCGCGGGATTTCCGCAATCGTACCGTCAGTCGTCACCACCACGCCCAGCGTGGAGTGCTCCTGAATTACTTTGCGCGTGCCGATTTCAGCCGCTTCCTGGAAAGGGATCGGCTCTTCGAACCATGGCGTCGAAATCATGCGGGGACCGTTTTCGTCCTCATATCCTTTGGCGCCGTCCACGGCATATCCGACACAGTCCACCAGTCTGACATTCACGTCAAGCCCCTCGGCCACCTTGATTTGCACCGCATTGTTTGGTACAAATTTCGGCTCTGTCGTCATGATCGTTTTGCCGGCCGCACTTTGCGGCAGTTCATCGGTGGCCCGCAGCCGTTCAGCTTCGCTGGTAATGTTGGGAAGCACAATGGTTTCCATAAAACGCTTGATGAATGTGGATTTTCCCGTGCGGACTGCACCGACGACTCCCAGATAAATATCTCCCCCGGTGCGCTCGGCAATGTCTTTAAAAATGTCTACTTTCTCCAATGAAATCCCCTCCTCAAAAGTCTCCGAAGGAACAATGCTGCAAGAGCATCCGCTTCGTGTTCAATCAGAAGATTTGATCCCCTGCTGCGGCAGAGCAAGCACGGAAGTCGTCCGCCGCCGAGCATTCCGGCACGGTTCATGTGCTGATCGAATCGGCGTGAGCGGTCTGCACGCGTACATGAATTTGGACTGGTATCATATTATGTATATGCCCTCACGAATATGACTGCATCTATTCTATTGCATCTGGAATGGAAGAATCCCTGTTCGAATGCCCGGGCCGTTACCACAATGTATATGCTGCTTTCCGGCTGCCCATGCCTACCGGAAATGCAAAAAACCGCCCTTGGCGGTTTTGCAATGGTTTATAATTTCAGTTGTTTACCAGAGATCCTCCTCGGCCTGCCGTTCCAATTGCCGCCGTACAGCCGCCTTCAATGGGTCTTCAGGCACAGTGACTTTCGTATTCCCTGTGACCCTGGCCTGGCAGGACAGACGTGTTCCCTTTGCCAGCAGGGGCCCAAGCTTGCGATCCTCCGCGACCGTCGGCAGAGTCATTCCGGCATCTGCGGGATCCACCGTAATCTTGCACATCAGGCATGATGCCTTGCCGGCACAGCGGGTCGGTATGTAAATACCGGCTTTACGAGCAGCTTCAAGCACGGTCGTACCGGTGCGGACAGCTGTTTTCTTTCCGGCCGGAAGAAACACAACTTCATGATTCATACCGTCTTCCTCCCTTGGCCTCGATTTGCTGCCCGGCAATGATATCAGCGGTCCATGGCAGCAGAGCAGCCATCCGGCTTAAATGACTGTCTGACCAGACGTTGGTCTGCAGCAGTCTGCTCACCAGTGGTGCATGAAGGTCCGGACAACCATTCATCACCTGTGCGATGGCTTCATAACGGTCAGGCCTGTCCCGCAGCAGATTGAACATGAGCTCATGGCTTAGCGGAGTAAGCTGCAATTGCTTATCCTCCAGCTCCATAATCGGGGCATGCTCCTGCAGAACATGCTCAACCTCCAGCCTGTACATAGAGCCTCCAGCCATGATTTCAAAGCCCCCAACCAGCTCAAGGCGCAGCACGCCTACCCGGTAATGGCTAAGGAGTGATGTATAAGGGCCGCTGCAATTCAGCTCCTGCCCGTCCTCCGGGGCACCTGGAGCAGCCATGTGCAGCTGTTTGGCAGCAGTAATGTCGGCATACACATCAATATCATTCGGCTGCCGTTCCAATTTCACCTGCTGCAACAGCAGGGAGCAGCTTCCTCCCAGCAGCCATACCGGCCCAAGCCCTGTCCAGGCCTTGGATACATCAAGCAGTGCTGCAGCAAGCACCGGTATATTACGGAGCAGTTCCGACCCCTTTATGATGTTCAAAGCCGTTGCTCCTTTCCCCGCTTTGCCGATCGCCTTGGGAAAAAAGCCCACAAACCTGTCCGGTTTGCGGGCTGAACGAAAAGACAAAACGGCCGTTTATTTCTTAATCATCATCTTCATCAACCCCTCCAGACTGGAAGGATTCATGCCGCTTTTCTTGACCGCAGACACAATGTCCCTGACTGTATCTTCCGACACAGGGATATTGGCCATGGCGGACACTTGTTTGATCAACTGGCGAAGCTTTGCTTCACTTTGCAATGTCTCCGGTTTCACGGTACTGGCCAGTTTTTTGACGGCATTCTCGGATATCGATTTACCGCTTTTTTTGTTGATCGCGTTCAGTGCGTCCTTAGGAAAATTCTTGCTCACTGTCTCCCCTCCTCCGGCAATGCTCCATTCAGTGTATGAATGCCGGAAGTAAAAGGTGAGTATTCTAGGAATGCCATTGCTCCCATGTTTTTAAAGGCATAACTTCCATCTCCGTTTTTGGATCACGCCCCATGAGCGCCTCCACCGCACTGCGTACGTCCTTCTGTTCAAACAACACCTTGTACAGCTGCTCCGCAATGGGCATTTGCACGTTCAGCTTGCGGGACATGGCATAGGCGGCTTTCGTTGTCCGAATTCCCTCAACCACCATGCCCATCGCATCCAGCACCTGATCCAATGGCTGCCCCTGGCCGAGCAGCGAGCCTGCGCGCCAATTTCTGCTGTGCTTGCTTGTGGCCGTTACGACCAGGTCTCCGATGCCCGCAAGCCCGGCAAACGTCAGCGGGTTGGCCCCCATGTCTACGCCTGCTCTTGTAATCTCGGCCAGTCCGCGTGTCAGCAGGGCCGCTTTGGCGTTATCGCCAAAACCAAGACCGTCGGACATGCCTGCTCCTAGGGCAATGATGTTCTTGAGCGCCCCCGCCAGCTCCACGCCAACCTGGTCACGGTTCGTATAAACCCTGAAGTAGGAATTCATAAACAGGTCCCGGGCAGCCTCCGCGCCGTGATCATCCTGAGACGCAACGACAACGGTCGTCGGGCATTTGCGGACAACCTCTTCCGCATGGCTGGGGCCGGACAGCACTACAATTTGACCTTCCGGGCAGCCGAGCTCCTCCGCGATCACGGTCGACATCCGCTTCAGACTCTCGGTCTCAAACCCCTTGGTAGCATGCACAACGATCATACCATCCCTGTAGAACGGCTTGAAATCCGCGCATACCTGCCGCATGGCCGCAGAAGGAGCAACAATAATGACCGCTTTCGCATTCTCGGCCGCCTTGCTCATTTCCGTGACCGCTGCAATGCGGGGAGACAGCTCTGCGCCGGGCAAATACCGGCTGTTCGTGTGCCGTGTATTGATCTCTTCGGCCTGTCCCGCATTACGGGTCCAGATCGCCACCTCATGCCCGTTGTTCGCCAGCACCGAAGCAAGGGCCGTTCCCCAGCTGCCGGCGACCAGTACAGCAACCTTCTCAGCCAAGTCGATCTCCTCCCTTGGAGCCCAGTCTGTTCTCTTTGCCCTGAATCAGCTTGCGAATATTCGATCTATGCCTCCATACAGCGAATACGCAAATGATCAGGCTGCTCCAGAATAGCGGCCACGAATAACCCAGGACAAGAATCATCCATGGTGTCAGAATGACAAAAATTAACGAGCCAAGCGACACGTAACGTGTAATTACAATAGATAAAATAGCGATAATTCCGGCAATAAGCGCCGGGAAGAAGCAGAGTGTGGCAAGCACACCGATGGCCGTGGCGATGCCCTTTCCACCGCGGAAATGAAAATAGAGCGGCCAGTTATGACCGGCGATGGCGGCGATGCCGGCCAGGGCAGCAGTCCATTGCGAACCGCCTCCCAGCCAGTAGCCGAGCCATACGGCTGCAATGCCCTTGCACACATCAAGCAGCAGCACCATAATAGCCGGACCTTTGCCCAAAACGCGCAGCGTGTTGGTCGCCCCCGCATTGCCGCTGCCGTGCTGCCTTACATCTACACCCTTCATAAAACGTCCGATCAAAACACTAAAGCTGACCGAGCCCAAAAGATAGCTGAGCACTACGGCTGCAATCTGTAGAATCAAGCTGCTCTCCCCTAACCTTCATCAGACTTGTGCCGGGTAAATATGCGAATCGGTGTTCCCTCAAAATTGAAAGCGGCACGAATTTTGTTCTCCAGATATCTCTCATAGGAGAAGTGCATCAATTCCGGATCATTGACAAACACCACCATCGTCGGAGGCTTCACCGCCACCTGTGTCGCATAATTAATGCGCAGTCTGCGCCCTTTATCCGTAGGCGGAGGATTGATGGCAACTGCATCGGACACTACGTCATTCAGCAGATGTGTCTGCACTCTCATCGCATGCTGCTGCGATACATGCTGAACGACGGGAAGCAGCTTGTGCAGGCGCTGTTTCGTTTTGGCCGAAAGGAATACTACAGGGGCATAAGTCATAAAGAGAAAATGATCACGGATTTTCGTTTCGAACTGCCGCATCGTCTTGTCATCCTTCTCTACGACGTCCCATTTGTTGACAACGAACAAGGAAGCCTTGCCTGCTTCATAAGCATAACCGGCAATATGCTTATCCTGCTCGATAATGCCTTCTTCGCCGTTGATCACGACCAATACGACATCAGCGCGCTCAATGGCGCGCATCGCGCGCATGACACTGTACTTCTCGGTCGTTTCATACACCTTTCCACGCTTGCGCATACCCGCCGTGTCGATTAGCACATAACGCTGCCCATCCCGTTCAAACGGCGTATCAATCGCGTCTCGTGTCGTACCGGCTACGTCGCTCACGATGACCCGCTCTTCGCCAAGGATCGCGTTGACAAGCGAAGACTTGCCGACATTCGGGCGCCCGATCAGCGCCACGCGAATCACGTCTTCGTCATATTCGTCATCCTCCAGCTCAGGCAGGCTGTCTGTTATGGCATCCAGCAGGTCGCCAATGCCGGTTCCGTGGCTGCCGGAAACACCGATCGGATCCCCGAAGCCGAAAGCATAAAATTCATAAATCAGATCGCTGCGTTCAATATTGTCAACCTTGTTCACAGCCACAACGACCGGTTTGCCGGAACGGTACAAAATTTGCGCGACCTCCTCGTCCGCCTGTGTGACCCCTGTTTTGGCATCACACATAAATACGATGACGTCGGCTTCTTCAATGGCCAGCTCGGCCTGCATACGGATGGATTTAAGAATGACATCCTCTCCGTCAATCTCGATGCCGCCGGTATCGATGATGCTGAAAGGCTTGCCATTCCATTCGGCCACACCGTAAATCCGGTCACGGGTAATTCCGGGCTTGTCCTCAACAATGGCCAAACGATCACCGATGATCCGGTTGAATATCGTTGACTTCCCGACATTCGGACGACCTACAATCGCCACGACGGGTCTTGCCATATTGCCATTCCTCCTGTCCATTTTTCGCTACCTAATCATAGCAAAAAAATGATGTTTGCAACAACAATCGGCGAACCCTCTGGGTCCGCCGATGGTGTACGTTCATGCGTTATATTGCTGCTTGCCCAATCACTTGAACTTGTTCAGCTTATCGCCAAAGCGTTCTCCAAGAGTAACGCTCATGCCTTCATTGTTCAAGGACACATTCGGGTTGTTCAACTGCTCTCTAGGAGCGCGGTCACGCGATCTTTCAGATCTTTCAGCTCTAGGCGATGGTGCAGGCGCTTCTTCCGTTTCCTTGATGCTCAGGCTGACACGCTTCTCAGCCGGATTCATTTCCAGAATCTTCGCTTTCACTTCTTGTCCTTCTTCAAGCACTTCCTGAGGAGTTCCGATATGCTTGTGCGAGATCTGGGAAATGTGAACCAGTCCTTCTACACCTGGTGCGATTTCAACGAAGGCTCCGAAGTTGACGAGACGTCTTACTACGCCTGTCACAATATCTCCGTTGTTGAATTGTCCTGCAGCGGTTTCCCACGGACCTGGTTGAGCTGCTTTCATGCTCAGGCTGATTTTTCCTTTTTCAGGATCAACCTTGAGTACTTTCACCTTAACCTGTTGTCCTTCGGATACGACGTCGGAAGGCTTGTCAACATGAGTCCAGGCAATTTCGGAAACGTGAACCAGTCCGTCTACACCGCCAACATCAACAAAGGCTCCAAACTGGGTCAGGCGCTGAACTGTACCCACAATCTCCTGGCCTTCCTGCAGCCCGGACATCACTTTTTGCTTGTTCGCCTCATATTCAGCTTCCAGCACGTCTTTTTGGGAAAGAATGACCTTGTTGTTTTCACGGTCCAGCTCTTTCACCTTAACGCGTAATGTACGCCCTTTGTAATCGCTGAAATCTTCGACAAAATGACGCTCCACCATGGAAGCTGGAATGAATCCGCGCACACCTACGTCGGCTACAACGCCGCCTTTTACAACATCGGTTACGGTAACCTCGAACACATCCTGGTTATCGAAAAGCTGCTGCAGCTTCTCCCATGCATTCTCGCTGTCAATGGCACGCTTGGACAAAACCAGCTGCTCTTTGTTGTCGTTGATGCTTACAACCTTGGCTTCGATTTCTTGTCCGACCTGCGGTTCTTCTTCAGCGGAAGACAGTTCGCGAACTGGAATTACACCATCGTATTTATATCCAATGCTTACTACCGCTTGGTTATCTTCCAGCTTCACGATTGTCCCCTTGACGGTATCCCCTTTTTTGAGCGATACCATTTGGTCCAGCTCGTCTTGAGTTGCCGCTTCAGCAGCTTCTTGATTTCTTGTTTCTTCCGACATGTCAATACCCTCCTCAATTCAAAAACACCTTTATTCAAACCTGCGTGTAGCAGAGTTCAAAACATTCATGCATGCCCAGACTGTCAAGCTCAGCTCTGTGTCGGCTGGCCGGTCTCTTTCATCGTGCGGATTCTGGACATAATGCCTTCGGTTGCCAGCTCCAAAGGATCGCCTTCCACAGCCGCCTTGTACTGCTCCAGGTCAACCGGCTTTCCGTAAATGACCTTTGTCTTCCGGAACAGCTTATAGTCGCCCACGATCGCTACAGGCACGGCGGCGGCACCGCTGCGAAGCGCAAAGCTTGCAGCCCCTTTCTTGCCCATTCCCTGGGCATTCCGCGACCCTTCCGGAAATATGCCCATAACCTCTCCATCACGTAAAATCGTGAGGGCCAGCTTGATCGATTCCTTGCTCACTCCGCCCCGCTTTACCGGAAAAGCTCCAAGCTTCGCGATCAGCGGTCCAAGGACCGGAACATCAAAAAGCTCGGCTTTGGCCATAAAGCGAACCTTTCGGTTCAGCAGGATACCAACAGTGGGCGGATCAAGGTTGCTGATATGATTGGAGCAAAGCAGCACACCACCTTCGGCCGGCACATTCTCCTTGCCGATCGCCTCCAGTCTGAATAGGAAACGGTACAGTATGCGCAGAATTCCGCTGCACAATTGATAAATCATTGCTTAATCTCCCCATCCTATCGCCGTTTTGCAGTAGGATACGATCGTATCGACAACCTCGTCAATACCCATATGCGTCGTATCCAGCATAATGGCATCTTCGCTGCGACGAAGGGGCGAAACTTCCCTTTCTTCGTCCAATTTGTCCCGAGCCGCAATATCGCGTTCGAGCTGCTCCAGCGTGATGTCAGCCGCTTCCCGCAATTCTTTGAATCGGCGAAGAGCACGTTCCTTGACGCTGGCGGTCATGAATACTTTCAACTCTGCGTCTGGCAGCACGGTCGTACCGATATCACGGCCGTCCATGACTACACCCTTGCGTTCCGCCATCCGGCGCTGGCCTGACGTTAAATGCTCCCGCAGACCCGCGATACTGGCATACCTGGATACGTTGCCGGTGACGTCCAGCGAACGAATCTCCACGGTGACATCCACTCCGTTGCAGATCACCTTTTGCCCGGACGGGTCCGGTTTTAATTCAATCACCATTTTGGGTACATGTTGAAGCACTTCCCGGACATTTTCCGGAGAAATCTTATGTTTCATCAAATACCAAGTCGCTGCCCGGTACATGGCGCCAGTGTCCACATATACATAAGATAATGCTTCAGCTACCCTGCGGGCAACCGTACTTTTGCCTGCCCCGGCAGGCCCGTCAATGGCGATGTTGATTTTCCCGTTCGATGCCGTACTCTGCCTTGCCAACGGGGCACCCTCCTCAACCCTGAGCCTCAATAAAAAAGCAGGCATTGCCTGCGACGTGAAAATTATACCACACCTAGCACGATGATGCAAAAACAGGCCTCTTGAAAAAACCTGTCAAAAGTCACAGGAAATGCTTGATTATAGCCCGTTTGCGTCAAGCGGCCATCCTTCCATGTCGGAAATAGGCGAGATATGCCTCGCGGCAGCGGGGATGTGAAGCAGCAGTTGAGCGCACAGCATAACAACGGTTAGCAGCGCCAGTAGACCCAGCAATCCCAGCGGCAAAAGCCGATACAACTTCTGGGCAATCCGGCGCATATTGTTCTTATTCAATGGGCCACCTTCCGTTTTTTGCTTTTATTTTTCCTCCATCCCGGAAAATTACTCTCCCCACCCGCTCATTTTTACTACCGCTGCTCCAGCTGCTGTTCAAAGCAGTACCTGATGACCTTCTGCCGTTCATGGTCCGGGATTTTTTTGTAGGCCGCCATGATCTGGCTTGTCCCGTTCTCCTGCCCGACGACCCTCACAATTTCCGCATCAAAGCTAACGTGCTCCCTTGTGCCGTTCCTGTAAGGCACCAGCAGCCAGCATTTGAGGATCCAGCCTGCCTGCATTGCAATGTCGGGCCTGGTGTAAAAAGATACGCCGCCCCCGCCTACGTCAATCGTATGAGCCAGGAAATGAACGGCTTGCTCCTTGGACTGAACTGCGATTTCCAGTGAGGCCGGAACCCGTAAATAGCTGCGCCGCTGGACCTTTGTGATTTCATGTTCCAGCGGCTTGCGAATATGAATCAACTGCACCCTGTCTTTTCCAAAGCCGGTAACATGGGAATTAAAATAATGCCTCAGCCCATTCTCATTTACATACACGACGGACAGCTCGTCACCGAGATGCAGCATCTTCATCTTTCCGGTTTCCACATGGATCGGTATTTCGATCAGATAGTTGTCTTCTTTCATATCCATGATTCTGGATCTATAATCAAATGTCTCCGTCTTGTCGTCTGAAGAAGCCAACTGAAAAAACAGCATATCCGTTATTTTGGGCAACATCCCTGCCACCATCCTCATCCTGCGATAATCTTCATCGTTGATATAACCCCGCCATTATACCATGACTTTTTTACCGGCAGATGAAATTTTTCACGAAACGGACGGCTTGCAAAATAAACAGCCCCCTGAACGATCAGGAGGCTGCCGGAAATGAATGAAAGGCCTAGCTTACACGCTGTTTATTATGCTGATCCTTTGTAAAATTGTCATCCGCATCCTTGACTTCCTCGATCTTCTCTTCTTCCCCCGTATTCGCATTAATGTAAATCCGGTACACCGAGCCGTTGATCCGACCGCCGAATTCATAACAGAGAACGTGCTTGGACAGCTCATTTTCAATGACGGCCTTCCGGTGATACATCTCCTTGAAACCGGGATTGAGGAATTTGCGGGCTTGAGCCAGACTCAGCTTTGCTTTCTGCGGTTTCTCGGCATTTTGATGCTCATAGATATAATCGCTTGCCTGCAGACCGATCACTTCTCCATTGTCCAGAGCCGAGCGGACCGTAACTTTTTCCGGGTAAATGAGCGTATCCCCTTCGGTCGGCGCAAAAGTGATGTTGGCCATATTATCGTATTCATCATAAGCAACAGGCTTCATTCCCTTATAGCCTTTCTGGCTAAGGAAGGAATTCGCCTTGGTAATCGCCTGCTTGCGATCCGTTGCTTTTTTGCCTACAGGCCGCTGATCGCTGTAGGAAATGAGCAGACCGCCGTTGTGAGTAAAATCCATGCTCTTTCCGCCGCCGTTTTTTGCATTAACAACAGCGGTGTAGGAAGGCCACTCTGTATTCTTGCCGTTTTCAACGACCTTCACCTCTTCCGGTCTGGAGGCGGCAAACCTGGCCGCTTTTGCCCGGATATCCTGCGGCGAGGTCGGCTTCAGATTTAGCATTTTAACGGACCGCTTATCATACATACTGGCAATGGAGGGTCCCCAGTCGAGCTCGGAGTACTGCTCCACCTTTTTATCCACCGTCTTGAAGCCGTCAATAATGGTATTGTCCGCAGGCTGCTTCTCTGTGGCGATGGCCGACTCCACATCCATCCAGCGCAGGTTGTGGGCCAGCACCTTGCTCTGCATTGCATGCAGATCCTTCGAAATGTCCTTGGAATTTTCATAGAGCACTTTGAGGTTTTTCAGCTCCTTCTCGCTCAGCGGCTCCTTGCTCAAATCCCGGACAGAGGTCTGGTAAGCAAAATTGGACATCCGTGAAAGCAGGTCCTCCGCGTGATTGAACGAGGCCAGCGACAGCGGGAGCTGGTTGACCTCATTCTGCGCTTCGCTTGTGAGCCTCCATACGTTAACCAGGCTTTTACGATGCATTCCTTTAGAGGTTGAATTCACCGCAATGGCATTGCCAAGCTGGGAATGCAGCTGGTCCATATGGTATGACAAATCATGAAAAGCGCGCTGATACTGGTTCTCCGCCTTGATCAGCAGCGAATTCTTCTCCTGATTCTCCTGATATCCCCATACTAATGCTCCAACCAGCAAAACAGCTGCAACAGGGAACAAAAAAGCGCTTATTCGCTTATACATCGTGAGAGTCTCCTTTCATCAGGTACACTAACCATAGTGTGACAAGATGACAGGACTCTTATGCATGGGCTTTGGGCAGCCTACAATGCCTCTTCTTCGATGATGAATTCATCCACATTATCGCACAGACAGCGCTTGAATCCGGTTTCAATCCGATCCGTTTCTCTGCGTCCGCGCAGCACAAACTTTTCTCCACACCGCTTGCAGTAAATTCTTACTTTAACACGCATAAAAAAACACACCTCCGTCATCAGGCTCAGAGCCCATATGTCAGACAAGTGTGTCCAATTTTGTTACAAATTAACCTCTTCCTCAGGTTTAATCAACCGGAACGGGGAGCGGCTGTTCGCTCTTGCGAGTTTGCCCATGCCCAAAAACCAGAGCAGCAGCATCAGAGGCACAATGAACCAGATCCAATCGTGGGTCAGCGTATTCAGGATAATATCGTAAAGACCGTGCCAAAACCACGGGAACAGCAGCGAAAGCGCAAGAAAGAGCTTGCTGCTTCGGCCTGTCGAGAACTTGGCCCGGCCGAGATAATAGCCCATAATGATGCCGAACATGGCGTGCCCTGACACCGGCAGCAGCGAACGGATGATCAGCGTGCCGATGGATGAATAACCAGCCCAGGCATACAGCAGGTTCTCTACGGTCGCAAATCCAAGCGAAACGGCTGCGGCATAGACGATCCCGTCATAAGGCTCATCAAATTCTGTATGATTATAAATGATGTGATACACAACAAACCACTTCAGAAACTCTTCGACCCCGGCCGATATGCCAAAGGAAGCAAGCAGCGTATGGTCGCCGAGCCAGATCGTCAGCCCCCGTTGAAAGATCATGACCGGAAGCACGACGAGAAAGCCCAGCAGAAACACCTTGATTACCATATGCAGCGGCTCGGAGTCATATTTGTCCTTGAGATAAATATACGTCAGTAGAGCGATACCCGGCGCAATCGCTGCCGCCAGTACCGATAACAGGAGCACCGTCATCCCTCCAAAAAAAACTGCAGCCGGCCCGTTTGTCCCAGGGCCGGCTGTCGTTCAATAATACTGCAGCAAACGGACCGTCAGGGTCTTCTGCTGCAGCTTACCGGAGTACCGGATTAGCCGCGGCTGTCAAAATGCGAGCAGATGGTTTCCACTGCATTCTCAGCCATGACCAGCTTGCCATACTCTTCAAGCACCGCCGGAGTAAGGGAAGAGGCTTCCCCGAATTCTGCCAGCACCGCAATGAGCGCGGCATGCCGGTCTTCATCCACTTCCTCCGGCTCCAGATATAGAACCCATTTTCCTTTATAGTGATACAGCTTACCTGCCTCCGTAATATTGCTGCGGAGCATGTGAGCCGCTTCAATTAGCACCTCGAAATCGCTGAAGGCGTAAATGATGGAATCACTTTGTTCAAGGGTGACCTCCATCTCATATACTTCTTCAGGCAGCTCATCATCGGATCCCGAAACGTATTGCTGGTGATCGTATTTCCCCCGGGTTACGATAACGACCATGCCTTGAGCTGGAAGCGCGAATACTTCAACGGCTAACGGACCCGTGGCGTCAAAGCCGAGCTCGCTGTATGCCTGATCCATCATTTCAGTGAACAGCTCATGCACCTTCGGAATCTCCTGCCACATGTCCTCCCTCTGTATGCCACGCTCGCTCAGATCGTCAAATGTAAGGAAAATCCGTATCTTGTCCTGGCTTAATCTTTCTATTTTCATACTGGATCCTCCTCTGCAACCGAGTATTATAAACAGAATATGATGCAACAAAGACACCTGTGATGAAAATGGTTCTATGTAGATATGTTATCATTTTATACCCTCAAATGCACGCAATAAAAACGACAAAAAAAGAATCATTTGCACAGCCCGAAAAAAAGCCGCGGAAATGATTCTTTAACAGGCATGCGGTTTATATTCCCGGTACCGCTGTATGAGTTTCTTTAAGGATCTGCTCGACCTCACGCTTGACATCAGGACTGTTGCGGATAAACTCCTTCAGCATTTTAATGTTTTCCGCTTTTTCGCTGCTGGAGTAGCCTGTTTTCTTGGCCTTGTCCCCATCATGCTTTTCTTGCTTGGTCAATGAAGCTCCCAGATCTGTCCCCCCAATACCGGGAAAAGCCGCATCCATCAGTTTGTGTCTTGCCCTTTCCATCATCCTGCCGGCATTGCCTCCATTGCGGTTCATGCCCAGCATAGCGGATCCGCCGTTTCTGGACATCAGCGAGGTGGCGGCTGCTCCCAGAAGCACACCCAGAAAAAATGAAGAAGTTTTCACAATATGGACCTCCTTTTGTGATAAGATCGTCCATAGTGTTCTCTGGAGCCAGGGAACTCATGCGGTATAAATACAGGAAAGAGTGATGCACACATGAGCATGAAAGCGGCAGCAGTACTGCTGACCTCCAGCCTTTTGCTCGGGGCTTGCGCTTCCACTGCGGAATCACCTGCCCCGGCCGATTCTGCACCGCCATCCGCCCGGAATGAAACGAGCAAATCTGATGCGGCAGAGCAGACACCCCCCTCATCCGGAACGGATGCATCTGCCGGCAGCGGAGCACCCGTACAGGGGAAGGATAAGCCGACAAAAGAAGGCACCGGCAGCGAGGCTGTTCCTGGCGCCGATGAACAGCCTCAGAAGCTGTACCGGATGAACAGCGCCTATAATATCGTCCCCATCAAGGAAGACGGCACGGAGAAAAAAGTCGTGCTTCTGACCTTCGATGACGGACCGAAAGACCAGGCCATGGTTGATTCCCTGCTGAATACCCTCGATAAGCATAAAGCAAAGGCCATATTTTTTGTGAACGGGTATAGGGTTAAGGAGCACCCCGAGCTGCTGAAGCAGATTTTTGAACGGGGCCACATGATCGGAAATCACAGTTATGACCACATTATCCTGAAAAATGAGCCGATAGCCAAGGTGCGGAAACAGGTTAAAGACGTTCAGGAACTGGTGAAGGATACCATTGGGACTGCACCGGTCTTTTTCCGTCCTCCCAACGGAGCCGGCGGAGATGTGGGACATCAGGTGGCCAAGGAGGAGAACCTCCTGTATATGACCTGGTCCAACGGCTCCCTGGACTGGACCATGAAAAAAAGCGATCCGAACAAAAAACAGGCCATTATCAAGAATGTGATGGATCAGCTTCATCCGGGAAGCAATATTCTGATGCACGAGCTGCCCTGGACCGTGGAAACGCTGGACGAGCTGCTGACCAAGCTCGAGCAGAAGGGATATTCCTTCGTGGACCCCGGCAGCATTGACACAGAGGCGTCTGAATAACGCTTATCTGCAAATGTCTGGCAAAACGTCCATCGTCGTACAAAGAACCAGCCAGCTTTTACTGACATCTTCAAACGAAAGAACCCCGCTCTATACGAGACGGGGTTTTTCTGTAATGTATTCAGGCATCAGGGTTTGCTCGACAAGGATGACATAATGACCCGCAATGGGGGGGCGCCCTCGATACCCCACCAAAGAAGCGCCGCTGTGATAAGTATGAATAAAATGCTCAAAAAGTTCATAAACCACTTGCTTACACGGATGCGTCGTGACGGAAACAGCTCCGTCCGGGAAACATGCACTTCCCCCCCGGCAGCTTCCTCTTCCGTAAGAGGCACCGTGTCCGTATAAGCGGCAGTGTATGCTTCCGCCTTGGCTGGCTGCTGCTTTGTTTCCTTTTGAGCTTTTTTCGGCTTCCTGTTGCGGCGTTTCCCGTATTTTTCTACTCTGCTTAGTTCCTTGTTCATGACTCCCTCCGAAAACGCAGCGCCAGGCCGGATATAAGGTCTATAACAAAATGGCACACGATCGGCGCCCACAGGCTCCCGGTCTGTATATAGATGTAACCCAAGCCATAGCTGCTTAAAAACACCCACCCGGTCGGAATCCAATGCTTTAGGTAGCGGATATGAATCAGGGCAAATATGATGCTCGTCCAGTACGGACCGAATGCGTATTGGATCGCTCCCCTGAAGAGAAGCTCCTCACAAACGGCAACAACAGCTGCAATACATACGATATGCCAGACCGGCCTGTTGCGGAACAGCATGCGATTGATTCCCCCGTCGTCCATGGCGTCTTCCGGCATCACAGACGAAATCAGCAAATCAACCAGCAGCATCAGTGCGGCAAGGCCCAGCCCCCACCATAAAAAGCCCATGCTTGGAGGTAAAGCCAGCACTGCAGGAACGCTGCGTCCCTGTAAAAAAATCCACACCGCTCCGATCACAAGGGTCAGCAATTGGGTGAGATAAAGATTGAACAACAGCAGACGGTCATTAAGCTCCTGCGTTTCCGCTTTTCTGAGCCTCAGCTTCTTGATGTTCTTCAGGTTTAGTTTTTTCATTATTTCCTTCTCGGTCCTCTGCTATTTATTCATTTAGCATCATAGCCAATTTCCCATAATGATTCAAGGCATCGCTATACCTGATCTGTCGTGCCGACATGCACTCCAGAGCCCTCAGGCGGCAAGTCTTTTTGCCTATTGACATGCTCATGTAAGCCATGATACATTATGAAAAAATTTATTTGTAAGCATAGACTTTGACGGAGAGAAGGCGCTGCAGGTTCTTTCAGAGAGCCGGTGGATTGGTGCAAACCGGCGGCAGGCGGCATCCCTTTAGCGCTCCTGAGTTATTGCTTCGAAATTTTCGGCTTCTGCTGAAAATAGTAGGCGCAATCGGCGGAAGGCCGTTATCCTTCAGGTCATTCAGACCGTTAAGGCTGTCCGTTGCGAAACGGCTGCGAATTAGGGTGGTACCACGATAACTCTCGTCCCTTACTATGGATATAGTATGCGGATTGGGAGTTTTTTTAATGCCTTGGCATCCCCGTGCCGTATCTACAGCGCCGTCAGCCGGGTAACCGCCCTT
Organism: Paenibacillus jiangxiensis; assembly: GCF_046098255.1. Lineage (NCBI taxonomy): Bacteria > Bacillati > Bacillota > Bacilli > Caryophanales > Paenibacillaceae > Paenibacillus > Paenibacillus jiangxiensis. The sequence goes on from NZ_JBJURI010000012.1 coordinate 60,225, forward strand.
CGATCCTTTGGTACTGTAATGCGCCAATGTATCTCACAGCAATATCATTTGAGGAGGAAACGCGAAATGTACAAAGTGCTAGTATCGGATCCGATCAGCGACATGGGGATTCAGCAGTTGATGGACGCAAGTGATGTGACAGTGGATAAAAACACAGGCTTGACCGAAGATGAGCTTGTTGCCATCATCGGGGAGTACGACGCGCTGCTTGTCCGCAGCCAGACGAAGGTTACCGAGCGTATCATGTCCGCAGGCACCAGACTTAAAGTGATCGGCAGAGCCGGCGTCGGGGTCGATAACATTGATCTGGAAGCCGCCACTCAGCGCGGCATTATCGTCATCAACGCCCCGGACGGCAACACCATCACGACGTGCGAGCATACCTTTGCCATGATGATGGCCCTGGCCCGCCATATTCCGCAGGCCTATGCGAAGACGGTCGGCGGCACCTGGGACCGCAAATCCTTCCTCGGGGTCGAGCTGCGCAACAAGACGCTGGGCGTTCTGGGCATGGGTCGGATCGGCAGCGAGGTGGCCAAGCGCGCCAAAGCGTTCGGAATGAACATTCTCGGCTATGATCCTTTCCTGACTGAAGAGCGTGCCGAGAAGCAAGGAGTCAAGCTGGCGAGTGTTGATGATATTGTCCGCAATGCCGACTTCATTACCGTTCACACGCCTTTGACACCGGAGACACGCCATATGATCTCCAGACCGCAGTTTGAGGTCATGAAAAAAGGAATGCGGATCATCAACTGCGCGCGCGGTGGTGTAATCGATGAACTCGCGCTTGTGGAGGCCATCAATGAAGGCATCGTCGCCGGTGCGGCATTTGACGTATTCGAATCCGAGCCGCCTGCTCAGGATCATCCATTCCTGAATCATCCGAACATCATCGTAACTCCGCACCTTGGCGCATCAACGGTGGAGGCACAGGAAAATGTAGCTATTGATGTGTCCGAACAGGTTCTTCATATCCTGCGAGACGAGCCGTTTAAAAATGCGGTCAACATGCCGCCTGTCGCACCTAGCGTGATGAACAAGCTGCAGCCTTATTTCAGTCTCGGTGAGAAGCTCGGCAGCTTTGCCGCCCAGATCACCACACAGGCTGTGCGCGAAATTCATATCGAGTATGCCGGCGACCTGTCCGAGGACGACACCCAGCCGTTGACACGTTATATCCTCAAGGGCGTGCTGCGCCGCCACCTGGGCAGCGATGTGAATATCGTCAACTCGATGCATCTGGCCAAATCGCGAGATGTCGGCTTTGTGGTGACCAAGGCTCCCGCAACCAAAGGTTTTACGAACCTGATCAGCGTTACCCTGAAAACCCAGCCCGGTGAAGAACGCCGTGTGGCAGGCACCCTGCTTGCCGGTTATGGCGAGCGTATCGTCAGACTGGACCAATTCCCGGTCGATGTCGCGCCGGAAGCTCATCAGGTGCTGGTCTCTCACAATGACAAGCCAGGCATTATCGGCCGCGTCGGAACCCTGCTCGGACAAAATGATGTCAACATTGCATCGATGCAGGTCGGCCGGAAAGTGATCGGCGGCGAAGCCATCATGATGCTGACCGTGGACAAAGCCGTCCCTAAGCAAGTGCTCATCGAGCTCGCCGGCCTGTCTGATGTGAATTCCGCTCAGGAGATCGTGCTGGAGTAGTTGTTGTTTGTTATTTCATTAACTAAAGGTCGAGAACCGGAGCTATCGGTTCTCGACCTTTTCTACTACCCCAATCAAATGGCAAATGAAATGGCCACTTGACCCTCATGAGGGAATATGCAGCACGTAGCAGCGGAGAGGACGAAGCAATCCCGAAAAAGCGAAGCGTTCGCCTTTGGCCCGAAGGGTCAACAGCGATTGTAGGGATGCTTCGTTCTCGGAGCGCATCCCAAGCGCAAAAGAACCTCTCCAGGTCAACGGATCTTTCATTCTGCCATGTTCCACGATGAACAATTTTTTATTTTAAATTTCAACAAAAAAATCGGATTTCGGCATTTTCAGATCTATTTCCGCGTCTTTCTTACTTCACAGGCAGAGTAATGGTAAACTCAGAGCCCTGTCCGATGACACTCTCAGCGGTAATGGTGCCATGATGCGCCTCCACGATATTACGGACAATCGCAAGGCCAAGCCCCGTTCCGCTTTCCTCGCCACGTACCCGCGCTTTATCCGCTTTATAGAAGCGTTCGAAGATATAGGGCAAATCCTCGCTTGGTATGCCCACACCCTCGTCCCGAATACGGATGATGATGGATTCTCCATCGGCAGTCCGCCCGGCATGCATATAGATGTGCTTGCCGCCCGGCGTATGTCTGAACGCATTATCAAGCAGATTGGTCAGCACCTGCTCCAGCCTGTCCTCGTCCGCAGCAGGCAGCAGAAGGGGAGCACCCGTGATACGGTATTCAAGCAGCAGGTCCCGTTCTTTGGAACGAACGGCAAATTTGCGGTGAACACGTTCCATCAGCTCATCCACCCGGACCGGACTGCGGTCAATGTCGATGTGTCCGGCCTCCATTCTCGTCAAATCCAGCAAATCCTTAACAAGCCTGCCCATCCGCAGCGACTCGTCATGGATAACCTGGATCAATTCCTCTGTTTCTTCCGGCGAACCAGCCATACCGTCCAGCAATGCTTCACTGTAGCCCTGCATCATGGACAGCGGCGTACGGATTTCGTGAGAGACATTGGCCACGAAATCGGCGCGTACCTTTTCCATTCGTTCCTCTTCGGTTACATCGCGCAGAACGGCCACCGCCCCCCGGATCATATCATCCGTATACAGAGGAGCCATCTGAACGGACCACACTCCTTGCTTCACATGCACCTTCGCCCCCGCATCCTCGCCGCTCTCCATCACCTGCTCAAACAGCGGCTGCAGCGGCTTGGGAACAGCATACCGCCCTTCCTCATTCCCGCCGTCCTCCCATTTCACTCCCCGCCAGCTGGCGACGGTCTGCTGTCCGGGAGGGTTGGTCAGTATAATTTCTCCGTTACGGTTAAAGGTAAGCACAGCATCGGTCATGCTGCGCAGCACACTGGACAAGTGGTTCTTCTCCGCATTCAGGCTGCGGACGGTCGATTCCATTTCGGCGGCCATATGATTGAATGTGGTAGCCAGAGCGCCTATTTCATCGCTGCTGACCACCGATACCCGTCTATCATACCGGCCCTTGCGGATCGCATCTGCCGCTTGAATGAGCTGCTGCATGGGCTGCGTAATTTTGGTGAATAAAAACAGGGCGAAAAACGTCGTCAATAGAAAACCGACAATGCAGGCGTACGTAAATAACCGTTTAATGTCCGACGATTCCGCAGCGGCGAAATTGGTATCAATATAAGGAAGCAAAAATAATCCCAGGAAAATAAGCACACAGCCGACCAGGCATATGATCGTGATCCACAATTTGCCGACGAGCGATCTCCAGAAGCTCAATTTATTTCGGGACCTCCAGTTTATAGCCTACTCCCCAGACGGTTGTGATCATGCCTGCCGCCTCCGGCGATACTTTGTTCAATTTTTCACGCAGACGTTTAACATGGGTGTCCACGGTTCGTAAATCACCGAAAAATTCATAATTCCACACATCTTTCAGCAGCTCTTCCCGGGAAAACACCTTATCAGGTGAAATGGCCAAATAATGAAGCAGCTCATATTCCTTGGGCGTAAGACTGACTTCCCTCCCTCCGGCCGTTACACGGTGGGCGTCATTCTCAATCACGAGATAAGGAAAAACGATGCTGTTGCTTGGCGTCGTCTCTTTCGTTAAAAACGCCGTTTCCGATGATCTCCGCAAAATGGCCTTGACCCGGAAGATGACTTCGCGCGGGCTGAATGGCTTTACGACATAATCATCGGCGCCTACCTCAAAGCCCTGTACACGATTAGCTTCTTCACCCTTCGCTGTCAGCATAAGAACGGGAGTAGCTTTTACCTGCCGCAATCGGCTGCACACCTCTACCCCATCCATGCCTGGCAGCATGACGTCAAGCAAAATGATACTGTAATCGCTCGCTGTCGCTTTACGCAATGCGGTCTCGCCATCCTCAGCCTCATCAATGGCGTAGCCTTCTTTCTCAAGATACATGCGCAGCAGCCTTCTGATCCGTTCCTCATCATCAACAACCAGAATGCGGTTATTTTCTTCCGACATATCCAACAACCCCTTATTATGGTAAATGCCTGCATGGGCAGTTTACAAACCACTTTCTCTATTGTACTATTTTCCGGGATTAGGTCAAATTCAAAAGAAAACAGAGGCTGTTCGCCTCTGTTCTGCCTTTTTTATCACAAAAATACGCTACTTCGTTCTCTGACGCTTTTTTTCTGATTTAGCCAGCTGAGTAAGTCGGTTTACCTCGTCTTTGGTTAGCGGCCTGGTCAGTCCCCGCTTCAGATTTTGCAAAAGAAGATCCCCGAAGGCAATCCGCTTCAGCCGGATGACCGGATGGGAAATCGCTTCAAACATCCGTCTGACCTGACGGTTGCGGCCTTCATAGATGGTGATCTGAATCACGGATTCTTTGCCGTCCGGATCCACATCCTTGTACTCCACTTCGGCCGGGGCGGTCATTCCGTCCTCAAGCTGAATCCCCTGCCTCAGTTTGTCCAGCTCCGTTCCGTGCGGAACTCCTTTCACGGTCGCTAAATACGTTTTGGGCACATGGTGCCGCGGATGCGTAAGCAGGTTGGCGAATTCTCCGTCATTGGTCAGCAGCAGCAGCCCTTCAGTGTCATAATCCAGTCTGCCTACAGGGTAAACCCGTTCTTTGATACCCTTTAAATAATCTGACACAATTTTGCGCCCTTCCGGATCGGAAGCGCTCGTAATGACGCCTTTAGGCTTGTTTATCATCAGGTATACTTTCTGTTCCGTTTTAATCGGCTTGCCGTTTACCGTTATGATATCCTGAGCGGGGTCCGCTTTCGTGCCGAGCTCCGTAACGGTCTCCCCGTTAACCTCCACTTTGCCCGCAAGAATGAGCTCTTCGCATTTGCGCCGGGACGCCACGCCTGCCTGGGCAAGAATTTTCTGTAATCTCTCCATGTTCGTGATTTCACCTCATGCTAATGATACCCAGTAGGACCCAAAATCACAAGCTGAAATCCGGAAGGAGCTTGACAGCGCTCAAAATACGAGCAGACATACGGCAATCGCCGCCGCAAAACCCACAAAATCCGAAAACAATCCGACCTTCAGCGCATACCGCCCGTTGCGGATGCCGACAGCTCCAAAATAAACAGCGATAACATATAAAGTTGTATCCGTGCTGCCCTGAATGGTGGAAGCCATGCGCCCGATCATGGAGTCGGGGCCATAGATGCGAATTAAATCTGTCGTGTAAGCAAGGGAGCCGGAGCCTGTCAGCGGCCGGAGCAGACCAAGCGGCAGCACCTCAGGAGGAATATCCCATAAGCGGAACAGTGGCGTAAACCAGCCCAATATAAAATCAAGCGCTCCCGATGCCCGAAAAACGCTGATCGCCACCATCATGCCGACCAGAGGGGGAATAATGCCGATGGCCGTCGAGAAACCGTCCTTGGCTCCTTCTGTAAAGGATTCGTAGACCGGTACCTTCCTCATATATGCGTAAAGGGGAATGAACGCCAGAATGATAGGAATGGCCCAGACAGAAATCAGATTTATGAATTCGAGCATGGAGGCTTCCCCTTTCACATAGACTTGCCTGTCGGCTGTGTTGGAACAGGCGGTTGTCGCCGCAGCCGTTTACGGAACCAGCGGTCTGCGGCGACCGCCGCAAAGGTAGCAATGGCTGTAGCTATAAGCGTGGTGCCGACAATTTCAGCGGGCTGTGCCGAATGGTAATTCATCCGGATCGCAATGAGTGTTGTCGGTATGAGCGTAATACTGGCCGTATTCAAAGCAAGCAGGGTACACATGGCAGGAGTGGCCGTATGTTTGTCCGGATTAAGCTTCTGCAGCTCCTGCATCGCTTTAAGCCCCATGGGAGTCGCCGCATTCCCCAGTCCGAGCAGATTGGCGCTCATATTGGATAAAATATAACCCATCGCCGGATGATTCCGCGGCACATCCGGGAACAGAAAGCCTATGACTGGCGCAAGCATCCTGGACAGCTTCTCCATAAGTCCTGCATCCTCTGCGATCTTCATCATACCCATCCAGAATACCAGGACGCTGATCAGGCCGAAGCATACGGTGACAGCGGAGGCAGCCCCGTCAAAGGCCGCCTTGGTTACAACATCCATCTTTCCCTGCACAGCCGCAAATCCGACGCCAACAACAATCATGGCCATCCAAATCAAATTAACGATGAGATTCACCGCCTTTCAGTTCTTCTGCAGGTTCGCATTATGCAGAAAATAAGCGCTGCATCACTTCAGTCCAAGCGTCCCTCCACAAGCTCTCCCGCACCTTGCCGGACGCGGGAGCGGGAAGCGTTTCTTTGGCCCGGGGAATATAACTGCCCTTCTCGTACACAGGCACGGAGCCGATCAGCTTTCCGTCAAGCAGCATGTCAATTCTGCCGCGAAGGCCGAAGGAGGACCGGTCTGTTGTGATACTTCCGGACGCAGTTTTGGTCAGTACCAGCTTCTTGGTCAGCAGACGTTCCTCCCCCTCGGCAAGCGGATAGGAGAAGGAAGCGCCTGTGACAAAATTATACCCGCTTAGAGGCATGTTTTTCCTCGTGACTTCCACGATCGGATAATAACGGAAGCCATAATCCAACATCCGGCCATGATCATTCCAATCGTCTCCGTCGTTCAAAGTAACGGCGGCAAGCTGTCGTCCGTCCCGAGTGGCTGAGCTGACCAGACAGCGAAAAGCTTTTTTCGTATAGCCGGTCTTCACCCCGTCAGCCCCCTCGTACAGCCGCAGCATCTTATTTTTGTTATGCCAGGAATAGTCCCACTGCTCGTTTGGATTGGGAGCCTTCTTGTTTTCTGTTTTGACAATTTCCCGGAACACCGGATTCCGGAGCGCATATGCTGTAAGCTTCGCCATATCATTGGCTGTGGAATAATGGCCTTCTGCATCCAGACCGTGCGGATTGGCAAAATGGGTATGCTCAAGCCCCAACTGCTCAGCTTTGGCGTTCATCAGAAACACAAATCCTTCCTCAGAACCACCGACATGCTCGGCGATCGCTGTGGCGGCGTCGTTGCCGGAACGAAGCATCAGTCCATACAGCATATCTTCCAGCTTCATCTGCTCTCCCAGCTTCAAAAACAGGGAGGAGCCTTCTTTGGCAAAAGCGTTCCGGGACACGCTAACCTTGTCTTTAAGGCTGCCATGCTCTATAGCCACGATGGCGGTCATGATTTTGGTCAGGCTGGCAATTCGCATTTGCTTGTCGCCCTCTTTTTCATACAATATACGTCCTGAAGAAACATCGATCAGCGCTGCAGCTTCCGCGTGATTGGCCGGCTCGGGCGGAAGTTCTGCTTCCGGAGCGGCCGCGGCCGCTGCGGATTCGAAGAGAAGGACGATGGATATGAGCAGGCTTATTGAGGCAATCCTGTGACGTATTAACATGGCAATCCTCCGGTTCGCGAATGGTCTTGTACCATTTTATGTACTTGCTGTCGAAAGTATGTCCTTTGCAAAGCCGAAAAATCCTTCCCGTTCAGACATTCACCGGCTGACCCGGAGAAAGCTTGTACGGAAAGGATTAAAAATCGGCTCAATACAGATTACAGGTAGGATGTTGTGTTACGATCCGTGCTGTTGACTGGAACTTGAGGCGGCATTTGGTTTTCGGTCATTCCGGCTGCTGCAGTCGCTCCGGACACACCCGTCCGTCCCATCATGGTCTGGATTTTATCAATCAGTTGTGGCGTGGAATCGATAATCTTCTCAAACAGATGGGTCTGATTATCAAGTGGCACGATCTGAACTCCTTGACGGCCGACAACGAGGAATGCGATCGGCTGAATGGACACGCCTCCCCCGCTACCGCCGCCAAACGGGTGCCCGGCTTTCACACCGGAAGTTCCTGAATGATCCGCTACGTCGTCCATTACGTTAAAATCGCTGCCCCCTGCCGCAAAGCCGAAACCTACCCTGCTTATAGGCAAAATGACGGTTCCGTCCGGCGTTTCCACCGCTTCCCCTACGATGGTGTTGACATCCACCATGCCTTTAATATTCTCCATCGCCGTTTGCATGAGTCCTTGAATCGGATGATCGGACATATAAGCTCCCTCCAGTCGTTAAGCTTGGTTTTTTTCTTCACTTATCATCCCCAAATGCATTTGAGTTATGTAGCTCAATTATGGGTTGATTACCGTCTTTCTCTGGAGAGGAGCCATTTAATTCGTTCAACAGGAGAAGTTATGCCTGTGCAGTCGGGCGCACAATCAATTCGTTAATATCCACATCGGCAGGCTGCTCTATCGCGAACACAATCGCACGGGCAATTGCTTCCGGTGAAATCGCCTCCTTGTCACGGAACCTCTCAAGCTCCCCCCTGATCTCCTGATTGGGAATTGCTTCTACAAAATCCGTTTTCACGAACCCGGGAGAAATAATAGTAACGCGCAGTTTATCGCCAGCCTCTTGACGCAGCCCTTCGGAGATCGCCCGCACCGCAAACTTGGTGCCTGAGTAGACCGCCATGTTCGGGGTCGTCTTAAGTCCTGCCGTAGAAGCAATGTTGATGAAATGTCCAAAGCCCTGCTTGCGAAAAACCGACAGCCCAGCCGCAATGCCATACAGAACACCTTTTATGTTGACATCAATCATATCCTCCCAATCCTCCACGCGGAGTTCATCAAGAGGGGATATGGGCCCAATTCCGGCATTGTTGAGGAGGACGTCCACTTTACCATATCGTTCACATGCCAGCTTGACGAGATGGGTCAGGTCTTCACGCTGCTTCACATCTGTACGGGCATAGACAGCTTCGCCGCCAACCGCGTCAATACGGGCTGCAAGTGTTTCAAGACGCTCCACCCTGCGCGCTCCCAGAACGATTTTGGCTCCTTTTTCGGCGAGAAGAAGTGCTGTCGCCTCACCAATTCCACTGCTTGCACCAGTAATGACAACGACCTTGTCTTTGATCATATCAGGTTCCTTCTTTCGTTTTATTTTAGCTAGCTCATTCACCCCGCCCTGCTTGAAGCGGTAATCCGGCTTGTCAGACTGCTCTATACACCCGGCGATATTGAGGCCCTTGCACCGCTCATCATCCGTGAAATTTTATATAGGGTCATGCAAGGCGAGCAGGGTGAGATCATCAGACAATTCGCCCTGATTGGCACTCAGGCGCAGCGCATCGCCAAGGTGATTCACATGATCAACCGTGACTATGCCAAGCCTTTCCTGATTGAAGAATTGGCGAAGGAAGTTAACATGAGTCCCTCTGCCCTGCATAAGCAGTTTAAAAAAGTAACCGCCATGAGCCCGCTGCAGTATCAAAAAGCCATCCGGCTGCAGGCAGCACGGCGCCTGCTCCTTACCGAAGACCTGGAAGCCGCTGAAGCCGCATTTCGTGTCGGTTACGAAAGCCCTACTCAGTTCAGCCGGGAATATGCACGCCGGTTTGGACGGCCGCCAATGTCCGATATGAAGCATCTGCGGGCCTCCATCAAAGAGGAAACAAAAAAGGCGGATCTTTAACAAGACCAGCCTGACTCCATTTTTTTTGCTTTTGTATCGAAAATATGTAACGTTTCCGAGTCGTACCGTTTTAATGTTCCGGTATATGATCGGACGGTTCCCTGGTGAACACTTTTTTCCATGTTTTAAAGCCTCCTGGCACTTTTAAAATGCTGGCCAGCAGCCTGAACAGCGAAAGAATCACATAACCCATGGATATGGAGGCACTGCATACCACATTCGTGGAAAAATAATTCCGTTCATCCCATGAAGGAATGACAGATAAAGCCGGTATGCAGTCATATCGCACATGAGCGGTGGTCCAACCCACGACAGAGCTTTTTAGGGCCCAAACAACTCCGGTCAAAACAGCCGTCTGCGAGCAATCCCGTACACCTAGCTTGGTTGCCCATTTCAGATGGGAGAGGCTCAAGTGGGCGACTGTTTTATTTACCCACTGCTTCAGGAAGACCGTATTTTCAAGGAGAAGGCGGTAATTGCTGAGCAGCTCCTCGATTTTGCTCTTGTCAACAACGGCGTCTTCCTTATCCGCTCTATCCTCCCCAAGGTTCGCGTATCTGTCGAGCCTTACCAAGATCCCCTTGCGGAACCGGTCGATCACGACGGAAGGCAGTTCATATTGGAAGCGGACGAGCCCATAAAGCATGTGAATCTGCAAACGGGCATAATCATTATTAGCCTGTTTTAGCACCTCGGCGCGAATCTTAATTCTGGAGAGCAGAACGGCCAGAACCAAAAAAATCAAAGCCGCAATAACTATCCATATCCACACAGCCGGCTTCACAGCTTACCTCCTTCCCCGTCCATACATCTGGATGTACATTATGTCGTTTAGTATAGCCTTGGAAGAGGAAAACATTCGTTGCAGCTCCGCTCTATGGGCAAAACAAAACAGGGACTCCGCACAGCCGTAACACTGCTCGGGCATCCCTGTCATAAATGAATTTATTCTTCTCTATTCTCCATATCATCAATGGTCAGCTGCTGCTGCTCGTCCAGCTTGCTGAACAGAAGCTGCGTTTCTTCCTCCAGTTGATCCGCATCCTCAAACAGCTCAGGCTGTGGCAGCTCGTCAAGGCTGCCGAGCCCAAAGTACTCCATAAACGCTTTGGTCGTACCATAAAGAATCGGTCTGCCAATGGCGTCTGCCCGTCCTGTCTCTTCGATCAATTCTTTGCTGACAAGCGTATGAATGGCACGCTCAGATTTCACTCCGCGTATTTCCTCAATCTCGACCCTGGTGATGGGCTGCCGGTAGGCAATAATCGCCAGCGTTTCCAGAGCAGCCTGGGAAAGGGATACACGAGCCGGGGAATAAGCCAGTTTCTCGAAATAAGGGGCATGCTCGGAAAGAGTGGCGAGCTGATATCTGCCGGCCAATTTCAGCATTTGCAGCCCTCTCCCCTCCTTTTGCATGTCGTTCTTCATGTCCTCAAGACAATCCGTGACCAGTTCAGGACGCTGCTCGGTAATTTCGGCAATTTGCTTCACGGTCAAACCTTCTTCACCCGCGAGAAACAGCAGCCCCTCAATAATCGATTTCAGCGTCGGATAATCCATCAACACGTATATCCCCTCTCCACTCCATCACAATATCATCAAAAACTCTCTCCTGATAACATACAATCTGCTTCATCTTCATCAGCTCCAGAATGGCGAGAAAGGTCACAACGATCTCATGCCGCTGCATGTCGTCATGCATCAGCCGCGAGAACAGCAGCCTGCTGCCCGACCCAGCCTTCTCGAACACGGTCAGGACCTGCCGTATCCGGTCCTTTACGGAGATTTCATCCCGATGGATCCGGGCCACCGTCGTTCTCCGCTCGGCCCTGCGCAAAGCCCGTTTAAAGGCAGCGATTAAATCTGCCGTATGCAGCCCCTGCACCGGGTTAGCCGGCTCGCTTGGAGCAAAAGAGCTCAGATCCTCAGGCTCCTTGCTGAAGATCAGGCTGCGCTCCCATTCCTTTTCGCTGAGATGGCGGGCAATTCCCTTATACTTACGGTATTCTATCAGCTTCTGCACCAGCTCTTCGCGCGGATCGTAATCCTCGTCCTCGTACATGTCATATTCGTCCATGTCGATGACCGGTGGCTTAGGAAGCAGCAGCTTGCTTTTGATCGACAAAAGGGTCGCCGCCATCACCAGAAATTCGCTTGTAACGTCCAGCTCCAGCTCCTGCATCGTATGAATATAGTCCATATACTGATCCGTGATTTCACTGATCGGTATATCCTGAATGTCAATCTCGGCTTTTTCGATCAGATGCAGAAGCAAATCAAGCGGCCCCTCAAACGTTTCCAGTTTATAAGTTACTACCGTCAAAGCATTTTTCCTCCCGCCAAATTCACAAACTGCATTGTATCAGAATATCAGAGCTTCTGATAGCCCGAGTCAGAACTGTTTTGTCAAATTAACCATTTCAATCGCGGCTACCGCCGAATCCCAGCCTTTGTTGCCAGCCTTCGTTCCTGCGCGTTCGATAGCCTGTTCAATGTTTTCCGTGGTGACGATACCGAAAATAACCGGCACGCCTGTTTTGAGATTAATAGCCGCTACACCCTTGGCAACCTCATTGCACACATAGTCGTAATGGGTTGTGGAGCCGCGGATGACTGTTCCGAGCGTTATGACGGCGTCGAATTTTCCGCTTTCCGCCATTTTTTGGGCAATCAGAGGAATTTCAAAAGCTCCCGGCACCCATGCTACAGAAATCTCATCATCGGCAACACCGTGCCGCTTCAGGGCATCAAGCGCTCCGCTCAGCAGCTTGTTCGTAATAAATTCATTGAATCTTCCAACTACAATACCATATTTTAATCCGGAGGATACAAGATTTCCTTCAAAATAATTCGCCATTCTGATCATCAGCCTTTCCGAGTTTGGTTTGGTTTTAGGTATTATCCGACTACATCAACGCTCATTCTGCTCAAGCGTTTCGAACGTAAGAAGATGCCCCAGCTTCACCTGTTTTGTATGAAGATAATTCGAATTGTCCTCGTTCTCCGGAATTTGAATGGGCACACGTTCGACCACTTCAAGACCGTAACCCTCCAGCCCTTTTATCTTTCTGGGGTTATTGGTCAGCAGCCGGATTTGGCGCACTCCTAAATCCCTGAGCATTTGGGCACCAATGCCGTAATCGCGCAGGTCAGCCGAAAAACCAAGCTTCAGATTGGCGTCTACCGTATCAAGACCTTCTTCCTGAAGTTTATAGGCTTTCAGCTTATTTATCAACCCGATGCCTCTGCCTTCCTGCCTCATATAAAGGAGAATGCCGGCGCCCTCTTCTTCAATTTGGCTTAAAGCAGCCGCGAATTGCGGCCCGCAGTCACAGCGGTGCGAATGGAACACATCCCCCGTGAGACATTCGGAGTGGACCCGGACCAGAACGGGCTTCGAGGGATCAATCTCGCCCTTGACAAGCGCTACATGCTCCTTGTTGTCCACCTCATTGGAATAGGCCACGGCCTGAAACACTCCGAAATCGGTTGGCATGCGCACCGCCACCTCCCGCTTTACCAGCTGTTCGCTGGCGATCCGGTAGCTGATCAGACTTTTAATGCTGATCAGCTTCAGACCATGCTGGGCGGCGATGATCGCCAGGTCCGGCAGCCGGGCCATCGTACCGTCTTCCTTGATCACTTCACAGATTACACCAGCCGGTGCAGCGCCGCTCAGCTTGGCGAGGTCCACGGCAGCTTCCGTGTGGCCTGCCCGTCTTAATACGCCGCCTTTCTTGGCGATCAGCGGAAACATATGGCCCGGTTTGCGGAAATCGCCTGCTGACGCTGCTGGATCGACGAGCGCCTTGGCCGTCATGGAGCGCTCCACAGCGGAAATACCTGTCGTTGTTTGACCATGGTCCACTGACACGGTGAAAGCCGTGCCGTGAAAATCCGTATTCTGCGCCACCATCGGCTTAAGCTCAAGCTCATCGGCCCGCTCCTGTGTAATAGCCACACATACGAGACCGCGTCCCTGGGTAATCATAAAGTTGATCGCTTCGGGGCTTGCCTTGTCTGCGAGCACCACAAAATCTCCTTCATTCTCACGATCCTCGTCATCCACCACGATCACAATCTTGCCCTGCTTGAGATCGGTTATGGCATCCTCAATCGAATCAAAAACGATATCCTGTCCCATGTCTTTTCCCTCCTTGTTTATACAGTGCTGATACCGGGCTTGCCTCAGGAGAACCCGTGCTCGGCCAGAAACTCAAGATCAAGCTGCTTTGGGGCTTGTGTCTGCCGATCTTTCCTGTTGAAGAACAGCAGATGCTCCACATATTTACCGAGAATATCGCATTCGATATTGACAGTATTCCCCGCCCGCTTGCCGCGCAAAGCCGTCGCTTCCAGCGTGTGGGGAATAATGGACACAGCAAAGGACGAATCATAAAGCTGAGCCACCGTGAGGCTGATTCCGTCAATAGTCACAGAGCCTCTCGGCACCAGATATTTGAACAGCGCATCGTCATCGGGAATGATCTCGTATACGACTGCATTCTGGTCCCGGGTGATACGGGCAATCCGGCCGGTGCCATCCACGTGCCCCTGCACGATATGTCCGCCAAACCTGCCGCCCGCCGCCATGGCCCGCTCCAGATTCAGGGGGTTGCCGGACTGAAGCTCGCTTAAATTGCTGTGCCGGTACGTCTGGGGCATCACATCCACCGTGAAGCTTCGTTCGCCGATTTTGGTTGCGGTCAGGCATACGCCGTTTACGGACACGCTGTCGCCGATCTTGAGATCCTCAAGCACCACCGCGGCGGAAATCTCCAGCTCCATCGCTTCCCCGCTGCGTGTTGCCTTGCGGAGAATACCCACCTCTTCAATAAGACCTGTAAACAACGGCTTCTTCCTCCTTTCTTGTGATGCAAGACCATGATCGGCCCGTATTCTTACAACCGGAATGTTCAGAACAGTAAAAAAAGCGTCTATCGATTAAAAAAACCCCCGGCGATTAGATCGCCAGGGGCAGGGATTACAGAGTGAATCAGCTTTCATAGGCATAACACGAAGCATCAAAAGTTCAGATCTATGTACTATAGAGGCTACAACAAAACAAACCTCCGTACGCCTGCAAATGGCTTTAGACGGACTGAACATTTTGAAAATGTGTATGCGAAAGTCAGCGCTCCATTACTGGTGCGCACGTCCACGATCCTTCTCCCATCCAGACTATACTGTCGGTCCCGGATTCGCACCAGGTCCACCATCAACCGCTTGTCGCAAGCAGTATCCGGGTCACGGACTGAGCCGCCTGATATGAACCATGCCCATCAAGCGTCATCACCGCCGGTAGGGAATTTCACCCTGCCCCGAAGGATAGATATTCGATTATTTCCATAAGTCGGTTGTAATTGAGCAAATCGTAACACTTTGAAACACAAAAAGCAAGCGGCAAGATCCTGAACCCGCCGCTTGTCCGTCTAACTTTAATCAAGCCAATTATGCCTGAAGCTCCATATATTTTTGCGAAAGCTCCTCAAACCACACCTTATCATTCATCTGCAGCGCCAGGTCGATTAAATCCGCCAGCTCTTCTCTCTCCAGTTCAACATCATCATCAAAGGAAACGACAGCCGTAGCCACCGGGTTATGCTCCGAGCTTTTACGAAAATCATAATCCAGCCGAAGATCGATAACCCCGTCAATATACTCACACTTCAGGAAATATATGATTTCACACATCAGTACGGGACGCACTTCATTTTCCAGGATGCAGTCCATTACTTTTGCGGAATAATGCTGATTGGTAAGACTGAATTTATGGTCGGCCGCCGGTCTTTCTCTGCCAAAATCGTCGGTGAATTTCAGCTCAACCGGGTACAGGTTCATCACTTTGCCCATCTGCTTTTTTGTTATTTCAATTATTTCACTTGTATCCAGGGTAATCATGCGGCACCTCTCCATATTTTTCTTATTTCATGCAAATAACGCCGTTGTTTCAGGCCGTATGCCTTTACACCTATATCGGATGCTAGTCCATAATTTTTAACCCTTAGTTTAGCACTGTTTATTGCATTATTCAAAATTAATGTTTCCAAAACAAACGAGGCGATCTATCCCCGATGGAGTACCGGGAACAGATCGCCTCTTAAAACTCATTTTATATTACGCTTCAAACACCGTAACTTCCTTCATTTTGTCACCCTGCTTCACGGCATCAATGTGCTCCATGCCGCTGATCACTTTGCCAAAAACGGTATGCACACCATCCAGATGCGGTTGCGGCTCGTAAACGATAAAGAACTGGCTGCCGCCCGTGTTGCGTCCGGCATGCGCCATGGAGAGCGCGCCTTTTTCGTGTTTGGTCGTGTTAGTAGCTGTTTCGCAATCGATGGTGTAGCCAGGACCGCCTGTGCCGTTGCCGACCGGACAGCCGCCCTGGGCTACGAAGCCCGGAATCACACGGTGGAAGCTCAGACCGTTATAAAACCCGCTGTTTGCCAGCTTTTCAAAATTTGCTACCGTATTTGGAGCTTCTTCAGGGAGAAATTGAATCTCAACAACTCCGCCGTTTTCAAGCACGATTTTGCCCTTTTTCATTTATTGAACACCCCGTCCATCAAATTTGGCGCCCGGTGGATGTTAATGCTCCGTCCGGACTGCTGTCAGAAGAGACATCAGACTACAGTGTACTATGAATCCCCGCACTTGGCAAAGTCTTCTGTTTTCTTTACACAAGTGTGCGGCTGCTCACACGCTCAGGGATCAGATCGTTGCGCACCAGGTCTTCATAGCTCTCGCGGCGCACGACAAGATCTGCCTTGCCGTTTGTCGTAAACACGACGGCAGGACGGCGAATCCGGTTGTAATTGCTTGCCATGGAGTAGTTATAAGCTCCAGTGGATGCCACAGCGAGCAGGTCACCGCTCTTCACCTTCGGCAGCTCGACATCCCAAATCAGCATATCGCCGCTCTCGCAGGCCTTGCCGGCGATGGATACCGTTTCCTCGGCCGGATCATGCGCGCGGTTGGCCAGCATCGCCTCATATTTCGCCTGATACAGGGCCGGTCTCGGATTATCCGACATGCCTCCATCGACTGAAACATATTTGCGCACCCCGGGAATATCCTTAATGCTTCCGACCGTATAGAGCGTGGTGCCCGCATCACCGACAATGCTGCGGCCCGGTTCAATCCAGATTTCCGGCAGTGTGGAGCTGATTCCTGCAAAATGGGTTTTGACCGCTTTGGCTATGGCTTCCACGTAACGGGACAGCGGCAGCGGTGTATCCTCGTCCGTATAACGGATCCCGAAACCGCCGCCAAGATTAATGACCTTAAATTCCGCCCCGAGCTCTTCTTTTACGGACCTTGTGAATGCAGCCACACGCTCAGCGGCTACCTGGAAGCCGTCCACCTCGAAAATTTGGGAGCCGATATGGGAATGGACGCCGAGCAGATTCAGCTGACTTTGCTGAAGCGCCAGCTTAACGGCCTCCATGGCGGCTCCGTTGCCGATATCAAATCCGAATTTGGAATCAGTCTGGCCTGTAGAGATATATTCATGCGTATGGGCTTCTACGCCCGGCGTCACGCGCAGCAGAATATTGGTCCGCATCTTCCGCTCAGCCGCAAGCGACTGCAGCAGGTGCAGCTCAGTCAGACTATCCACAACAAAGCAGCCGATCTTGGCATCCAGTGCCATTTCCAGCTCGGCGGGCGTTTTATTATTTCCGTGGAAATGAATCCGCTCAACGGGAAACCCTGCTTGAAGAGCAGTATACAGCTCACCGTCCGACACTACATCCAGGGACATTCCTTCTTCTGCAGCAAGGGCGCACATTGCCACTACGCAGAATGCTTTGCTTGCGTAGGCTACCTGAAAAGAAAGCCCCGTCGCGCGGAAGGCTTCGATAAATTCACGGCAGCGGCGGCGAACCAACTGCTCGTCGACAACATAAAGCGGTGTGCCGAACTGCTCGCCAAGCGCAGTCGCATCACAGCCGCCTATTTCCAAATGCCCTTTGGCATTGATTTTGCTGGTACCATGTAAATACATTTCCTGGGGCCTCTCTTTCTGGAACAGCTCTAATTCCAAAGAATGTTTACATAAGTATAGCAAAAAATGCGCAGCGGGCAACGGATTTTTGTGCGGAAACCATCCTGATCTTAGCCTATCCTTCAGGTGCCGCCTTGATGCTCCGGCATGCGTGTGGAATCGCGCGGCTTGTTATACGACGGCCTCCTTTCATCCTCCATCACCGATTTACGGATAAGGATGGACAGCATACCCTTGGCGCTGAAAGGAATAAAGGGCCACATATACGAGGAATTGTAGGAACGGTGTACCGTAAGCAGCACAAGAATGGCGGTGACGCCGATCACAAACCCTTTTACTTTAAAGGCGGCCACCAGCACCAGCAGCACCAGCCGTATCAAACGGTTGGCCAGCCCCAGCTCATAGCTTGGCGTTGCAAACATCCCGATTGCCGCGATAGCCATATACAGAACCACCTCATTAACGAACAGTCCGGTCTGGACGGCAACATCGCCGATCAGAATCGCTGCGATCAGTCCCATGGCGCTGGCAAGAGGTGTCGGCGTATGTACAGCCGCCATTCTCATCAGATCCACCCCGAACTCAATCAGCAGAAACTGAAGGATCAGGGGCAGCTTTGCGGCCTTCTGAGGACCGATAAAATCGAGCATAGGCGGCTTCAGCTCAGGGCTGATCACCATGAGCATCCAGAGCGGAAGCAAGAACAACGAGGCAATAATGCCCGCAAAGCGGATCCACCGCAAATAACTTCCCATAAACGGAGACTGCCTGTTTTCCTCCGCATGCTGGCACAGATCGAAAAAGGTCGTTGGCAAAATCATAACGCTGGGGGATGTATCGACAAACAGAACCACCCTTCCCTCAAGCAAATGGGAAGCCACCACGTCCGGGCGCTCCGAATAGCGCACGAGCGGGTACGGGTTCCATTTTTTGTCGGTCATCGCCTCCTCAAGCTGCTTGTCAGCCAGCGGAATACCGTCAATGACAATCTTTTTGACTTTGGCTCTGACCGATTCAACCAGCTTTTTATCCGCAATATCATCAATATAAGCAAGGCATACATCAGTGCGTGTGCGGCGGCCAACCTGCATGATTTCATATTTAAGTCCCGGGTCTCTCAGACGCCGCCTGACCAGCGCAATGTTCGTCATCAGTGTCTCCGTGAAGCCGTCTCTTGCTCCCCGCACAACTTTTTCAATGGTCGGCTCCTCGGGTCCTCTTACGGGATACGAACGGGTATCGACGAGAATCGCCTTGTGCTCTCCTTCGATAAAAAAAGCGCTCACTCCGGTCAGCACTGTATTAATGACAGCAGACATCTTGTCCTCCAGCTCCACCTGAACGTGCGGGATAAAACGTTCAAAGTATGACTCCAGAGTATTGGATGATATGTCACTTGGTGTCACATAACTGAGCCGGTCAAGCACTTCGGACAGAAGCAGGGAATTTGCAAATCCATTTATAAAGAAAATGCCTACCTTTCTGCCCCCAAAGTTCATTTCGCGCAGAATCACATCAAAGGATTGTCCAAGCCCCACAGTATCCTGCAGCGTCTGCTTAATATCCTCCATTGTGACAGGAATCGTATCCTCTTCCTGCCAATACAGCACGGATTCTTTGACATTATTGGAGATTTCGTTTTCAACCTTCTCCTGATGCCGCTTGCGGGCCTCAGCATCCTCCCCGTGTCCGCTCTCCCCGGTTGGCGGGTGCTGTACAGCCTCTGTATCTCCTTCATGCTGTGTAGTATGATTCATTCGCTCTATTTCCCTCCTCAGCTGTCCATTAAAGTTAGTATGAGGAAGCTGACGGATTTTATCCTTACCACAATAGCTCTTTTCGTGTACATGGATTGTTATAGTGATAGTTTCTACTACAATCTCTGTACCAAGCGGAAAATTCCTGTGTTAACATTGGTGGACGCCAAAAGAGATGATGTTTTCAGAAAGTGTTAAGCCAAGTAACGACACACTGGAAGAGTTAAAGAACAGGCTGGTAAAAGAACTGAAGAAAATCGTATGACCCTGAGCCATTAAAAAAAAACATGTGCACACCCGCGGCAAGCCGCGGGTGTGCACATGTTCGGAAATATAATATTTAACTGCAGCGCTTGTATTATTGGGCAATCTGGTCCTTGATGGACTGCAGTATTTTTTTTTCGAGACGCGATACCTGAACCTGTGATATGCCAAGCCTGCTGGCAACCTCGGACTGGGTCTGATCCCGGAAATACCGAAGATATACGATGAGCCGTTCCCGTTCGGTCAGCCCCCCGATCGCTTCATTCAAAGCAAGCTTGTCAAACCAGCGTTCCTGGGAATCGTCCGCAATCTGGTCCATGAGCGTAATAGGGTCGCCGTCGTTTTCAAAGACGGTTTCATGAATGGATGTAGGCTGTTTGTTGGCTTCCTGGGCGAATACGACATCCTCCGGCGACACCCCGAGCTCTTCGGCAACCTCCTTGATCGTCGGCAGACGGTTCAGCTGCTTGGAGAGCTCATCCCTTTTTTTGCGGACCTTGTTGGCCATTTCCTTCAGGGAACGGCTTACCTTCAGCGTTCCGTCATCTCTGAGAAAGCGCTGAATTTCGCCAATGATCATAGGCACGGCGTAAGTGGAAAATTTGACATCATAGCTGAGATCAAACTTGTCCACCGATTTCAGAAGGCCGATGCATCCGATCTGAAACAAATCCTCCGGTTCATACCCGCGGTTCATGAAACGCTGCACCACAGACCATACCAGCCGGATGTTGCTGTTCACCAGCTTGTCACGGGCGCTGTTATCACCCGTCTGGCTTAAGGCAATCAGTTTTTTGACTTCCCCATCATCCAGATAAGTGTTAGTACCACGCTTGATTTCAGCATTCATAGGCCCAACCCCTACCTAATTATATAAAGCTTTCTTGGATTCGATCCTTTTCTTCATCCGAATGACCGTTCCCCCGTTCAGCTCGCTGGTCACTTCAAACTCGTCCATAAAGTTTTCCATGATGGTGAAGCCCATGCCAGACCGTTCCAGCTCCGGCTTGGAGGTGTACAGCGGCTGCTGCGCAAGCTCCAGGTCCTCAATTCCCTGACCCGAATCCTCGATCACCAGCGTAACTGAATCCCCGTCGATGCTCGCCCTGATCGTTACAATGCCTGCAGGATCATTATTGTATCCGTGGATAATACAATTGGTTACCGCCTCGGAGACGACCGTTTTCAGATCACTCAGCTCATCCATGGTAGGATCGAGCTGAGAAATAAAGGCCGCTACTGTTACACGCGCAAAGGACTCATTTTCCGATTTGGCCGCAAACTGCAGCGTCATGAAATTGCTTCCACCCGTTTCTGTCATGACACGACCTCCATTCCCGAAAGAGCCACCTCTTCGTTCTCGTAACAAGTCATGATTTTGAACAGTCCTGACATTTCAAGCAACCTGTATACTGCAGGAGTTGCATCACATACCGCCATTTTGCCGTTTTTTTGCTTGAGGAGCTTATACCGGCCAAGAATGACTCCCAGCCCAGAACTGTCCATGAACACCAAATCTTTAAAATTCAGAACAAGATGCTCGCATTGCTGGCGCATAATCGCCTCATCCAGCTGTGCCCGCACCTGATCCGAGGTATGATGATCCAGCTCACCGGCCAGTCTGGCAATCAGAACCCCTCGCTGATAATCCATCTCCACTTTAAGCTTCATGTTTGTTTCACTCTCCTCCCTGACTTGGACAAGGATTTCTACGAGTCAATGATAGAATCCTGCCCTGCGACAAAACTAGAAGAAAACTGTGCTCAATCTACAAAAGTAACCCCCACGGGCGATTCATGTCAGGAAAACAGTTTGGAGGTGGTGCGTTTAAACAATCTCCACCAGCCTGCCTTCTCTACAGCCACCGGGGACTGCAGTTCGAATTCCTTCAGCTTGGCATTATTTTGATAAACAATCAGCTTGCCAATCACCTCTCCTTTTTTGAGCGGTGCTTTGATCCCGCTGTTCAGCTGGACTTCGTGACGGATCTCCTCTTGACGGCCACCTTTTTTGACAAGAACGCTGTAAGGCTTATCCGCTTTAATCGTTAATTCCGGAACAACCCCTTTTTCAATGCTCAGCTTGCCGATCACGTCATCCTGGTTATACAACGATTTCATGGCATATTGGGAAAACGCGTAATCAAACATGGAGGCAATCTCACTGTTGCGGGTTTTGGTATTAGGCTCCCCGAGCACTACTGCCACAACGCGCATTCCGTCACGCATTGCGGTAGCGGAAAGGCAGAATTTCGCTTCAGACGTATAACCTGTCTTCAAGCCGTCGGCTCCTGTATAGAACCGGACCAGCTTGTTGGTATTGACCAGCCAGAACGGTTTTTCGCTGCTTTTGCGCAAATAATCCTGATAAGCTCCGGTATATTTCGTAATCTGCGGATATTTCAGCAACTCGCGGCTCATCAATGCAATATCGTGTGCAGAGGAATAATGATCCTTGGCCGGCAGGCCGTTGCAGTTGGCAAAATGTGTGTCATTCATGCCTAGCTCCTTGGCTTTGTCATTCATCAAACGCACAAATGCCTGCTCTGACCCCGCGATCTTTTCCGCCATCGCTACGGAAGCGTCATTACCGGAAGCCATCGCGATCCCCTTGATCATTTCCTCAACACTCATTTCCTCGCCCGGCTCCAGAAAAATCTGCGAACCACCCATGGAAGCCGCATATTCACTGGCCCGGACAGGGTCCGTCAGCTTCAGCTTCCCATTCTCCAGCGCTTCCATCGTAAGCAGCATCGTCATGATTTTCGTGATGCTTGCCGGAGGCAACTTGTCATGGCTGTTTTTCTCGTAAATGATCGTGCCGGTGTACGCATCCAACAGGATAGCGGAGCCGGATTGAGGCGCCAGGGACACGTCGGCTTGCTGTACGCCTCCTTTCTCTTCGGCAGAAGCTGGCGGCAGCAGACCGGCGCTGATGCTGAATACGAGCAATAAAGATAGACTGATTTTCTTCATGTTCGGTACCTCCCTACTAACTTTGCGGAAGAACGCCGGTTGTCGGAATCGGACGGCGTCTGCCGTATACTGCTATCCATTGTCGTCAATCGTGCAGTAAATTATTCCAGCCAAACGGGAATGCGCACAAAAAAAGTAAGGACAATCAAAGGACACAGAGAAAGTCTAGCAAAGTCAAAAGCACACAACTTTTTGAGCAACATGGACAAGGGCCAACACTTTTATAAAAAAGCGAGAATAGATTACTACGTGGAACTTTTATAGCAAGAAAAATGTCTGGCGGCGTACTTTCACAGCAACAGCCTGCTTTCAAGCTGATATTTTTCAACATATAGCCATCAATAGAATGCTTCAGCTTCACTGAAACTTAGCCATTCTTCAAGTCTTAAATATAGCAATGTACCCAGAGACTTGCTTGCAGTTATAAAGAGTTCCACATTATTGCTTAGTACTCACGGGCAATTCTAATTTTTTGTGACAAAGGGTGGTGAGCGATAAAGCTAAAAAATCGCTTCGGCTGATCTTTATCTCCCACTGTTTAGATCAATAGAGCAATGAAAGTGCCCTCTAACTTCGGAAGAGGCAGTCAAGAAGTCCTCTTCTGTTAACCTCGAAGAACTCACTTGACGAAAAGGGGGACAAGCAAATGTCGCAATCCAATCTTCCCAATATAACCCCGGATATATCTGTCACCAGAGATGATGCTTTTAATCTGCTGTTAGCTTCGATTGCTCTCGAAGAGCTTGGTTTAAGCCACATTCTTAATGCCGAAGGCGAAAAAATACAGTACGTGCTGGGAACGCTGCCTGGCATTACCGGAACGTCACCTACGGTGAGCGAGCTATTGGCTATCAACGAGAGTGTCAGAAGCACGCTTAAGGAAGCAACTAATAAAGAATGGATCCTTCAAAACAAGCTGGAAACTATAATGTCCAAGCTTCCGGGAGAGCTCTTCTTTAAGGTGAATGGACCAAACGGTTCAGCTACGGTGACAAACGGAGAAAGCATTAACTTTTTCTCTGATACGCTGCAAATCGAGGTCACGAAAGGTTCGGCGAATGTCCGCATAGAAGCGCCATTATCGGTGACCGGGGCGACTGGTGCCACGGGCGATACGGGAGCCACTGGAGCCACAGGCGACACTGGGGCGACCGGGGCGACCGGGGCCACAGGCGATACCGGAGCTACGGGGGCCACGGGCGACACCGGAGCCACCGGCTCAACAGGGGCGACAGGACCTACGGGCGACACGGGCGCTGCTGGAGCCACAGGCGATACCGGAGCGACTGGAGCTACAGGCGATACCGGGGCCACTGGAGCCACTGGCGATACCGGAGCCACTGGCGATACCGGAGCCACTGGCGATACCGGAGCCACTGGCGATACCGGAGCCACTGGCGACACCGGGGCGACCGGAGCCACAGGCGACACTGGCGCTACTGGAGCCACTGGAGCCACTGGAGCCACTGGAGCCACTGGAGCCACTGGAGCCACTGGAGCCACTGGAGCCACTGGAGCCACTGGAGCCACCGGCGATACTGGGGCTACGGGGGCTACGGGCGACACGGGCGCTGCTGGAGCCACAGGCGACACTGGCGCTACTGGGGCCACGGGCGATACGGGAGCCACTGGAGCCACGGGCGATACCGGAGCTACTGGAGCTACAGGCGACACCGGGGCGACCGGAGCCACAGGCGATACCGGAGCGACGGGATCCACAGGCGATACTGGAGCGACCGGAGCCACGGGTGATACCGGAGCTACTGGAGCTACGGGCGACACTGGAGCCACCGGGGCCACGGGCGCCGGAGCGACCGGAGCCACAGGCGACACTGGGGCGACCGGGGCCACAGGCGATACCGGCGCGACGGGAGCTACGGGCGATACCGGAGCTACTGGAGCTACTGGCGATACCGGAGCTACTGGAGCTACGGGCGACACTGGAGCGACTGGGGCCACGGGCGACACCGGGGCGACGGGAGCCACGGGCGACACCGGGGCGACTGGAGACATCGGAGCGACCGGACCTACGGGCGATACTGGAGCAACCGGAGCCACGGGCGATACTGGAGCGACCGGAGCCACGGGTGATACTGGCGCGACTGGAGTCACAGGTGACACCGGACCGAACGGAGCCACGGGCGACACTGGGGCCACAGGCGACACTGGAGCGACTGGGGCCACAGGCGATACCGGCGCTACTGGAGCCACGGGCGACACCGGGGCGACTGGGGCCACAGGCGATACCGGAGCGACCGGGGCCACAGGCGATACCGGAGCGACTGGAGCTACAGGCGATACCGGGGCCACTGGAGCCACTGGCGATACCGGAGCCACTGGAGCCACGGGCGATACCGGGGCCACTGGAGCCACTGGCGATACCGGAGCCACTGGAGCCACGGGCGATACCGGGGCCACGGGCGATACCGGAGCGACCGGAGCCACAGGCGATACCGGAGCGACCGGAGCCACAGGCGACACCGGGGCGACCGGAACCACAGGCGACACTGGCGCTACTGGAGCCACTGGAGCCACGGGCGATACTGGGGCGACGGGGGCTACGGGCGACACGGGCGCGACCGGATCTACGGGCGACACTGGCGCTGCTGGAGCCACAGGCGATACAGGGGCCACTGGAGCCACCGGCGACACTGGGGCGACCGGGGCCACAGGCGATACCGGCGCTACTGGAGCCACGGGCGATACCGGGGCCACTGGAGCCACTGGAGCGACCGGACCTACGGGCGACACGGGCGCTGCTGGAGCCACTGGCGATACCGGCGCTACTGGAGCTACGGGCGACACTGGAGCCACTGGAGCCACTGGCGATACGGGCGCGACGGGAGCTACGGGCGATACGGGCGCGACGGGAGCCACGGGCGCTGCTGGAGCCACGGGCGCTGCTGGAGCCACGGGCGCTGCTGGAGCCACGGGCGACACCGGGGCGACCGGAGCCACGGGCGATACTGGGGCGACCGGAGCCACGGGCGATACCGGCGCGACGGGAGCGACGGGCGATACCGGAGCTACTGGAGCCACGGGCGACACTGGAGCCACTGGAGCCACGGGCGATACTGGGGCGACCGGAGTCACGGGCGACACGGGCGCGACTGGAGCCACAGGCGATACCGGAGCGACTGGAGCTACAGGCGACACTGGAGCGACGGGGGTCACGGGTGATACTGGCGCGACTGGAGTCACAGGCGACACCGGACCTACCGGGGCCACGGGCGATACGGGAGCTACGGGCGACACTGGAGCCACCGGAGCCACGGGCGACACCGGGGCGACGGGGGCCACGGGCGATACGGGCACGACGGGAGCTACGGGCGATACCGGAGCTACTGGAGCTACGGGCGACACTGGAGCCACTGGAGCCACGGGCGATACTGGGGCGACCGGAGCCACGGGCGACACTGGAGCCACAGGGGCCACAGGCGATACCGGCGCGACGGGAGCTACGGGCGATACCGGAGCTACTGGAGCCACGGGCGACACTGGAGCCACTGGAGCCACTGGCGATACCGGGGCGACTGGACCTTTGGTGGCAGCGAATGGGTTCTCTGCTTTTGTAGGTTCTATTAGTGGAATATTGACCGATACTCAAATCAGTGGTTTTACAGTGACCAGCCCTTATTACTCCAATACTGGATTTAACCCTGCCACAGGCACGTTCACAGTCCCGCAAACAGGAAGATACAGCATTAAGGCGACTATTAACTATTCAACCACCGCAGCTCTTTCTCTATCTCTTGGCCCAGGGATCAATCCGGCATTTGTCGTAAGAAGAACATCGCCTTCCACTTCGAATCTGGTAGCCGGACTTTTCCCAATATTAAATATTAGCGTGACTTTGCTGACACTGCGGGCTGTGCTGGGAAGCGGCACGGTAACACTCACCGGAGATGTCCAGCTGAATCAGAATGATGTACTTGGGCTGTTCTATGTTTCATCAGGGCTTACCATCGGGTTAAATTTAGGCGGCAGCTCCTCAGCGGGCGTCGTTTGGTCCATTCATCAGATAGCCTAATCATTTTGAGCATTTGAATTGGACGGCGGTTAATCCGCCGTTTTTTACCTTCCGGAATTATTTTCAATTGCTCGTCTCAAAGTAGATTCTTTCACAGACGAATCACCCTCCGTTCTCTTCTCCTAATAGAAAGCGCAGAAAGTTCCTTTTGATTAGCGATTCTTTCTTGAGGTTTAAGTAGGGATATGTTCGATGCAGCGGAGAGGACGAAGCAATTCCGGAAAAGCGGAGCGTTCGCCTTTGGCCCGGAGGGTCAACAGCGATTGGAGGAATGGTTCGTTCTCGGAGCGTCTCACAACATGCAAAGGGAGTGCCCCAGGTCAATAGACCTTGCGGACACTCCCAAACTTGCAAATGCTGTATTCGTTTTTGCTACATACTTGGAATGACTCCAAGTATCAGACTCAGAAACTGTCCCCGCACCCGCTCAGCAGTTTCCATAACTTCGTTGTGCGACAGCGGCTGATCCAGAATGCCGGCAGCCATGTTCGTAATACAGGAGAAGCCGAGTACTTCAAGCCCTGCGTGGCGGGCTACAATAACCTCCGACACCGTGGACATACCAACCGCATCCGCTCCCAGCGTGCGCAGCATCACGATTTCTGCAGGTGTCTCGTAAGTAGGCCCCAGCAAGCCTGCATAGACGCCCTCACGAAGCTGCAGTCCTTGTCCTTCCGCTACCTCCTTGGCAATGGAGCGCAATCGTTTGCTGTACGCCTCCGTCATATCCGGAAAACGTAGCCCAAGCGCATTGTCATTTGGGCCAACCAGCGGATTTCTGCCGGTCAGGTTCAGGTGATCGGTAATGAGCATCAGATCACCTGCCGCAAAAGAAGTATTCACTCCGCCGGCGGCATTCGTAACGAGCAGGCTTTTGACGCCAAGCTCCTTCATCACACGCACCGGAAAAGCGGTTACTTCAGGGCCGTAGCCTTCATACATATGGAAGCGTCCCTTCATCATCACGACCGGACGTCCATGAACGGTGCCCAGCAGCAGCTCCCCTTCATGTCCTTCCACTGTAGACACCGGAAAATGCGGGATATCCTGATAAGGAATGCTGACCCCTTCTTCGATAAGATCTGCCAATATCCCAAGCCCTGATCCGAGGATCAAGCCGATCTCCGGGACCATTTTGGTTTTCGAACGGATGTAGGCTGCTGCCCGCTGGATCATTCCCAGACTGATTGTATTCATGTTCTCTTCTCTCCTGACTTATCGCTATATTGCTATTTCAGCAAATTCAAAAAGCTTTTTCCATGGGTCGGCGTCTGCACGCCGAAATTCTCTGCTATAGTGGCGCCAAGATCCGCATAAGTGTCCCGTACGCCTATGCTTGCAGGTGTCTGCAGCGAAGGGCTGTAGATCAGGACAGGCACATACTCCCTCGTATGATCCGTTCCGCTGTGCACAGGGTCATTCCCATGATCCGCCGATATGATCAGCAGATCATCCGGTCCGATTTTGGCCATAAGGTCAGGGACGGCTTGGTCAAACACCTCAAGCGCGTGTGCGTAGCCTTCTGGATCGCGCCGATGTCCGTACAGGGAGTCAAAATCAACGAGGTTGGTGAACAGCAGACCGTTATAATCCCGGCTTAGCTGCTCCAAAGTTACTTCGATTCCGTGCTCATTGCTTTTGGTCGGATAAGCTTCCGTTACTCCTTCGCCGTCGAAAATATCATTGATTTTCCCCACAGCAATTACGTCATGGCCGGCATTAGCCAGCATATTCATGACGGTCGGCTCCGGCGGCTTGACCGCGTAATCATGGCGGTTCGGTGTACGCTTGAAGCTGCCGGGTTGTCCGACATACGGACGGGCAATGACCCGACCCACGGAATACTCCGGTGCGAGCGTCAACTTGCGTGCGATTTTGCAGGCTTCATAAAGCTCCTCCAGCGGAATGATATCCTCGTGAGCGGCAATTTGGAAAACACTGTCGGCGGACGTATATACGATCCACGCTCCTGTCTTCATCTGCTCTTCCCCGTACTCCACCAGCACCTCGGTTCCGGAAGCCGGCTTATTGCACAGTACCTTGCGTCCGGTCTGCTTTTCAAATTCATGAATCAGACCCGCCGGAAATCCTTCCGGATAAGTATTGAAAGGCGTATTAATCTTCAGCCCCATCAGCTCCCAGTGGCCGGTCATCGTATCCTTGCCGACAGACACCTCATTCATCTTGCCATAATAACCCGCGGGCTTGTCCACCGGCTGCAAATGAGGCAGCTCTGCAATATTGCCCAGTCCAAGCTTTTGCATATTCGGCAGCTTTGTTTGAGGCACCCGCTCCAGGATATGGCCCAGTGTATGGGCACCTTCATCGCCGAACTTGGCGGCATCCGGCAGCTCACCGATGCCCACGCTGTCCAGTACGATAAATGCGACGCGTTTGAAGCGGTGTGAAGAACGTTCAGTCATAACTGCTGTCACTCCTTGGCTGTGATAAATTGGTCATTTCCAGGGAGGCTCTGTTACCGGCCCTGGGATGAAAATTTTCGTATACTTCTTTCATGCTTTTCTTTGGCGAACCCAGGTACATTCTTGCTGCGGAAATCTCAGAGTGGCCCAGCATCTCCTGCACCGACCGGAAATCGGCTCCATTCTCCAGCAGATGGGCGGCAAAAGAATGCCGCAGTGTATGCGGTGTAATATCCGTTTGAATCCCGGCCTCGGCGCCATACTTTTTCAGCAGTTTCCAGAAGCCCTGGCGGCTCAGACGCTTGCCCGAGCTGTTTAGAAACAGCGCTTCCTCCTGCGCAACGGAGTCCCGTGATCTCAGCAAGGCTACCCGGGATTCGCTTATATACAGCTTTAACCATTCAGCGGCCTGTACACTCATGGGGACGACACGCTCTTTGCCTCCCGCACCATGACAGTGCACAAACCTCATATCCGTCCGTACATCCTCCACATTCAGGGTAACCAGCTCCGACACCCTCAATCCTGCCGCGTACAGCAGTTCCAGCATGGCCTTGTCACGCATGCCTGCAGGTGTTGATGTATCCGGCGCTTCCAGAAGCCTGTCCATCTCTTCCTGTGTTAATACGGAAGGAGGCTTCTTCTCCTGTTTGGGCAGCTCCAGCAGCAGGGAAGGGTCCTGGGAAGCCTTTCCTTCACGGATTAAATAATGAAAAAAGGAGCGAATTGCGATCATACAGCGTGTAATTGTCGCCGGCGCCTTGTTCAGCTCCTGCAAATGGCCCGTATAAATGACCAGATGTGTCCGTTTGACGTCATCCGGCACCATCACCTGCTGACAGTTCACAAACTCGGCGAACTGTTCAACATCACGCCGGTAAGCTTCCAATGTACTTGGCGATAATCCCTTCTCGTCTTCCAAATAGCGGATAAAGGGCGTTATATAATGCTTCATAAGAGCAAATCGCTCCTTTGTCTTCCGTATTTGGGCAGAAGCCCATATTACAACATTCTACGCCACTCAAATGTTATCCTGCCCCGCCGTCACTCTCCATACCAGTAAAAAAAGCGCAGCCTCTGCCAGAAGCCACTCTCCGGCTGTTCCTCAAGGGAGCTGCCTTCGACCTTTACCGCGTTTCCTGCGGGAATTTTATATTGCTGGATCGGGGTCACCCAGGAAGACAGCCTTTCGAGCACGGAATAGAGCAAAAAAACCAGTACACAGAACAGGACGATAAAACAGATAAATCTCCAGCCCTTTCTCAGAGAGAATATCACGCCGCCACTTCCCTTTCTGTTAAAAGAGGTCATATACAGCTCATTGTATGACAGGCTGTCCTTAACTATGTACCACCGGGGCAGGTTCGGCACCAAAAAAGCTCTCTCCGCAGAATACGCGGGGAGAGCTTGTCTATTCTATTCGTTTTCAAAAATGCAGGAAGAATCAATCCTCCTGCCCCGCCTGGTCATTCTTGGCCTTGCAGCGGTAGCAAATGCCGTGGAAATCAAGCCGATGATCCAGCACCGTGAAGTCAAATTCTCTCTCCAGGCGTTCCTCCAGGGGACCAAGCCAATCTTCCCTGATTTCATCCATGCTTCCGCACTGAACACATATCAAATGATGATGATGGTGCTTGGAGGTATCGCCCCGCAAATCATAACGGGCAACTCCGTCACCAAAGTTGATTTTCTCCACCACGTGCAGTTCGCTCAGCAGTTCAAGGGTACGGTATACGGTTGCCAGACCGATTTCAGGAGCTTTTTCTTTCACGAGCATGAAAACATCTTCCGCACTCAGATGGTCTTCTTCATTCTCCAGCAAAACTCTTACGGTGGCTTCCCGCTGAGGCGTCAACTTATAGCCCTGGGACTGTAGCTGCTGCTTAATCTTGTCGATCCGCGCTTCCATTTTATCCCTCCCCCTCAGGATTCTCTGCGCACTGCCCCAATTTCACTTCTATCATTATAGGGGGAATTCTCAAATAAAGTCAAACATTTTGCATGAAGCTCAAACCGCTCCCGCAGACATCAGCAGCGGTGTTACCCATCGCATCATTACCGGGGTGACCCAGGTTTCAAACGAAGCGCTACCGAGCAGAAACAGCATCATGACGGCCGTCAAGCCGGCGTAGGATATAAACGGTTTGACAAATCCGGAAGGACGCCGTGTAAGCAGCATTCGGTCCTTGATCATCTGTATCGAAAAAGTCATGGCAGCCACGCTGCACACGAGCAGCACCGGGATCACCACAACATTGTGGGGAGCAACGGAAACGAGCGCAAACAACAACCCTTTCCAGGAATACTGCCCAACCACAAACCCGACCGAGAAGCCGATCAGCACTCCTTTCAGGAAATTCAGCACCAAAATACCGGGCAGGCCAATGACCGATAGTCCGCATATCCATATCAATGCCGCCCATTTTAAATGAAGCGATGCAATTTCCCAAAACTTCGTTAACGTGGGATCGGCCGCACCACCATCCTGACCGACCGATACAAAAAAGTTGTTCAGATACCGCCCCAGCTCCTGCTGCTGCTCCAGTGTAAGCGCATTGACCATCAATGCGCCGAATACGACCCCGACCAGGAACAATACACCCAGAAATACATATAGCGGCATCCGGTGGGCAAGTGAATGGCGTAAAAGCTGCATCAGCAAGTCGGCCTCCTTCATTAGCATGTTTCTATCCTATGAAGGAGATCATTCGCCTATGACAGCATGTACGAAGTCTGCTGCCGCCTTGTCCGCTGCGCTTTTCCTGCTTACCCTTTCCTGTCAATCCTGCCGTAGGTTCCTCCCCCTCCGGCAACCAGCTGCAGCCGTCCTTCTCTAGCCATGACGATGGACCGCGCCAGCTCCCCGCCGACCTCGGCGGCAATCGCCTCCTCGTCCGCTTGATGAAGAATATTCATTTCCGTACCGAACCGTTCAAGCAGCCGGTTCAGCTTGGCCTTGCCCAGACCTGGAATAAACTCCAGCGGCACCTGGTAAATATAAGGCGGCCTGTGATCAGGAAGGAAGGGCTCAGCCCGGTCGGCAATATCCAGAATACGGTCGAACACCCCGCGCACCAGCTTTGCATGCCCGCATGCCTGGCAGCGGTCCGCTGCAATCTCCTGCTCGTCAAGAATCGTGCCGCAGCCCGTGCAGAAGGAGCGGTGATACTTGCCGAGGCGGGGGTTCAATCCATAGTTGCCGGTCACTTTTCTGCCTTCGCTACGCTCCATGGCCAGCCTCAGCTCGGTAAAATTCGGAGCTTTCAACAACAGCTCGTTGTATTCGCGTCCGATTTTGCCCAGGGAGTGGGCATCGGAATTCGTAAGAAAGCTGAAGCTGTCAAGCTCGGAAATATAACCCGCCATTTCCGAATCCGCGCTCAGACCGAGCTCGACGGCGCTGATTTTGTCAAGATCCAGCAGCTCGGCCATCCGCCTCGCGGAGCTGCCGTAGATCCCTTTATGAGGTGTAAATACATGAGCGGGAATCATGATGCCTCCCCGCCCGTAAATTTCTGCCTGCAGCTCCCGCGGTGGAGCATAAAGCCTCTGGGAGCTCAAATTGACATTTTTCATATGTCTGCCCATCCATCCGCTAAAGTCCGTCATGATGTCCAAATCCGGAAAAAAGGCCAGCACATGCGCCTCAGGCCGGGCTCCTTCCCGGATCTCAATTTCTGATCCCAGCAGAATGACCGTATTTTTGTACGCTATTCCCCCACCCTCAATTTCGGTCATACTGCCGTCGGCAAGATGGCGCCTGATATCCTCCTGCACGTTGGGCGCATGGCAGTCGATAACACCCGTCAGCTGGATTCCTTTCCGTTCCGATGCCTCCCTGGCAATATTGGCAAAGGTTAAATTCCTGCTGCCGCTGATTTTGACCGCCGCGCCCTTCTCCGTCTGCCCAATGTGAATATGCAAATCCGCATAATACTTATGCAGTGGTGCCTGTAGCCGATCCGTCATCAGAAGCTCCCGGTAAATTGCTGAAGATGCCAGGCATATACCGCCATGATCGTTTTCGCATCACTGATTCTTCCTTCACGAATCCAGGCGTAGGCCTCCTGCATCGTCAGCTCGGACAGCTCCAGAAACTCGTCGGCATCCGGGTTCATTTCGCCGGCTTCCAGCTCCTCAGCTACGTACAAATGAATGATTTCATCGGCAAAACCGGGTGATGTATAAAACGATTGCAGCAGCCTAAGAGATTTGGCGGTATAGCCTGTTTCTTCCCGCAGCTCGCGTGCAGCCGCTTCTATCGGATCTTCTCCTGCCTCAAGCTTGCCTGCCGGGATTTCCACCTCGCAGCGTCCGAGCGGCTGTCGGTATTGATCCACTACAAGCATTTTGCCGTTGTGGATGGCCAATACCGCAACAGCACCCGGGTGACGGACAATCTCCCGCGTTCCCGTGCTGCCGTCCGGCAGAC
This sequence comes from Paenibacillus jiangxiensis, assembly GCF_046098255.1. Classification (NCBI taxonomy): domain Bacteria; kingdom Bacillati; phylum Bacillota; class Bacilli; order Caryophanales; family Paenibacillaceae; genus Paenibacillus; species Paenibacillus jiangxiensis. Next base: position 93,719 of record NZ_JBJURI010000012.1, read on the forward strand.
GGACCGTGTCCACCTGCAGGGAAATTACCTTCCCGGCAAAGATAGAATTCGTAGATATCGTTGTTTCCTCCAAAGCTGGATTGGAATAAGGTTTGCTGGTGCTCATGTGCTGCCTCCTCTTGGCCGAACCTCATTAGGGGCCGGGTATAGTTTGTCTCTTTAATACATAGGCTGTAAATAATTCATGCCTGTGGGCAAAAGGGAGATATCCATAATGAAAAGCTATCGAACAGACAACTCGCTCTGCATTACAGGAAAGGCCTGGCAGGTACGCCTGCTGCTCCGGCAATGGCTGAAAGACAATAAGGCCGACACGAAGATGATTGATCTGATTCAGCCCCACGGTAAACAGGCCTGACGGCTGGAATGCCGCTGCAGGCCCGTACAACGGCAGTCTCTGCAATTCAAATTCTCTTTAAGACAGCAGAAAGTTAAATTTCGAAACAAGGACTTCCTACTATCGCAAGATAAATTTCTGCCAGATGCAGTCTGTCTTCCATGAAAGTACTCCGATAGATGTTATGCTTGCGGAGATTCGGCAGCCTCGCGAATGATCGCCACAACAACTTCGGCCAGTTTTGCCAGATCCTCTGCCTTGATTCGCTCCTGTGTAGTATGGATCTGCTCATAACCGACCGCTAGATTCACCGTAGGAATGCCGAAGCCGTTAAAAATATTCGCGTCAGAGCCGCCTCCCGAAGTGAAGGTAGGGCTCGCAAGTCCCACCTTGCTGATAGCACGCTGCGCAAATTTGACGACATCGTCATGCTCCAAGAAGCTGAAGCCTGGATAAACAATCTCGCTGCGGAATTCGCCCTGTGCGCCGAAATCCCGGCATGTCGTCTCCAGTGCATCGCGCATTTGCTGAATCTGATGCTCCACCTTTTCCTGGACAATGCTGCGGGCTTCGGCGAATAACTGCACAAAATCGCACACAATATTGGTCGGACCGCCGCCTTCAAATCTGCCGATATTCGCTGTCGTTTCCTTGTCGATGCGGCCAAGCTTCATGGCGCTGATCGCCTTCGAGGCTACCTGTATCGCGCTGATTCCGTCTTCCGGATTGACGCCGGCATGTGCGGATTTTCCTGTGATTTTCATTTCAACTTTAGCCTGGGTTGGGGCCGACACGCAGATCGAGCCAACAGCTCCATTGGAATCCAGGGCATAGCCGAAATCCGCGTCTATATCGTCCGGATTCATGGCTCTGGCCCCCGCCAGACTGGATTCTTCCCCGACCGTAATGACAAACTGTATCTGGCCGTGCGGAATGCTCTGCTCCTTGACAGTGCGGATCGCTTCCAGCATCGCCGCAACCCCCGCTTTGTCATCCGCTCCCAAAATCGTCGTTCCGTCACTGCGGATCCAGCCGTCATCACCAAGCTGCGGTTTGACGCCTTGGCCGGGAGTTACCGTGTCCATGTGAGAGGTAAAATAGATTTTTGGGGCTTGTTCCGCGCCTTCCGCCTCCCATGTAATAATCAGGTTGCCCGCTCCGTGCCCGGAACGCTCCTGCGAATCATCTTCCTTTACAATTAAACCAAGCGAGCCGAATTTCTCTTTCAGCACCCCGGAAATTTCCTGTTCATGCTTTGTTTCGCTGTCTACCTGCACCAGTTCCATAAATTCAGTAATCAACCGATCCTTTGTAATCATCGAAACTTTCATCTCCCTCCGGATTGCGATACAATAAAGATGCACGTTTTGTTTTTCAAATCTAATTTTCATTATAAAGGAGTTGCCCATGCAGCACAAAAAATGGTTCCGCATATTTGTATATGTCATGCTTATTGCGATGATTGGCTCAACCCTGTTGGCTGTACTTGAGCCTTTACTTTTTTAATAAATTAACCATACCGCTTGACTAATACGCATTCTAAATCGTCCGGACAACCCTAACGATTCTCCACAACGTTCCTCTCCTTTCCAAATAAAAAAGGTTATTAAAATAGGCCGGCCACATGGGCCGGCCTTGCTCTATTCTTTTAACACAGGCTCATAATCAAACAGCTCCGCGAAATAAGGAACAATCCCTTTGGCCACCTGCTCCACTGTAAATGACTGCCCTGTGCAATCCTCCAGCGAGGTGACACCATATTCCTGGATGCCGCATGGTATAATGCCGCTAAAGCCTTCATGCTGAATGCCTGACTTGATATTAAAAGCGAAGCCATGGCTGGTGATAAAGCCTTTGCGTTGCCTGCATCTGTTAAATTTCACGCCGATGGCGGCAATTTTCAATTCGCCGACCCATACCCCGGTATATTCGGGTTTGCGGCTGCCTTCAATGCCGAAGCTTGCCAGATAATTGATAATCACCTGCTCCAGGCTGCGCAAATACCCGTGCAGATCAAGGCCCTTACCATATCCCAGCATCAGCAGCGGATAACCGACAAGCTGACCGGGCCCATGATAAGTGATGTCCCCGCCCCGGTCGATTTGGAACACGGTGATTCCGCGCTGCTCAAGCTCCTTCGGGCTGAGCAGCAAATGCTCCGGATGGCGCTGCGAGCCAATGGTATATGTAGGGGGATGCTGAAGCAGCAGCAGGGCTTCCCGCCGCTCCCCGGCATCCAGCTTGGCCACAATTTCCTTTTGCAAATCCCATGCTTCGGCATAAGGCATCATCGGTGTGTACGACACGTCGAACAATCGTCTGTTCACAACCTGCTCTCTCCCTCCAGCCGGACATCGTGGCCGGCATAGAATCAGTAAAGCTTGGTGTCTAGCGAATAACCTTCCAGGTTTTCCTTCACACGCTGCAGAAATCTTCCGCAGATGACTCCGTCCAGAATCCGGTGATCAAGCGACAGACAGAGATTAGCCATCGAACGAACGGCAATCATGTCGTTAATGACGACTGGCCGCTTCACAATGGACTCGAACGTGAGAATGGCCGCCTGCGGGTAATTGACGATCGGATAGGACAAAATAGAGCCGAAGGAACCGGTGTTGTTGACCGTGAACGTGCCGCCCTGCATATCGTCCAGCTTCAGCTTGCCCTCGCGCGTTTTGCGGGCAAGATCATCGATCTCGCGGGCCAGACCCGCAATATTTTTCTGATCCGCCTTCTGAATGACAGGAGTCAGTACAGAATCCTCCGTGCCTACAGCCAGGGAAATATTAATGTCCCGCTTCACAACGATTTTGTCCACAGCCCAGAAGGAATTCATGATCGGATAATCTTTGATCGCATTGACTACCGCTTTAAGCAGGAAAGCCAAATAAGTAATATTAATTCCTTCCTTGCTTTTGAATTCATCCTTGATTTTGTTGCGCAGCATGACCAAATTGGTTACGTCCACCTCAATCATCGTCCATGCATGCGGGATTTCCGTCACACTCTGCCGCATGTTGCGGGCAATCGTGTTGCGGATTGGCGTGACATCAATATAATATTCCGAACGTCCCGAAGCATCTCCCTCCACTTCAATGGCAGGTATCTTCGGAGACTCTGTCAAATGAATGCCGCTGTTTCGCACAGGCGGGATACTCTGAGTAGGAACGGCCGCAGGCTCATTCGCCTTGCTCTCCGCAGTTATGCCGGAGGCAGTCTGTACGGCTTCCTGGCCTCCCGTGCCTGAAGCCCCGCCTGCAGCTACATAAGCCAATACGTCTTTGCGCGTAATGCGCCCTCCCAGCCCGGTGCCCGGCACACGGCTTAAATCGACCTGATGCTGTGCGGCAAGCGTCTGCACAGCCGGTGAATAACGGCCGCGCATGGATTGATCCCCCTGCTGAGCCGTCTGAGCCGTCTGGGCCGCAGCAGGCAACTCGGCTCCGGCAGAGGAAGCAGGCGCTGCATCTGCGTGTCCGGCTTCTACGGCAGTCTGAATACGACAGATCAATTCGCCGACAGCCACCGTCTGCCCTTCCTGAGCCAGCAGCTCGCCCATGACTCCGTCCACCGTTGAAGGGATTTCCGCATTTACTTTATCAGTAATGACTTCACAGATGGGCTCGAACTGCTCCACGCTTTCCCCTGGCTGCTTAAGCCACTTGGCAATGGTTGCGGAAACGAGCGATTCCGCAAGCTGCGGCATGGTAACATTGGTCCATTGCGTATTATTCTGTGTCATTGGTTCAACTCCTTGACTGCGCAGCTACATTAATACAAGGCAAGCTGACGCATGGCTTCTTTCACTTTGTCCTTGTTGAGCAAAAAGAATTTCTCCATCGGAGGGCTGATCGGCATGGCCGGCACATCCGGACCGCACAGGCGCGCAATCGGCGCATCCAGCTCAAACAGGCACTCCTCGCTTATAATTGCGGACACCTCCGCTCCGACACCGCCGGTTTTATTATCTTCATGCACAATCAGAACCTTGCCGGTGCGACGGGCGGCTGCAATGATCGCCTCCCTGTCCAGCGGCTGCAAAGTCCGCAAATCAAGCACATGGGCGGTAATGCCTTCCTCACGCTCTAGCTCCTCAGCGGCCTGCATGACAAAATGCAGCGGCTGGCTGTAGCCGATAACGGTGATATCGTCGCCCTCACGCAGCAGATTGGCCTTGCCAATTGGGACTACATAGTCCTCTTCAGGAACTTCCCCTTTAATCAACTTGTAGCTCTTCTTATTCTCAAAATACAGCACAGGATCAGGATCACGGATCGCTGCCTTCAGCAGTCCCTTGGCATCGTATGGAGAATACGGTGCCACAATCTTGAGACCAGGTGTTCCGAAGAAAATCGACTCAGGGCACTGGGAGTGATACAGCCCGCCGAAAATGCCGCCCCCGATCGGAGCGCGGATGACGACAGGACAGCTCCAGTCATTATTGGATCGGTATCTGATTTTGGCCGCTTCGCTGATAATCTGGTTCGTCGCCGGCAGCATAAAGTCCGAGTACTGCATTTCGGCAATCGGCTTCATGCCGTACATGGCTGCCCCGATTGCCACTCCGGCGATAGCGGATTCCGCCAGTGGGGTATCCATTACGCGCATTTCGCCGAACTGGTCCATCAGCCCCTTGGTGGTGGTAAAAACACCGCCTTTGACACCTACGTCCTCTCCGAGAACAAACACGGTGTCATCCTGCTCCATTTCTTCCTTCATCGCCAGACGTATGGCGTCGATGTATTCCATAACCGCCATGATTAACGGACCTCCCCGCTGCTGTCCGCGTACACATGCAGCAGCGTATCCTCAGGCTTTGGATAAGGCGCACGGTCAGCATATTCAATTGCTTCTTTGATTTCCTGGATGAGCTCGGCGGAAAGCATTGCGTCCTTGTCTTCATCCCAAATGCCGCATTCAATCAAATAATTTTTCATGCGTTGCACACCGTCTTTTTTCCAGTTCTCTTCGACTTCTTCCTTGGTCCGGTATGCCAGATCATTGTCAGAAGTCGAGTGTGGAGACAGGCGGTACATCATCGCTTCGATCAGAGTTGGGCCCTCCCCGCGAACAGCGCGTTCGCGTGCTTCCTTCACGGCGGCGTACACGGCAAGCACGTCGTTGCCGTCCACCCGTATTCCGGGAAATCCGTAACCGAGCGCACGGTCGCTTACCTTCCCGCTGAGCTGCTTGTGCACAGGGACGGAAATAGCGTACTGGTTGTTCTCGCACATAATGATGACTGGCAACTTGTGCACTCCCGCAAAGTTGCAGCCTTCATGAAAATCACCCTGATTGCTCGATCCTTCCCCGAAGGTTACAAAAGAAACGATACGCTTCTTCTGCATCTTCGCGGCCAGCGCCACGCCAACGGCATGCGGCACCTGTGTCGTCACGGGGCTTGAGCCTGTAACGATCCGCAGCTTTTTGCTGCCAAAATGCCCCGGCATCTGACGGCCGCCGCTGTTCGGGTCCTCTGCCTTGGCGAAGGCCGACAGCATCAGTTCGCGCGGAGTCATGCCGACGGACAGCACAAAACCGTAATCGCGGTAATAGGGAAGAAAATAATCGTTATCCCTGTCAAGGGCAAACGCTGCACCAACCTGGGCTGCCTCCTGCCCGACTCCGGATACGTGAAAATTAATTTTACCGGCACGCTGGAGCAGCAGATTCCGCTCATCAAACGTTCTTGCCAGCAGCATATATCTGTACATTTCTATGACCTGGTTATTGCTCAGACCCAGTTCTTCATGCCTGAGCTGCGCGTCGACAGCGCTTTTTGCGTTCATCGAGGCACCTCCTTGTTATAAAAGCCATATTTAATTATACCATCTTGTCTTAAAACCTGGTACTAAAACTTGGCTTAACCTTATTAAAACACTTTCACACCGAAAAGGAAAGCGCGACTCTTATATCCCGATCGCTTTTCCGTCCACCGCCAGCATCGCTTCGCCCAAAATCTCGGACAGCGTCGGGTGTGGATAAGCAAGCTGGCCCACTTCCCATGGGGTAGCGTCCAGCAGCTGTGCCAATGCCGCCTCGCTGATCAGGTCGGTGACATGCGTGCCGATCATATGAACGCCGAGAATATCATTTGTCTTCCCGTCCGCAACCACCTTCACAAAACCGTCCCTGCTGCCATACACGAGCGATTTGCCGATCGCCTGAAAAGGAAATTTGCCTGTTTTCACCTCATACCCCCGAGTTCTTGCCTCCTGCTCGGTCAGGCCAACGCTGGCTGCTTCCGGTCTTGTATAAATGCAGCGCGGGATCTGATGAGAAGGAAGCATATGAACTTCCTCGCCGCAAATATGGTTTACAGCCGCTAGCCCTTCATGGCTGGCGGCATGTGCAAGCTGAACGCCGCCGATACAGTCGCCGATGGCATAGATATGAGGCTCAGCCGTCTGATAATGGGCGTTAACTGCTATTACCCCGTTTTCAATCCGGATATCCGTATTTTCCAGTCCGATATTTTCCACATTAGCCTGTCTGCCTACAGATAAAAGTAGCTGTGAAGCGGTAAGTGTGCTTGTTTCAGTTTCCCGGCGCACATCGATTTGTATTCCTTCCTCATCCTTGCCGAGGCTTTCCGGCAGCACCTGGGAGCCTGTCAGGATCTTCACGCCTCTTTTCGTCAATAGCCTTTGCAGCTCACGGGAAATCTCTTCATCCTCAAGCGGGATCAGCCTGTCCGCCGTCTCCACCACGGTCACTTCCACGCCGAAGTCGTTCAGCATGGAGGCCCACTCCACGCCAATCACACCGCCGCCGACAATGATGATTGAAGCAGGGAGCTTGTCCAGCTGAAGTGCCTCGTCACTTGTCAAAATAAACCTGCCGTCAGGCTCGAGGCCCGGAATATAGCGCGGACGCGACCCTGTCGCAATAATCAGATGCGCAGGCACGACCGTCTCCATTTCCCCATCTTCCAGCTCGACGGCAACCGCGCCGCTTTTCGGCGAGAATATGGACGGCCCAATAACTCTCCCTGTGCCGTGCAAAACCTTGATTTTATTTTTGCGCATCAAATACTGAACACCCTGGTGCAGCTGCTCCACGACCTGCTCCTTGCGTTCCTGCACCTTTGGGAACAACAGCCTGGTCCCGGACGTCTCAACACCGTAGGATTCGCTTTCCTTGACAGTTGCATACACTTCCGCGCTTCTAAGCAGTGATTTGCTGGGAATACAGCCGCGATGCAAGCAGGTGCCTCCCAATTTATCACGCTCAATGATGACTACATCCTTGCCCAACTGGGCAGCCCGGATCGCGGCCACATAACCTCCCGTTCCTCCGCCAAGTATCGCTATATCACATGTAATTGCCATATTAACCTCCACTATCGCTGCATGATTATTTAAAGTCTATTTTACTCTCTTTGAACGGCATTACAAATAAGCCGGCAGCCTCGGCTGAACCCCGGCCCGTTCTTGATCAGAGCGCCCGATTTGGCAGCTTATTCGTAAAGCGCATCCTTCAGCTTGCTGGACATACGCGGTGTTTTTGATGAGTTGCGAAGCGATCGGCGAAGCGCCGTATTCCGCTGCTCCAGCATATCAAGCTGTTCCAGCATGTCATTCACCAGCGCCTCTGCCTCAGAGCTGAGCAGACCGAGCCGTGCCAATTCGGCCTTTCTCTGCTTGAAGCGAGAGTTGACATCATCCATCCGGATTCCTCTTTTCTGCTATGTAATCCCGTCTTTCTACAGTAACAGACTTGACGGCTTCGGGCAATGAAGCGGCTGCGTATCCTGTCAAAATTCAAGCATTTGTCTCTGGCCTGTCTCCCTTAACATATGGTACTCTATAGTGGCGTTTTCTTTAAAGAAAGAGGGGAATTGCTTTGTCTACAGGGCGTATTACCGTAATTACAGGTCCTATGTTCAGTGAAAAATCAGGGGAGCTCATCCGCCGTTGCCAAAAATTAATGAAATACGGCCGCCGCAAGGTGGTCGCCTATAAACCTGCCGAGGACAACCGTTTTGCCAAGGACGAGATCGTCAGCCGCATCGGATATCGTCTCCCTGCCATCTCCATACCGCGCAAGCTGACGGAAGAGACAGTAGCCAAAATTATGGAGCAGACCCGTGACGCGGACGTTGTCGCTTTTGATGAGGTGCAATTTTTCAACCGTCCAATCATGAACCTCATTCAGGAGCTAGCTTATTGCGGAAAGCATGTCATTGTCGACGGCTTGAATATGGATTACCGCGGAGAGGAATTCGGATATATCGGAGGCCTGCTGGCCATGGCAGACGATATCGAAAAGCTGAGCGCCTTCTGTGCCGTTTGCGGCAGTGCCGAGGGCAATTTCACGCAGAGAATCATCAACGGTGAGCCCGTTAAAGTGGGCCCGATCGTCATGATCGGGGATTCCGAGGCGTATGAGCCGCGCTGTCGGCGCTGTTTTGTACCGCCTCACAAAGTGGATTGCGAATAAAAAGCCCTTGTGGGCTTTTTTAGGTTTTATAAAGTTCGTCATATTTTTTTATTTCGTCGTTGTTACAGAAACCTTGCCGCTCCTCCCCACGTATACTCCTGTATCATACATATCCTTTAGGAGGTTCTTACCATGTCTTTTTTTAACAAAATGCTTGCAAGTGTAGGAATTGGGGCTGCGGAAATTGACACGCATCTCGAAAAAGCCTCATACCATCCAGGCGAGGAAATTCGAGGAATGGTACATATCAGGGGTGGCAATGTCGAACAGAAGGTAGATCATATTTATATCAAAGTAATGACAGAGTATATCAGAGAGCATGATGACAAAAAGGTAAGGGAAACCTACACCATCGCCAAATACCATGTGGCTGACCGAGTGCTCGTCCGTCAGGGAGAGAGACTGGAAATCCCGTTCTCATTCCCGCTTCCATTGGAAACGCCGATGACGCTGTCTCGACAGCCTGTCTGGATTCATACCGGCCTTGATATTGATAATGCCATGGATCCTAACGACCGCGACTACATCGAGGTGACCCCGCATCCTTATGCCACCGTCGTATTACAGGCTGCCCAGGAGCTTGGATTTCGATTCAAGGAGGCCACCTGTGAATATCATCCACGACTTGGACGCGGCGTTCCGTTTGTACAGGAAATTGAATTCTACCCGGGCCGGGAATTTTCCAGCAGGGTCGAAGAGCTCGAATTTATTTTCAACCTTGAGCGTGACGGCATTCATGTGCTGGTTGAGGTTGACCGCCGCGGCAGAGGCTTCTCCGGCTGGCTTGAACGGTCGTTTGACATGGATGAGCGCGCGGCGTGGCTCAGTCTGAGCAGGTCGGATTTGCAAAGAGGAAACCGATATGTAGCAGATGTGCTTGGAGACTTGATCTACAGACAGGCTCGTTAATATAATTTAACCCCGCCATATTGGATGGTGGGGTTATTTTTGCAAGAGAAACTACTGCTAAATGCGGTCTGGCTTCTGTGGATGTACGTCGATAGACATTTCTCTTATGCTTTAATGGCTGTCAGTGCCTGCATGGCTGTCTGCTCATCCTCGGGCCGTACATAAATTTCGTATTGAGTCGTGGAAGAGGGGACTGGATATGCTCCGTCTCTTCTGGAACTGTTGGCGCGAATAAACCGGGTGTGGTGCCGAACGCCCCTGCTTACGAGAACAGATTTGGCCTTCATATAATCCTCTTCGATAAAGGTAGTATAGATTTGCACATTACGGGCAAACAGCCTGCTGAACCAATGTTTAAGCCCTGACACAACAAAAGCTCCTTTCCCTGCATGCGTAATCCAAACCGGCTGCATGGATCTACAGCGGCAGCATATCCCTGCGTTCCGCTTTCGGTTTGCAGTGCTTGCAGACGCCCTTGACGACTCCATTGTCGCCTGCGTAGAAGGTCAACAGCTCTTCTTTGCCGCAAAAGCTGCATTTCTGCGCGGAAGGCTTTCTCGTACTCCCTTTACGCCGGAAAGGGAGTACATTATCTCCCGTAGATCGGGGAATCTGCATTTTTTTGCTGCGTCCCTTATTCAGGCGTAATATAGTGAATACAATAATTCCGGCGGCTGCGGCTCCGGCAACAATCCACAGATACAGCATATGCAATCCCCCTCTGCCATTATGATGCCTGTCAGCTTTGCACCAGCATACCGGAACAAACGAACCCAATAAATCGCTGATTTATTGGGCTGGCTTCCGGGCATATGATTGTTGTGGCTTATGATACTTTATGCTCGATCCGCAGCTTGTCGGCGACCATAGCAATGAATTCGGAATTTGTAGGTTTCGACTTGCTGATGTTGATCGTATAGCCAAATAGGTGGCTGATGCTGTCAATATTGCCGCGGGTCCATGCCACTTCAATCGCATGGCGGATAGCGCGTTCGACGCGTGATGGCGTTGTTTTAAATTTCTCCGCGATCGCCGGATACAGCGTTTTGGTGATAGCCCCCAATATTTCGATATTATTGTACACCATGGTGATTGCCTCGCGCAGATATTGGTAGCCTTTGATATGTGCTGGCACACCGATTTCATGAATGATGGATGTAATGCTGGCATCCAGATTTTTGACTTTCCCCATTGGAACGACATTTGATTTTGACATGGACATTCCGACCGACGAACTGCTGCTGACTGTCTGCACACCAACCAACTGACGCACGCGGTTAGCCAGCACCTCCATATCGAACGGCTTCAGAATATAGTAGGAAGCTCCAAGCTGCACAGCCCGTTGCGTAATGTTCTCCTGGCCGAAGGCCGTGAGCATAATAATTTTCGGTTGCGCCGGCAAATTCATTTCGCGGAGCCGCTCAAGTACGCCCAGGCCGTCAAGATGAGGCATAATGATGTCTAGGATCAACACATCGGGGATTTTGTGGGAATCAGAAATACGCTGGAGAACCTCTTCACCATTGTAAGCGATTCCGGTAACTTCCATATCCTCCTGGTCTGATATATATTCAGCGAGCAAGTTAGTAAATTCACGGTTATCATCTGCCAAAAGCACTTCAATTTTTTGCAATGGACTTCCTCCTTTAATGGGCGCACTAGATATTTTTTTGATTTGGCAATTTCTTCTCTCGGAAGTATATAATTTCGACACATCGAATTCAATTCCTTCTGTCGAAAAATATTTTTATTTATTTTTTTTATGCTTTCCGATATAATTTTAAGGTTTTGCTCTTTTTCAACTTTATTAGCTAAAATTCTTCATATTGTTTCATAAAACGACACGTCCATATTACAGGAAAACAAAAAAAATCTTAAGGCCGTTAACCGGCCTTAAGATCAGAAGCTTTGCCCTGTTTATGTTGAGTAATCCCGGCGTCCTTCAGCATCCATTCAATGAAGCACCCGTACCCTGATTGAGGATCGTTCACAAACACATGTGTGACCGCTCCGACGAGCTTGCCGTTCTGGATGATGGGGCTACCGCTCATCCCTTGAACAATGCCCCCGGTTTTCTCAATAAGGCGGGGATCCACAATGCGGATAACGAGCCCCTTTGTTGCTGGGACGCTTTGATTGGATACATGCAGAATACGTGCTTTAAAACGCTGGACGGATTGACCGTCAACCACAGTTAATATTTCTGCAGGTCCCTCTTTAATTTCTTCAGCCCATGCAACGGGAATTGGCTTCGAATAAACGCTGTGTTCGGGAAGATCGGTCATTTTGCCAAAAATGCCAAACTTCGTATTGCTTTCGATACTGCCTAAAACTTTATGGTTTTTTGTAAACTGGGCACGCTTCTCTCCTGGTTCGCCATTTTGGCTTTTGGAGATGGAGGTGACGTTGGATTGGACGATATGCCCGCTGCCAACGACGATGGGGGTTTGAGTATTCATGTCCGTGATGACGTGGCCAAGCGCGCCGTATACGCCATGCTGCGGAGCATAAAAGGTCAGTGTTCCAACCCCGGCCGCCGAATCACGGATATACAAACCAAGCCTCCATGCCTTATCCTCGCGGTCATATGCCGGAGTCAGTTTCGTATGAATGGTCTGCTTTCCCCGCTTAAGAGTGATCTCGAGCGGTTTTCCTTCTTTGCCTGCACGTTCCACAGCTTCCGTGACAAGCGACAAATTATCGGGAACAAGGCCGTTAATATGAGTGATGCGGTCTCCCAGCCTGATTCCGGCTGTCTCTCCGGGCGACAAACGGGTCTCCCCATCCTGCACCACAAGGTGGTGACCCACGACAAGGATCCCCGCTGATTTTACCTTTACGCCAATGGTTTGGCCGCCGGGAATGACTTGAATTTCCTGAACAGGATGAACCTCAGACCGGTTGGCAAGCAGAGAAGAAAAAACCGGGCTGCGCTGAACCAGCTCATTCAGCTGTAGAATCGAGCCTTTATAATGGCTGAGGGAGTCACCATGACTCTCCGGCTGTGCTGCCGCGTGCCGGACGAACATAAAAATACTTCCTAGACAAAGAAAGAAGACAAGCAAAAGTCCGGGCAGTTTGTTCCTGGAGTTCACTTTCAATGGCTGTCACGCTCCCTTTGCTTCTTTCGCTTGACGAGTAAAGGTCGTCGCCAATTGCGTACCTATAAGGTAACCTTGCCCCCAGGCTTTTATTACTGTCAATCATTACTCTACCCGCTGTTCTTCCCTCTTCTGCGCCTTTGCCAAATTCAGCATTTCCTGTGCATGATGCAGCGTTTTTTCCGTAATTTCCACACCGCCCAGCATTCTGGCCAGCTCCTTCACCCTGCCCTCATCCGACAATTCCTCCACCTGTGTCATGGTGCGGCCGTCATGCACGGTTTTCTCGATGAGATACTGGCTGTCAGCCATGCAGGCCACCTGCGGAAGGTGGGTAATCGAAAATACCTGGCAGACAGAGGAGAGCCTGTACAGCTTCTCGGCAATGGACTGTGCTGCTCGTCCGCTGACCCCGGTATCCACTTCATCAAAAATGAGCACCGGAATCTGATCATGGCGGGCAAAGATGCTTTTGAGTGCCAGCATCACACGGGACATTTCGCCCCCTGATGCGATTTTGCCCAGCGGGCGGAGCGGCTCGCCTGGATTGGCTGAAATTAAAAATTCTGCATTATCGATGCCCTGCTTGGTCGGCCGGATTTTGCGTCCGTTCCACTCGTAGCCGCGCGGATCTTCCAGCGGATCGATACGCACCCGCAGGGAGGTTCGCCCCATCTGCAAATCCTTGAGCTCCCTTTCCACCTGTACGGCAAGATCCTCTGCGCATTGCTTCCGTGCGGCAGACAGCTCGTCGGCCGCTGCAAGCAGCCCGGCAAGCAGTTTGTCACGCTGTGCGGTAAGCTTCTCCAGACGCTCATCCTTGTTTTCCAGCTTATCCGTTTCATGCTCAATTTTTTTGTAATATTCCAGGATTTGCTCAACACTGTCTCCGTATTTACGGCGCAGGCCGGCAATCAGAGCGAGTCGCTGCTCGACATCCTGAAGGCGTTCCGGATTAAACTCAATCTGCTCCCTGTAAGAGCGGAGCTGAAAAGCGGCGTCCTCCAGCTGGTAATACGCGGACTGAATCTGTTCAGTGATGGGTTGCAGTTGCTTGCTGTCGTAATGAGAGATGTCCTCCAGCATGGCGGCCGCGCTGCTTACGGCATCCAGCCCATGCTGGCTTTGCAGCAGCTCATATGCCCCGGCAACGGCATCCATCATTTTCTCGCTGTGGGATAGTTTGACCCGTTCTTCCGCCAATAATTCATCCTCGCCGGACTGCAATCTTGCGGAGGCGATCTCCTCTAACTGAAAGCGGTACATATCAAGCATTTGATACGATTTCTGGCTTGATTCCTGCAGCTCTCTCAGTTCCTTCTCGGCTTTGACAAAAGCGCTGTATTTTTCGCGGTAGCGGGATTTTACAGGTCCGATGATGCCGTCGCCGTATGTATCCAGCAGCGCCAGATGCCGGTCGGTCCGCAGCAGGTTCTGCGGTTCATGCTGTCCATGGATGTTGACAATGTGCTCGCCGACTTCACGCAGCATGCTTAAATTGACAAGCTGACCGTTAATTCTTGAGGTGCTTTTGCCGCTCGAGGCAAGCTCTCTGCGAATTAGCAGGTGCTCATCCGCATTGCCCTGAATACCCAGCTTGGCAAGCACCTCCCACACCGGGTGTCCGGCGGGAAGCTCGAAGAGAGCTTCCATCTCGGCTTTGTCGCAGCCGTAACGCACCAGATCCGCGGCTCCTCTGCCGCCCGAGATCAGCACAAGAGCATCGATGATAATGGATTTTCCTGCCCCTGTTTCCCCTGTCAGCACATGAAAGCCCTGGTGGAAATGAACATCCACCGATTCAACCACTGCCAGATTTCTTATCGATAGTGAAACCAGCACCGCTGCTACACCTCCAACATCATACGGTAATTCATCAGGATATATAGGACATAATCTGTTTCACGACGTCCGTGCTGTTCTCATGGGTGCGGCAAATGATCAGGATGGTATCGTCACCACTGATCGTGCCCATGATCTCCGGCCATTCGATGCTGTCCAGCAAAGCTGCAATGGAATTCGCTGTCCCCGGTAGACATTTCATGACAATGAGGTTGCCCGTGCTGTCAATTTGCAAAAAATTATCCACCAGCGCCCGCTTTAATTTGTGAACCGGATTGTAGCGCTGGTCGCTCGGCAGCGAATATTTATATCTTCCGTCATCCATGGGCACCTTAATTAAGAGCAGTTCCTTAATGTCCCTGGATACGGTTGCCTGCGTCACCTGAAAGCCCGCTTCGCGCAGCGCCTCCACCAGCTCGTCCTGTGTTTCTATATCTTGATGTGTAATAATCTCCCTGATTTTGATATGCCTTTGACCCTTCATAAAGTCCTCCTTGTAAATTGGTTAATCATGGTTCCAATCATCTGCATTCAGCTCGATCCGGCGAACCGTCCCCTCTTCCGTGTCCACATAGAGAACCCCCGCAACCTCGGGGTAAAGCAGCAGCAGAGGCAAAAATTTGTCTCTGATTTCCGAGCCGCTCCACTCTATCGGCTTACGGCGCCGCGAGGTTCTGACAATATAGACTCCTTCATCCCGCTCTGCTATGTAATCAATATATAAACCGCTGTTTATAGTTTCCCCATTGATGTCAAATGAAAGAGGAACGCGCAGCCGGCCCCCGATCACTTCGTAGCCGTTCTCCTCCAGTATGGCCGAGGCGGGTCCTTCTTCGATCTCCTCATTCAGCTTAATGGCATGAAGCCTGGGATGCTCCGGCCTGCGCAGCCAGGAACGGAACGCGTATAATGCCCAAATGGCCAAAACGACACCAATCGCCGCAACCAAAAACGTATCATACCGTGTATCCATCCAGATTCCCGCCCTTATTGTTCTGACGTTCAGTTTGTTATTTCGAGATCGTTCCCGGAAACTCCTTTACCCTTCTTTCAATATTATAGGCGAACGTTAGTTCGTTAATCAATATTACCTTGCTTTTCGAAAAAAAGGTTCCCATAGTTCTTGTGAAGAACTCATGAGAACCTCTTGCCTATCTGCCACCAAATGTCTGTCCCGCCTCCGCAACGATACGATCAATGAGTTGATCAAGGTTGTGCTCCGTCCCCTCATCAGGCAAGACCGGGTCGTTCAGCCGCAAGTGGGCCAGGAATTCAATATTACCCTCGCCTCCTGTGATCGGTGAAAAGGTCAGGCCCTGCAAAGAAAGTCCAAGCTCCCTGGCAAAAGTAAGCACCGTATGCAGCACCTCTTTATGTGTTGCGGATTCCCTTACAACTCCTGATTTGCCGACTTTCTCCCGTCCCGCTTCAAACTGCGGCTTGATGAGGACGGCAATGTCGGCCGGGCGTTTGAGCAATGCAACCAACGGTGGCAGGATGATGCGCAGCGATATGAACGACACGTCAATGCTTGCAAAATCAGGCGCTGGGCCTTTCAAATCCTCCGGGGTCATATAGCGGAAATTCGTCCGTTCCATCACACAGACTCTTTCATCATTGCGGAGCGACCAATCGAGCTGATTGTAACCGACATCTATTGCATACACATAGGCTGCTCCATGCTGCAGTGCACAGTCCGTAAAACCTCCGGTAGAGGAACCGATATCAAGCATCGTGCGGCCCTGCATATCCAGGCCAAATTCCCGGATTGCTTTTTCCAGCTTCAGCCCCCCGCGGCTGACATAGGGATGCACAGAGCCCTTTACCTTCAGCTCGCTGCTGCGGGGAACCTTCATTCCCGCTTTTTCAATCCGTTCACCGTCCGCGAGCACCAGACCGGCCATAATGGCTGCTTTGGCCTTCTCCCGGCTTTCGTAAAATCCCTGCTCCACGAGCAATACATCTATTCTTTCTTTCGGGTCAGACATGTTGTTCTCCTATCTCTATACCGACCGGCCATAGCCGAAAGTAGGTTGGGCAGCCATCCTGCGCAGCTCCGCAGTGACCGCCTCGGCGGTTAAGCCGACCTGCGCGCACTGCTCCTTAATGGAGCCGTGCTCTACAAAAATATCGGGAATGCCCATCAAATGCACATGCATATCATGTACGCCTTCACGGGCGTAAAATTCAAGCACCGCACTGCCAAGGCTGCCCGCCTCGGACGTTTCCTCCAGCACAATCAGCTTCATCCGCTGCTGGGCAAGCTCGCGCAGCATTTCCTCATCCAGCGGCTTGAGGAAGCGGGCATTGATGACTCCTACCTGAATTCCCTCACGCTTCATCGTGTCAGCAGCTTCACCGGCTACCTGCAGCATCGGGCCGCAAGAGATGACTGCATACTGCTCACCCTTGCGCAGATACTCCCACTTACCGATCGGAATGGCGTGCAGTTCCTCATCGAGCGGAACTCCCGGTACATTGACCCGCGGATATCGGTAAGCAATCGGTCCGTCATTATATTCAAGCGCCGTTTTCATCATATGTCGCAGTTCATTTTCATCCTTAGGCATCATCATAACCAGATTCGGGATATGTCTCATAAAGGCAACATCAAACACACCATGATGTGTCTCACCGTCAGCACCGACAAATCCGGCACGGTCGATAGCAAACATCACATTGGCGTTATGGCGGCAAATATCGTGTACAATCTGGTCATAGGCGCGCTGCATAAAAGTGGAATAGACAGCATAGACCGGCTTCATCCCTTCCATGGCTAAAGCTGCGCACAGCGTGGCCGCATGCTGCTCTGCGATACCGACATCAATCATCCGGTCCGGAAACACCTTGCTGAACGGTATGAGACCTGAGCCGCCCGGCATGGCCGGAGTGACCGCCACGATCCGCTCATCCTCGCGGGCCAGCTCGATCAGGGTCTGCCCGAACACCTCCGTATACATCGGGTTGCCTACGGCCTTCAGCACCTGGCCGGATTCCATCTTATAGGGAGAAATGCCGTGCCATTTATGGGAATCCGCCTCCGCCGGCTTGTAGCCCTTGCCCTTCGTGGTAATCACATGCACCATGACCGGGCCACTCACATTATCCGCCTGGTTGAACGTATCAATCAGCTTTGAAAGATCATGACCGTCAACCGGCCCCAAATACGTAAAGCCCAACTCTTCAAACAATACGCCGGGCACCATCATATATTTCAGGCTGTCCTTCATCCGTCCCGCTGATTTCGCCAACTTGCCGCCGATGGCCGGAATTTTTTTCAGAATCTGCTCCACCTCATCCTTGGCGCGCAAATAATGGCGGTCTGAACGGATTTTGCTCAAATAATTGTGCAAAGCCCCTACATTGGGGGCAATCGACATTTCATTATCGTTCAGGATCACCATCAGATTCTTGCCTTCATGACCGATATGGTTAAGCGCTTCAAAAGCCATTCCGCCTGTCAAAGCGCCATCCCCGATCAGGGCGATGACCTTGTTGTCTTCCCCTTTCAAATCACGTGCGAGCGCCATGCCCATGGCCGCTGACAGCGACGTGCTGCTGTGGCCGGCTTCCCAGACGTCATGCTCGCTTTCATTGCGCTTGACGAACCCGCACAGGCCGTCCTTCTGACGCAGCGTGTCGAACCTTTCCATTCTTCCCGTCAATATTTTATGAACATAAGCCTGATGGCCTACATCGAAAATCATTTTATCCTTAGGGCTGTTATAACAATAATGCAGGGCGACCGTGAGCTCAACCACTCCCAGGTTCGATGCCAAGTGCCCCCCTGTTACCGAGAGCTTCTCAATCAGAAATTTGCGAATTTCTTCGGACAGAGAAGCCAGCTCATCAACAGATAATGTTTTCAAGTCGCTTGGTTGCTTTATTCGTGGAAGCAGCACGCGAATCTCCCCGCTTTCCTTCAAGTAATTAACAAATGAAGCTGCAATTCTATCTGACTCTGCCTGACCTTAAACGTAATAACATTCATTATATCACAGATCGGGTTAGGCAAAAAACAACATGCCTTCGACGGTCAAATCAGTGATCTCTTTTCATCAAGTAGTCAGCAATCTCCATCAATCGCCCGGCATCGGGAATGGCGGCGTCAACAAGCGCCTGCTTGGCGGACTGTGTAAGCCGTTCAACCTCCCGCAATGACGCGTCCATCCCTATAAAATAGGGATAAGTCACCTTCTGCTGCTGCACATCGCTCTGCGTCGCCTTGCCCAGCTTGGCCTCATCGCCGACAAGATCGAGAATATCATCCTGTATCTGAAAAGCCAGACCCAGATCCCTTCCGAAGCGGCGCAGCCCCTCAAGCTGATCGACGGACGCTCCCCCGATACGGCCACCGGCCAGCAGAGAGAAAATGATCAGATCACCTGTTTTATGCAGATGAATGAACTCAAGCTCCTGCAGCTGTGTAATTCCCTGCTCCCCGGCCATATCCGCCGCCTGGCCGCCAACCATTCCGCGCGCCCCAGCCATTTCCGCCAAATCCTCAACAATGCAGAGCAGCCGCTCAGCTGGAACACCATGCCGACGTCCTGCCTGTACAATGCTGTAGAACGCATGCGTCAGCAGCGCGTCCCCCGCCAGAATGGCCGTAGCTTCACCGTATACCTTGTGATTCGTCGGTTTGCCCCGTCGGTAATCATCATCATCCATGGGAGGAAGATCATCATGAATGAGCGAGTACGTATGTACGATTTCAACCGCACAAGCGATCGGCATCGCTGCCGCTCTGCTGCCCCCGAATGCTTCAGCAGCCGCAATTGCCAGCAGCGGGCGCAGCCGCTTGCCGCCGGCCAGCAGCGAGTAGTACATCGAGGACTTGAGCGTTTCCGGAACCTCCCAATGTTCAGGAATGATGCGGGACAGCTCCCCCGACACTTCCGCAGTGATGCTTTCCATATATTCCTTGAAGCCTAACCTGCTGATCAAGCACGTTCACCGCCGTTTTCTTCAAAATCGGCCCCGAACGGCTTCGTTCGGGTTTCACCGTCTTCATCCACGATCATTTCAATTTTGCGCTCCACCTGCTCCAGCTTCTGGCTGCACAACTGCGACAGCTTCATGCCGCGCTGAAAAAGATCTATTGCCTGTTCAAGCGGAACATCCCCATGCTCCAGTTGTCCGACGATATCCTCAAGGGCTGCCATCGCTTCTTCAAAAGTCAGCTCTGTCTCATTCGCCATGCTGCTTGTCGACCTCCTTCATTCCCCACACCTGGCAGTCCAACTGCCCGTCGCTCATTTTTATTTTGATTAAATCCCCGGGCTGAACGTCCCGGAGCGATTTGATAAGCTTGGTCTCCTGCTCATCGTACACCAAACTGTAGCCCCTGGCCATTACCTTCAAGGGGCTGAGCGCATCCAACTGCCGCACCGCAGAGGCAAGCTGCTGCCTGCTGCTCTTGAGCACCCCACCCACCGACGACAGCATCCGGCGCTCTGACTGCTGCAGCTGGCGCCTTGATGCCCGCACCTGCTCCCGCGGATTAAAGCGCTCAAGCGCATGCAGCAGCCGCGCGTTCTGCTCCTTGTGCAGACGCGCGCGGCTCGCTGTGGCTCGCTTCAGCCTGTCGCGCAGCATGTCCAGGCGCTCGGCATGCTGCAGAAGATGGCGCCTTGGATGAACCAGCACCGGAGAGCGCTGCAGCCTGGCCAGGCGCTCCCGTTCGGCAGCGACACGCTGCTTTAGCGCGATCCGCAGCCGCCGCTCGCGCTGCTGTACCTGGTCGATAAGCTCTGCCAGATGCGGCACCGCCAGCTCGGCGGCTGCGGTCGGTGTGGCGGCCCGCAAATCGGCCGTAAAATCGGCTATGGTGAAGTCCGTTTCATGGCCAACGGCCGAAATAACGGGGATCGTGGATGAATAAATGGCACGGGCTACTATTTCCTCGTTAAAGGCCCACAGCTCCTCCAGCGAACCTCCGCCGCGCCCAACAATAAGCACATCCGTCTCCATCATCTCGTTCAGCTTCGCTATCGCTTTTACAATCGAGGCAGCCGCCCCTTTTCCCTGCACCAGCACAGGGTACAATAACACCCGCGCCTGCGGGTAACGGCGCTGCAGCGTTGTTATAATATCGCGGACCGCCGCTCCTGTCGGGGAGGTGACCACTCCGATCGTCCGCGGAAACCGCGGCAGCGCGCGTTTGCGCTCCGGAGCAAACAATCCCTCCGCCTCAAGCTTCTGCTTGAGCTGCTCGTACGCCAGATAGAGACTTCCTATCCCGTCCGGCTGCATATGCGTGGCGTAGAATTGATACTGCCCGTCCCGTTCATAGACCGACACGTTGCCGCGCGCAATCACACGCGAGCCCTCCTTCGGTACAAAAGGCAGGCGCTGGTTATGCGATGCGAACATGATCGATTTGATGCGGCTGCTCTCATCTTTCAAGGTGAAATACATATGCCCGCTGGAATGATGCGTGAAATTTGAAATTTCACCGCGGATCCATACATCGGACAGCACCCGGTCGGACTCCAGCTTCATACGGATATATCTGTTCAATTCCTTGATTGAAAATATTTTTTGCTCCGCCATGGCAGGCCGCCTTATTTCAAGCCGCGAGAGCGTTTGGCCGCGATCAGCGTATTTTTCATCAGCATCGTAATCGTCATCGGCCCGACACCGCCCGGCACAGGCGTGATCGGCCCGGAAACTTCCTGCACGCTTGCAAAGTCAACATCGCCTGCCAGCTTGCCGTTATCCAAGCGGTTCATGCCGACATCGATGACGATGGCACCTGGTTTCACATAGCTGGCATCAATGAAATTGGCTCGGCCGATGGCCACAACGAGAATATCCGCTTGTCTGCACAGCTCGGCCATGTTGGTTGTACGGGAATGACACATCGTCACCGTTGCGTTTTCACGCTGCAGGAGGAGCGAAACCGGCTTTCCCACAATATTGCTCCGGCCGATGACGACGGCATGCTTGCCCGCCATCTCAAGGCCTGTCCGCTTGATCAGCTCAATCACCCCTGCAGGAGTGCACGGCAGCAGGCTGTCGTCCCCGATCACCAGATTGCCTACGTTGACCGGATGAAAACCATCGACATCCTTATGTACGGCAATGGCATCGATAACCGCCTTTTCCTCAATATGAGCGGGAAGCGGCAGCTGCACAAGAATACCGTGAATAGACTCCTGTCGATTCAGCCGGTCCACAAGTGCAAGCAGTTCCTCCTGCCCAGTATCCGCAGGCAGGCGGTGCACCTCGGAATAAAAACCGAGATCAAGGCAGGCCTTTTCCTTGTTTCTGACATAAACCTGGGAAGCGGGATCTTCGCCTACAAGAACAACAGCCAGGCCAGGCACCAGGCCTTGCGCTTTCAATTCCTCAACTTCCTTTCTGATATCCGCACGGATTTCCTGAGAAACTTGTGTACCACTAATCAACGGTGCTGCCATGTTTTACACTCTCCCTCAATTCAGTTAAATATTAGCTGCTCTATTTTAGACAAAACGGGATTTCAGCTGCTCCAATTCCTGAATCATACGTCCGAGGACGCCGTTAACGAATTTTCCGGACTCCTCTGTGCCGAAATGCTTGGACAGCTCAATCGCTTCATTGACGGCCACCTTAGCCGGAATGTCTTCACGGAAAATCATTTCATACGCTGCGAGGCGCAGAATTTGACGGTCCACCCTGGAAAGCCTGCTTACCTGCCAGCCTTTCAAATAATCGGTAAGCAAGGCATCGATGGCAGACCGCTGCTCCCAGGTTCCCGCAACTATACCGAGCACGTATTGCCGCAGTGCAGCTTCATCCTTTACGACAACCTCAGCTTCATTGTCCTCGGCTGCTTCCTGCAGCAGCATGTCCACCGCTTCCTCCGCCTTCACCTCATTCATTTCCATATGGTACATGCTTTGTACCGCCAGTTCCCTTGCTAAACGTCTTTTCATGCAGGCCTCCTACACTCGCTCATAATCATCACTGTCAGAATTGCTTATTATCTTGCCCTAAAACCCTTGCAACCAAGCTGCGTTTTGAAATCTTATACATTCCTTAATCAAAAAAACCCGGTGAACGCAACTCCAAAAACAACGGGCGTAGACAAGCTGCGGCTCTGGTTTTGGAGAAAGCGTATCACAGGGTTCATTTAAAGGGCCGCTTGCGGTTGAAGATCCAGTCCCCGAGCTTTACTAGCGGCTCAAAAACATCGAGCTTGGCATCAAACCTTTTTCCCAGCGTATATCCGATGAACACCAATAATGCAAAGATCAACATATCTACTAAACCTGATACTAAATATACAATACCGAGGCCGATACCGCCCGCGATCCCTAGAATCCGTCCCTTATATTCCAACCATATTTCATACCAGGAAGGCATTCGTACCCCCCCTATTCCACACGGCTCTTAAAGGCCGGTGACGCGGCGACATTCGCAATGTACACCGACACGTTAGACACCGGGATGCCGGTAATTTCCTCCAAATGGTCATGAACAGCCTTCTGCATATCGGAGGTCAGTCCGGGAATGGACGTGTCACCCTCAACCACCGCGCGAATTGTAATATCCAGACCCGATTCCGTTACCTTGACGCGCGATTTTAAATCGCTGACCCCGCGGAACCTGGAGACCGATTTGAGACACAGATTCTCAATCGTCTCCACGGAAATCTGGATGTCTCCGTACTCCGTACGCTGATCAATGGTCGTCTGGTTTTGCCGGTTGCGGCGGAAGGAAACATAAATAAACCGGAGGCTGAGCAGAAACAAAATAATTGCGACCGTCAATGCGGCCGTCCATAGCTTCCCCTCATCCATGTTGCCCAACTGAGGCGGGATAACGCCGCTCAGAAGGAGGATGGCAATAACGGATGCAATTCCGATACTCAAGCTGTACACAAACAGCAAAAGTCTATCCACAATTTTAGCCACGAACTGCACAGCCTCCTTGAAATTAGAGTAAACCCTCGACCCAAAGGTCGGGGGTTTTACGCAGATAGATCTTATTTAACGCGGCCTGAAAGATCGCTCTCTTCCGCAGTGCGTTCTGCGTTCTTGAACTGTACGTCATGAATATGGACGTTCACTTCCACCACATTCAGGCCGGTCATGTTCTCAATGGAACGTTTGACGTTATGCTGAATCTGGGAGGCCACCTCTGGCAGACGATTGCCGTATTCGATAATGACGGATACATCTACAGCCGCCTCGCGCTGTCCTACTTCCACCTTAACACCCTTGGACAGGTTCTTGCGTCCGAGCAGCTCGGCAAAGCCGCCTGCAAAACCGCCGCTCATGCCTGCAACCCCTTTGACCTCAACCGTAGCCAGGCCGGCAATGACTTCGATGACTTCAGGAGCAATCTGAATTTCACCAATTTCCGTTCTTTCAAATTCCGTTGGCATTGTGCCCATAATTTACACACCTTTCGGTTAGCTAGGATCACCGTAAGCCTGCAGACACAGGCGTACTTTTATCCATACTATATCATCTGGAAAACATTATGACAAACCTTTGCAGCAGGCGCTCAGACTTCATTTTCCTCAAGGAATTTAATATCAAAATTACCGTTGATGAACGTCGGATGCTCCAAAAGCCGCTGATGGAAGGAGATCGTCGTTGGAATCCCTTCAACCGCAAACTCCGAGAGCGCGCGCTTCATTTTGGCGATGGCGTCTTCACGCGTCTGTCCCCACACGATCAGCTTTGCGATCATGGAATCGTAATAAGGCGGGATGCTGTAGCCTGGATAAGCTGCACTATCCACCCTTACACCAGGTCCGCCCGGAGGCAGATAAAAACCGATTTTACCTGGCGCCGGCATAAAGTTGCGGGCAGGATCCTCCGCATTGATCCGGCACTCGATGGACCATCCGTTAATGACAACGTCCTCCTGCTTGAATGACAGCTCCTTGCCCTCGGCTACGGAGATCATCTCTTTGATCAGGTCCACTCCCGTGATCATTTCGGTCACTGGATGCTCTACCTGAATCCGGGTATTCATCTCCATGAAATAAAAAGAACTGTCCGGACTCAGCAAAAATTCAAGCGTTCCCGCCCCGGAGTACTGTACAGCCTTGGCCGCACGCACTGCCGCCTCGCCCATCTGCTGACGGACCACTTCAGACAAAACCGGGCAGGGCGCTTCCTCAACAAGCTTTTGCCGGCGGCGCTGCACGGAGCAATCCCGTTCGCCCAGATGGGCAACATTGCCGTGTTTATCCGCAATAACCTGAATTTCAACATGCTTCATGCCTGTCAAATACTTTTCAAGATACACACCCGCATTGCCAAAATTCTTTAGCGCCTCCTGCTGGGCGGTCGTGATCTGCTGGATGAGCATCTCTTCGTTCTCCGCGATGCGGATGCCTTTGCCGCCGCCGCCGGCTGTCGCCTTGATAATGACGGGATAGCCGATATCACGGGCGATCATAACCGCTTCCTCAAGACTTTCCACCAAACCGTCGGAGCCAGGGATAACCGGTACACCGGCCTCCTTCATGGTCTGCTTCGCAACTGCCTTGTCTCCCATCTTCGTAATCGCTTCGGGAGAAGGCCCGATAAAGGTAATATTGCAGGATGCGCAGATTTCGGCAAAGTCCGCATTCTCGGCCAAAAATCCGTAGCCAGGGTGAATGGCATCACATTCAGTCAGCGTAGCCACACTCATAATGTTGGTGAAGTTCAGATAACTGTCCTTGGACAGGGTTGGTCCGATGCAGTATGCTTCATCGGCAAGCTTCACATGAAGAGAGTCCTTATCGGCTTCCGAATAGACCGCTACCGTTGAAATATTCATTTCCCTGCATGCCCGGATGATGCGGACCGCTATTTCTCCGCGGTTGGCAATTAATATTTTATGAAATTTCATGATCATTTATCCTCCTTAGAGAAGCAGCCGTACCAGACTGCGCAAACAGCTTACTCCGGCTTGACCAAGAACAGCGGCTGACCGTATTCCACAAGCTGGCCGTTCTCCGCCAGAACTTCAACGATTTCGCCTTTGACCTCAGCCTCAAGCTCGTTCATCAGCTTCATCGCCTCGATAATGCAGACCGTTGTTTTCTCTCCGACTCTGTCGCCTACGCTGATAAATGGCGCAGTGTCCGGAGAAGACGCTCTGTAAAAGGTCCCTACCATAGGAGACACAATCTTATGTAAATTGGACGCAGGCTCAGCCGCTTGTTCCGCTGCTGCAGCTGCGGGCTGAGGCTGAGCTGCAGGACTGGACACGACCGCCTGCGGAGCCGCAGCATAGACAGGTGCCGCCACCGGCGCCTGAACCGTTACAACCTCGCTCTTTCCGGGCTTGCGGATCATCAGGCGTGCACCTTCATTTTCAATCTCCAATTCCTGAACGGACGTTTCATCCACCAGCTTGATCAATTCCTTAATCTCGCTTAATTTAAACATCGCAATTATTCACTCCTTCAGCATTATGCCGGTTGCAGCGCATCTTTGCAGCATGTCTGCCGGTCATACAGAACCGGGCTCACTGCCGCGTGCGCTGCCCGCATCTGTCGCTTGGACAGCCTGACAGCTTTTTGTATTATATCACAATCGAGTGAAATAGAAAGGGCCTGGAGTATTGTCTGTCCGACAACTCCCGATTAATCTTTATCAATCAGAAACAGGCGTTTAAACCGATTCCTCCCCTGACCAAGGAAAGAAAAATAAAAGATACCGATCAGCTGCCATCGGTATCTTTTATTTTTAACTGTATATGGCGCCCCATTCAGGAGAATGCGCCTGTTACTCGGACACATACTGAACTTTGATTTTGTCCTGTGTTACATTAAGCTCCTTCATGACTTTATCCACGATGCTTACTGCCTGCTTTGCGTCCATTTTGTCGCTCAGCACAACCACTTTGTATACGTCATTATCCTCTTCCTTGACGACCGCGCTGGCAAATTGCTGCTCCAGTTCCTCCTCGATGCCTGTAATTTTCGCCTGTTTGTCTTCAAGCGCCGTCAGTTCCTTCTGAGCCGCCGCCGCTTCCGTGGAGGACTTGTCATTCATAGCTGCCATCAGCTCTTCCTGTTTTTTCTGATTGTTCACCTCGCGCTCGAACAGATAATCGTCGATAACTGCCGCGGCCGTCTCTTTTGCTTCCGGTCCCGCCTCCTGTCCCGCTTGCTGCCCTGCCTTAACCTCTTCCAGCACCTGTTCGTCTGTCTTGGCCACTTCCGTTTGCTGTCCGGCGGACTTAGAAGAGCCCTCCGTTCCAGTCGCAGCGGTTTGCCCCTCTGTCCCCTTGGAAGCATCTCCTTCTGTCGCTGCCTGCCCTGTTCCGGAAGCCGTGTCATTGGATGCTGTATCGTTGGATGCTGCATCGTTTGAGGCTGTATTGTTGGATGCTGTTTCACCAGACGCGGATTCGCCAGATGCTGTTTGACCCGATGCTTCTTGACCGGATGCCGCATCTGCACCTTCTGTGACTACCTCATTGACCGTGAGTTCATCGGAGCCCCCGGTTCCGGGTGCTGCAGTTGTCCCGCCATCCATAACCTGTGTGCTGTCCGCAACCGGATCTGTGACTGTGCCGGTGTCCTCCGTAAACAAATAGTAGGCTGAAAGCACAACCATCAAGCTCAGCATGGAAACAAGCCAAATCGTTTGTCTTTTATTATTCATTCCAATACCCTCCTGCCTTTACTTGTAAATTACTCCTGCTTGCGCGGGACGACCGAGATACGATATGAAGGGACGTTAAGCCCTTTTTGCACGGCATCTGTGATCAATTGTTTGACCACCTGATTCTCCGCCCCCTTGGCGACAACAAGAACGCCTCTGACCTTCGGCTTGATTTTCTTCGTAACAATTGGTGTATTTCCTCCGCTGTTCTCATAAGTCACGATTTCTCCGTCACGGGTATACTGGGTTGTGTGACGCTTGCCGCCGCCGGCGTCCGTCTCTTCCGTCTCCTGCTGGGTGTCCTTCGTGTTGCGCTGCACTACAATCTCCTCTGTTGAATCCACCGTTACCATGACATCTACCGCGCCTACACCGACAATTTGCTCCAGCATCGTCTTCATATTATCCTCAAATGTTTTCTCAACCTGATCGAAGGACCCGGCCTCCTCCGCTGCCTGTTCCAGCACCGGGCTGCTGCCACCCGCCGGCGGCTCCCGCCCGACATTTTCGGGGTCGATTTCCCTGACATTCACGAAGGAATTGAACAGCATGATCGCGACCCCCACCAGCCCCAGAATCAGCAGCCAACGGAACGTATTGAAACGCTTCTGCGCACCGGCCCCCCCGCCGATCCAGCGCTCCCAAATATCCTTCCATTTCCCCAAAATCTCATCACCTCCCGCAGCATGATCATACTGCTTCCTCCGGGTTCAGCACCTGAACCTTATCCCTGCCGATTCCCCATTCCTTATAAAGCAGCTCCGCAATCTCCTCCACTTTCCCGTCTGTCACTGCCTGCTTCGTTTGCGGCGCCACATCCTCCCCGTCTGCCGCTTTTGCATCCTGCCCGATCCGGACCTCGATTTCCGTCTCCGGGACTGTCGGCACGGTGACAGGCTCAATGCCTCCAACTGCCTTTTCCCCATCCGGGGGTTTTGCCAGATCGTCAGCGGCAGTTTGGCCGGCCAGTTTTACCTTGACCGAGGCAATGCTCGTGCCCGTGCTCATTTCGCCTGCCGCCTGCTCATCCTGCGCAAACGCAACCTCCACCGACTGCACCCTTTCCCCTGTTTCCTGTTCGATCTGTCCTTTCATCTGCCGCGCTACCTCGCCTGCTGCATATTGCATCGCAGTCTGCTCCTGCTTCCTCTGCAATTGCTGTCCCTGGGCCAGTATTCGTTCAAGGCTCTGCTGCTGTCCGCTTTCGGCCCGTTCCTGGGCCAGGAAAGCCTGGCGCAGTTCTGCTGCCGGATTGCCGCGGAGCAGCTGTGCGATCGGGGAGATCAATGCGAGCAGAACGAGCAGGCTCAGCACAAGCCTGACGTACCTTTCCATGGAGCGGCTTGGCAGGATCAAATCCACGAACGCGGCCAGCAGCACGACCATGACCAGATGCCTTAACCATTCGCCTAACCACGACATGACCGGTTTCCCCTTTTCCTTCCGCCATCACTTTTCCCGGCTTGAGCCTCAACACTCCTCTTCCAAGCTTGCGGGTTTTCCCTGAATACATTTTCCTCACCTCATCATAACGGTCATATTTCCTGCAGCCAGCATGATTGTAATCGCCAAAAAGGACATCAGCCCCACTGCCGCTACCGCCCCGAACACAAACAGCATGCTTTTCCCGACGGCCTGCAGGCAGCTGACAATGGGTGTATCGCCAAGGGGCTGCATGATGGCTGCGGTCACATTATAGATCAGGGCCAGTGTCAGTATTTTTAAGGCAGGAAAAGCGCATAAAAACAAAATGATGATGACTCCCGCCAGACCGATCGCATTCTTGACCAGCAGTGACGCGGAGATTACGGTGTCCGCCGCATCCGCCAGCGCCCTGCCTACCACCGGTACAAAATTGCTGGCGACAAACTTGGCGGACCGCAGTGTCATGCCGTCGGTAACCGATGATGTCCAGCCCTGTACGGAAATCACCCCGAGGAATACGGTAAGCAGCGTCCCCAGCAGGCCTGCGGCGATGTTGCGGAGCAGATCCGCGAGCTGGGTAAGCTTGTATTTATCGGATATGGAGCTAACCAGGTGCAGCAGCGCCGAGAAAAACAGCAGCGGAAACACGACGGTATGAATAATCGTGCTGATCGTGTGGATCATGAATACAATCAGCGGATGTGTAACCGATACAGTCACGATGTTGCCCATGGAAGCGAGCAGGGTGAAGAGCAGGGGCAGCATGGCCAGCATGAAATCGGTCATGCCGTCGATGGCGCTTTTGGCATATTGGATCGCCACACTAAAGCTGTTGATGGCAATGATGATGATAACCATGTAGCACAGCGCGTAGGCGATTTTACTTACCTGGTTTTTCTCGAACGCCGTCTGCAGCGTTTCCATCACCATGCTGAGAATGCTCAGCATAACAATGGTCACGAGCAGCTTGGCGTTAATCAGGATTTCATTCCACAGAAAACCGCCTAGCGCCCCCATAACGCCCTGTATGCTGAACCCTTCTCCGCCCGGAAGCAGCATATCCATGAAGGAGGGCATCTTCTGCTGCGGAAAAAAACCTCCGTATTGCTTCATAAGACCGTTCCAGTACCGCTCCACCTCATCTTTTGGAAGCTCCTCCGCCTGCTGCTTGATCCAATTATTCGCCGGAGTTTCCGCCAGAATGATTCCCGCCGATGCGAACCAGAAGCAGATCAGCAGAATCCATATGTTTTTCCGGCTCGGCATTACGCTCATTGCTTTCACCCTTTATGCAGGCATCAGCTTCAATATCGTTTCAATGATGATGCCGATAATCGGCAGGGCCAGCACCATGATCAGCACCTTTCCCGCCATTTCTATTTTCGCTGCAATGCTTTCCTGGCCGGCATCCCTGACAATCTGTGCCCCGAATTCGGCGATATAAGCGATGCCGATAATTTTGAGCACGGTTTTGAAATAGATCATGTCCATTCCCGAGGAGCGTGCCAGCCTTTCCAGCATACTGATGACCGAATCTATTTTTCCGATCAGCATCAGGAAGATCAGTATGCCGGTGCCTGCCGCAATGAGAAAAGCGAACATCGGCTTTTGCTCCTTCACGACGAGAATCAGCACCGTTGCGATCAGCCCGAAGCCAACAACCTGAATGATTTCCATATGTTTCACCTACTGGAACAGGAAAATCGATTTGATTTCCTGCAGGAGGTTATCAAGCAGACGAACCACCATAAACAAAACGACAACAAAACCGATGACCGTGACCCAATGCGCCATATCCTCCTTGCCCATCTGCTTCAGGACAGTGTGAATCATGGCAATGATGATCCCGATCCCCGCAATTTGGAAGATCGCGTTCACTTCTAAATTCATGCAAGCACCCCGCTAATAGATCAGTATGACGATCAGTGCTCCGATCAGCAGGCCAAGGCTTCTGCTCATTTTTTCATATCTGGCCTGATCAGCCAGTGCGGACGCTTCCTCGTGCTTCAGCTGCTGGGCTGCCAGCTCGATATGGCGCATCTGATCCGCACGGTCACTTGTCCCGAGGCTGTATGCCAGCTGCATCATCGTGTCCTTCTCGGGCCCTTTCATCGCCGTATGCCGCCAGGCCCTTTCAATCGCTTCATGCAGGCTTTCCCTCGCCGTCCTGCCGGACGGGGGCAGCATGGATGCCGCCGCCTGCTTGAACATGGTCCTAAGCGGTTCTCTTAAAGGCTCGCCCGTTTTGGAAAGGGCATCAGGCAGCGGGGTCACGCCGTAAGAGATTTCAGTCGCAAGGCGCTGCAGCGAAAGGATCAGCTCTCTGATCTGTCTGGGCCTGTCTGCAAACTGCCTGGCCTTCAGCCATCCGCCCACAGTCGCCGCCAGCAGAATCAGCGTGGCGCCGATCAGCTTCAGCATCGGCCGCTCCCCCCTTTACCGGTAACGGTTAGAGACAGCATCCGCTGCTTGGCATCGGCGGCGCGAAAAGAAATTTGCCGGCCCTTGCGTTCAAGCAGAATGTACCGTTCAAACAGCGCCTGTCCTGCCAGTGCCTGGAACGCGGGTCTCCTCGACAGCTCGGACAAATCCCTTCCATGAGCGGAAGCAATGACACTGATGCCGGCATGCAGCGCCTCCTGAATTGCCTCTGCGTCCTCTATGCGCCCGATCTCGTCCACAATGATGACCTCGGGTGACATCGAACGAATCATCATCATCATGCCTTCAGCCTTCGGGCAGGCGTCCATGACGTCCGTGCGCGGTCCGACATCAAAGCCCGGAATCCCCTTATAGCTGCCGGCAATTTCCGAACGCTCGTCGATAATGCACACCTTCATCCCGCCGGGTGAATGGCGCCTGCTGGCCGTCCCCGAGCTGATCTGTCTTGCCAGATCGCGCAGCAGCGTCGTTTTACCTTGCTGTGGCGGAGACAGCACCAGCGTGTGCAGCACCCGTCCGGACCTTTCTTCAAGCACATAGGGCAGCACCGGATCGGCTATGCCGGGGACGGCCCGCGCAATTCTGACATTGAAGCCGCTGATGTCCCGCAAATGCTCAACCTTGCCGCCGCTCAGCACCGCCCGGCCGGCCAGTCCGATCCGGTGCCCTCCGGGGATGGTGATGAAGCCCTTGCGCAGCTCTTCTTCCATCGTGTACAGGGAGTGGTTGCTGATTAAATCAAGAAGACGGCTCGTATCCTCCTTGTCCGGCCGGTAAGCTTCCCCGGGCTGCAGCGTCATCCTGCCGCCGGGGGTAAGAAAGTGATGCTCGCCGCTGCTGTTGATTTCCAGCGGTCTATTCTCTCTGATCCGGACTTCTTCGAGGCGGTCGAACACTGTCTGCGGAAGTCTGCGGAGCATGCTTCTCACCGGTTCGGGAAAAAGGTCTAACCAATCCATTGCCATAGGGACCCCTCCGCTGTTGTGGTTATGATCCAGTCTGATCTTATGACAAGTCTATGCTTGGACCGGTCGAATATGACGCTCTCTTATCTATCATTTTTTTAAAATACCGAACATGAGGCAGGCGACACCGCAGCCGACCCACATCAGCTTGTCCCAGGATAGCTTGTCCGCCATTCCCACGAGACCAATCGCCGTTGTCGTAAGCAGCACCAGCGGCCCTACCATGGCCAGACCCGTGTTGACGACCAGCGCCTTCTCGACCTGGTTCAGCCTCAGCATAATCAACGCGGCAACAATTTCTATACAGCCGGACAACAGGCGAATCATTCCCATTCCGGCTACGAACTTGTCCAATACCGCACCCTCCCTCCGTAAACTTGTTTCTGCCCTGCTAATAGATAGATATGCAAGAGTGTGAGGAATTAGTTCTCTCTGATTAGGCACCGGGCCAAAACTTCCGGCATATATTGACCCATGAAAAACAGGGATTTAATTACAAGGAGGCTTTACCGATGAGAGAAGCTCAATCGGACCGCTGGCATCCGGCACTCCAGGACCCTGCGGGAGGCAGAACGGGCACAACCGGCGGCACCGGAAAGACCATGGTCATGGACAAAGGGCTCGGGCCCGATGCTTTCAGCGATCTGCTGCGCATGTCCTCACCCTATATCGATATAATTAAACTGGGCTTTGGCACTGCGGTTCTGACTCCGGACCACATCCTGCTGTCCAAAATCGACCACGCCAAAAGCCATGGCATCCTCATAATGACCGGCGGCACCTTGTTGGAGACTGCCCTGGCATTAGGCTTGCAGAATGAATTCTTGGCCCAGCTCCGGCAGTTCGGATTCAACGGTCTGGAAGTATCGGACGGCAGCTTTCCGATGACGCGCCAGAAGCGGTCCGAACTGATTCTGCGCGGGCAGGATATGGGGTTCACCGTCATTACGGAATATGGAAAAAAACTGGGCGGCAAACCGCTCGCCATAGAGCACTTTGTGGAGACAGCAGCCATCGATCTCGAACTCGGAGCCGAACTGGTCATTATTGAAGGAAGGGAATCAGGAAGCGGAGCGGGTGTCTATAACACGGACGGAAGCTTGAAGGAGCAGGATTTCAAGAGCATTCTGCAGGTTATGTCTTCACCCGACAAGGTCATGTGGGAAGCTCCCCGTAAAGAACAGCAGGTTTTTCTGCTGCAGACGCTGGGCCCGAATGTTCATCTGGGCAACATCTCATTTCAGGATGTAACCGCTCTGGAGGCGCTGCGGAGGGGGCTGCGCGGAGACACCGCCTGCTGGGTGTTGAACCCGACTGCCGATATCGAGGGGAAGCTTAATTGAAATGAGGAGGCACCTGAATGCGCATTGATGTAATCGGGAGTGTCAATGAGGTTTTAGCGGAAGAAGCAGCCAATAAATGTGTGGTGGTAATCGACGTGCTGCGTGCGACCAGCACGATTGTAACGGCACTCGCGAATGGAGCGGACTGTGTGGTACCTGTCGAAACGGTCCCTCAGGCCAGGCAATGGAAACAGCCGGATGTGTGGCTTGGCGGGGAACGGTACTGCCGCAAAATCGCGGGCTTTGATGCAGGCAACTCGCCGGAAGAGTACATCTGCCAGGCTGTACGGGGCAAACGGGTTGTGCTGACAACGTCCAACGGGACACGCGCATTTTTCAAGGCCCACCGTGCTGCATGCATTCTTGCCGGTTCATTTCTCAATTTAAGCGCCTGTGTTGAGGCGGTGAAATCGATTGGCCGCAACACCATGATTATCTGTGCAGGCAGTCAGGACCGGTTTGCATTGGAGGACGGATTATGCGCAGGGTGCATGATTGATGAGCTGTATAAAACGCTTGGAGAGGATCTGAAGCTCAATGATTTTGGGAAAATGCTGCACTTTGCCGCCCGGCACACCAAAACCGAGCTGGTTCAACTGATTCAGGACTGCAGCGGTGGCCAGCGTCTGAAACAGCTGGGGTATGATGAAGACATTGCATTTTGCGCACAAGTAGATCTGTATTCCGTCGTACCGGCGCTTGACCAGGATCATGCCATTCGGCCGTTTGCCGCAGCCAAGGTCGCTTCCTAGCTTGTTCTAAAGTTCAAACACGGCGACATACACTGATAACATGACAGATATGGACTGGAGTGTCGCCGCTTTATGAACGGAGAAATCATCCTTGTCATCCTTATTGTCGTCGGCTTGATCGGCCGGTCACCGATCATTACGACCGCCGCCTGCCTGCTGCTTGTCATGAAGCTTGTCCATCTGGAAAGATATCTGCCCTCCATGGAACGTAGAGGTCTGGAGTTTGGCCTTCTTTTTCTGACCATCGGTGTGCTCGTGCCGTTTGCGCAGGAAAAAGTAACCCTCCGGGACATTACCGATACGCTGACAACCTGGCCGGGTATTGTTGCATTGGCGGGCGGGGCAATTGCCACTTATATGAACGGGAAAGGGCTCGCCATGTTAAAAATAGACCCACAAATGATTGTGGGTCTTGTGCTCGGTTCTATTCTGGGGATTGTATTTCTGCGCGGCATTCCTGTCGGACCTTTGATGGCGGCGGGAATCACCGCTTTTTTGCTGAAAGTGACGCAGTGGATTGCGGACAAGCTGTCTTGACCGTTTAACGCCGGTCCTGAGGTCCTCCGACAAACACCTGCTCTTCCGTATCCAGATTGTATGCCGTATGCAGTGCCTTGACGACTTCCTGCAGCTTGCCTGCTTCAATGACGCAGGACACCTTGATTTCCGAAGTGCTTACCATCTTGATGCTGACGCCGAGCTTGGAGAGCACCTCGAACATTTGCGCCGCCACACCGGGATGGCTGACCATGCCTGCACCGACAATAGACACCTTCACCAGACCATCCTCCGTATTAACCTCCCTGTAAGGAATCACTTTCCGAATCCCTTCCAGTACGCTGAGCGCCCGCTGCTGATCCGACAAAGCAACCGTAAAGGAGAAATCCGCTTTACCGTCCATAACCCCGCTTTGCACGATGATATCGACGTCAATTTTGGCTTCCGCAAGAGCGCCGAAGACCGTCGCCAGCACACCGGGAACATCCTCCACCCCCAGAATGCTGATCCGGGCTACATTTTTATCATATGCGATACCGCTTACTACTACACCCTGCTCCATGACTGCTTCCTCCTTCACAAGCGTTCCTTCATTATAATTAAAGCTGGACCGTACAATCAGCCGCACGTTGTTATGCTTGGCATACTCCACAGCGCGTGGATGAAGCACCGCCGCGCCGAGATTGGCAAGCTCCAGCATTTCATCATAAGAAATTTCCTTCAGCTTGCGCGCACATTTGACGATGCGCGGATCGGTTGAATAGACGCCGTCCACATCGGTATAAATTTCACAGGCATCCGCCTTGATCGCAGCGGCCAGAGCGACAGCCGTCGTATCGGAGCCCCCTCTGCCAAGCGTCGTAATCTCACCGTCTTCCGATATGCCCTGGAAGCCTGCCACAATGATGATTTTTTGCTCTTCCAATGCCTTGAGCACGCGATCCGGACGAATATCGATAATTCTGGCTTTGCCATGCTCGGCCTCGGTCAGAAACCCGGCCTGCCATCCCGTAAATGAAACAGCGGAACGGCCCAGCTGATGTATCGCCATGGACAGCATCGCGATCGATATCTGTTCGCCTGTCGTCATGAGCATATCCATCTCACGCGCAGGCGGATGATCATTCAGAAGCTTGGCCTGATCTATCAAATCATCCGTCGTATCTCCCATCGCAGACACGACGACCACACATTGATGCCCTTCGTCCTGCTTCTCAACGATGCGTTTGGCAACACGCTTCATTCGCTCCGTATCCCCAACGGAGCTGCCCCCAAACTTCATGACATACAAAGACAAGCCCATTCACTCCCTCAAACTGAACATATGTAGCGCAATCAGGTCGGTTTAGCCCTCCACAAATACCTTACAAGATTGGGCACAACTTTAATACAGTATAATACGAAAGTATTTCCTTGTTCCAATGTTTTTTGATACAAGAATTTTCCAACTCTTCAGCGCTGCCGAAAAACCAGTATATGATACAAAAAATCCCCTGCACCGCAAGGGCAGAGGATTTGGGGCTCCAGGGTTACCTGATTAGGCGCGAGACATGTACTTGCCGTCGCGCGTATCGATCAGCAGCACATCATCCTGGTTGATGAACAATGGAACCTGCACGTTCAGGCCTGTTTCAAGCTTGGCGTTCTTCGTAGCGCCTGTAGCTGTGTTCCCTTTAATGCCTGGCTCCGTTTCAACCACTTTCAGCTCAACGCTTGTCGGCAGGTTAATACCCAGAATCTCGCCGTTGTAACTGATGATGTTCACGTTCATGTTTTCTTTCATGAAGTTCAGCTCCCATTCCAGCTGCTGGCTGGTAAGGGTAAACTGGTCGTAGGTTTGGTTATCCATAAACGTATGCTCATCACCGCTGGCATACAGATAGGATACGCCGCGGTTCTCGATTTGCGCACGCCCGATCGTTTCACCTGCACGGAATGTACGCTCTACAGTGTTGCCATTGCGCAAGTTTTTCAGCTTCGAGCGCACAAATGCCGCGCCTTTGCCCGGCTTAACATGCTGAAAATCAAGAACTGTGAAGATGTCGCCGTCTACCTCTACGGTCAGGCCTGTTTTAAAATCGTTAACGTTAATCAAAGAATAACCCCTCCTACAGGATCAGTAAAATAAATCCGTACACATCTAAGTCGTACAGAGATGAGCTTTACACAACCGTGAACTGCTTGCTCGCTTTCGTCAACACCCGAATACCGTCAGCCATGATTACAATATCGTCCTCGATGCGCACTCCGCCAAGTCCAGGCAGGTAAATTCCGGGCTCGACCGTAACCACCATTCCCGGCTGGAGCACATCGTCACTCAGCTTGGACAGTCGTGGAGCTTCATGAACCTCCATCCCCAAACCGTGGCCGGTGCTGTGGCCGAACTGGTCGCCGTAACCATATTTGCTGATGATATCCCGGGCGAGCGCATCGGCTTCGCGTCCGGTCATTCCAGCTTTGATATGTTCCAGAGTATGGAGCTGAGCCTCCAGTACGATATCATAGATTTCCTTTAACTGCGGTTGAAGATTGCCGGTTGCTACCGTACGGGTCAGGTCCGAGCAATAACCGTCCAGCAACGCGCCAAAATCAAAGGTGATCAGTTCATTCTCTCGAATGACCTTGTCGCTTGCACGACCATGCGGCATGGCCGAGCGTTCGCCAGAGGCAACAATAGTGTCGAACGAAGAGGACGACGCTCCGTGCTTGCGCATGAAAAATTCAAGCTCAAGGTCCAGCTCCCGTTCCGTAACCCCTGGTTTGATAAGCTGCAGGATGTGCGCGAACGCCGCATCCGCTAAATCGGCCGCACGTTGCATCACTTCAATTTCGCCTTCATCCTTGATGATGCGAAGCTTCTCGATGATACCGGAAACCGGGACAAGCTTAACCGGCTCCAACTGTTCTGCATAGGTTTCATGGGTCCCGAACGTCACATGATCCTGCTCAAAACCCAGCTCGCTGATCTGTTCGGATTGGAGCAGCTCTTTCACCGTATCCATGACCTGCACAGCATGCTCTATTACAGTAAATCCCTTCGCTTGCTCGGAAGCCTGGGTCATATAACGGAAATCCGTCAGGAAAAAACTCCCTGTTTCTGTAATGAGCACATAACCAGCCGAACCTGTAAATCCTGTCAAATAGCGGCGGTTTACAGGACTTGCTACCAGCATGGCACGCAAGTTCCGCTCTTCCATTGCCTGACGCAGTTTCAATACTCTCTCCATCGGCCAGTCCTCTCTTTCACCTTCAAGAAATCACCAAATGCTATTTTAACACAAGCTGCGGCCGCTTGAGAAGTTTTTAGTTGCACCCGTCAGCTTACGCTGCTTTCTCACGCAGCCGCTCGTCCGTAAATTCGAACGCAACCGTATAGCCGATAAAAAGCCCCCACAGCAAAAAGACGCAAAATTCGGAGACTAATGTATCCCATGTAAGCTTGGTAACCGGAGGAAGCATGCCAAGCCACGGGCCGGCCCACACAAACAGCACCACCCAACATGCTGCACCGAAAATCAGACCCGGGTAAGGTCCCTTCAGCTTGCGCAGCAAAGCCGTATAAAGGAAAGTTACGATCATGGAGAACACAATAAAAAAGAACAGCCCAATCAAATGTCCGGCAGTGGTCTTCATAAATGAGTGTTTGAAAAAAGGCTCTGCCAAAAAGCCGGGAAGGACAACGGTAAAGTGCAGAATATAAAACAGCCAGCGCACTAGCCCCCAGATCAACCCGGCAAAAAAACCGAGCTGAAGGGAAAACCGGAGCGGTGAAGTTAGCCCTTGGCCGGTCGGACGCGCACCGCGATCGTCTTTTGCTATCGAGCTCATGCCAAACCTCCTCCGTTTTTGCGGCTTGTGGAATCGTATCTGTGATTCTAGTATGTACAATCCCCGGCAGCTTCATTAGGAAATGTCGGCACCTTTTTCCTAAGTCCCGTTTACCCTATC
The DNA here is from genome assembly GCF_046098255.1 of Paenibacillus jiangxiensis. NCBI lineage: Bacteria > Bacillati > Bacillota > Bacilli > Caryophanales > Paenibacillaceae > Paenibacillus > Paenibacillus jiangxiensis. The sequence goes on from NZ_JBJURI010000012.1 coordinate 132,331, forward strand.
CTGTCTCAACTAGAAATCGCCCGCAAAATTCGATACAATATAAAGGATCAAACTGATCTGACAGAAGGGCTGCCCTGCAGCGCTTTTTGCAGCATACACAATAATAAATCAGGGAACATATTCAACACGATATTCCCGGAAACGGAAGGTGAACCGGTTGTCTCAAACATCCAAGCCCGTCAGTTATGGGGGCCAGGCGGTTATAGAAGGCGTGATGTTCGGCGGCAAGCGGGTCAATGTTACGGCAGTCCGCCGCAAGAACGGTGACATAACTTTTCTGGAGGTGCCGCGCCGAGAAAGTCCGCTGCTTAACAAGCTTCGCAGAGTTCCGCTGCTGCGCGGGATTGTCAGTATTATCGATGCCAGCGCCAAAGGCACGAAGCATTTGAACTATTCGGCTGATGCCTATGCTGATGATGAAATGGACCCGGAAGAACGGGCCGCGCAGAAGGAGAAAGAGGATTCCAAGTGGAGTCTGAGCATGATCATCGGTGTTGCCGCGATCGGAATTCTGTCATTCCTGTTCGGCAAGCTGGTGCTGACGCTTGTACCTGTCGTTGTGGAGGATTTTCTGTTCGGAGGCATGTTCACCAGTCAAATCGGCCATAACCTGGCTGAAGGCGTGATCAAGCTGATCCTGCTGCTCGCCTATCTGTGGGGAATTTCCCAGACCCCCATGATCAAAAGACTGTTCCAGTACCACGGAGCAGAGCATAAAGTAATCAGCGCTTATGAGGCAGGTGTTGAGCTGACGCCAGAGAACGTGCAGAAATTCAGCCGGCTTCATTACCGGTGCGGCAGCAGCTTTATCATGCTTACGGTCATCATCGGCGTCATCGTATATTCTTTGTTCACTTATGAAAGTATATGGGAACGCATGGGACAGCGCATTATCCTGCTCCCGGTTGTATTAGGGCTCTCTTTCGAATTTCTCAAGCTGACAAATTCGCTTCGTGACGTTCCCGTGCTGCGTTACCTGGGTTATCCGGGTTTGTGGCTCCAGCTTCTTACCACGAAAGAACCGACCAATGATCAAGTGGAGGTCTCCATCGCTTCTTTCCAACGGATGCTTTCCCTTGACGCCGAACTGGAGAAAGCTCCCGTGGAGGAAAGGTTGAACAGCCCGTCTCTTGATCCTGTGAAAGGATGAGATTAATATGAACAAACAGGCATTCGTATTTTGGGGGTTCATCGCGCTGGCCATTGTGGGAACGGCAGCCTCCATCATCCGTGGGGATTTCATGATGCTGAGCGTGCTCCTCATCCCATTGATTGTCTTCGGCGTCGTGCTGCTTCTGTACAAATTCCCGCCCCGTCGGGCCGCCAAGACCCCAAAAATCAAACCTTCCGCGAAAACGATGGCCAAAACAGCCGGAGGCCGTAAATCGGCTGCAGCCAAAAAACGCAAGGAATATCCCTTCTACGTCATTGAAGGCCAGAAGGGAAAAAACAATGACGATGTGCCCAAGTATCATTAACAGTCTCGAACACAGCAAGCACCTGACCGATTTCTTAACGGCCAGGTGCTTTTTTTGGTTGGTTCACACTAAAATCCGCTCTTCGGCAAGCTTCAGCTTTTTGAACTTCGTCTGATAGGAAGCGATGCTCCAGTTGCGGAAGAAGTCATTGCCGGCCTGAAGGCCTGAAGCGAATAACATCTCGCTCTGCTCCGGAGTGATGTCAAATTGAGTGGTGCGAACGCCCAGCGCAGGGATTTTTACGGTACGAAAACGGTTCACCTGCTCGATATAGCGTTCATCATGCGCCGACAGCGTCGTATCGATAATGGCCTGCAGCATGCTGAGCGGTCCGCGAATAAATGACGATTTAGTCTCGTTTTTTCCGACCATTTGAAAGCCAACCGTAGGAATAGCTTCGGCCGGATTTGCCCACTCCTGATCAAACAGCCACAAGGGGAGGTTGCTTAGCATGGCTCCGTCCACAATATACACAAACTGCCCCGCGAAGGGTTTGCCTTTGGCCTTTTTGGCATCCAGGCGCAGCATCACCGGATCGAAAAAATAAGGAATGCTTGTACTCATGCGAATGGCTTTGGCCACCTCGAATGAAGACGGTTCCATATTAAAACGCTCCATATCGTCCGGCAGCACCATAATACGGCCGTTGGTAATATCGGAGGCTATTACACGAAGCTTGCCCGAAGGAAGGTCGCCAAAGCGCCGGATTCCCTTCGCTTTTAACAGCTCTCTAATCCACTGCTCCAGTACCTCTCCCGAATAAAGCCCTTTCTTTAACCAAATCCGGGCGGCTGGTCCAATCCATTTTACGTTAAAAAGGGGGGAACGGTGCAGCAGCCTGACGAAAGGGGTCGTTTCAATGACCTCCTTCATCTCCTGGGCCGTATAACCCGCCGCTACAAGAGACGCTACAATGGCCCCGGAGGAAGTTCCAGCGACTCTGTTGAATTTTACTCCGTTTTGTTCAGCCGCTTTCACGGCGCCAGCCAGGGATATGCCTTTCATTCCACCACCTTGAAATACAGCATTAATCAGCATATCAATAACCCCCGTTCTCTCCGCAGCAGTTAACAATCGCTACACTGCTTATGTATGAGCACGGGGGCTGAATTATGACCTTATTCGTTATAATAAGACTGCAAAAGTGAAATAAGTCCAAGCGAGTTTTTCCGTAAATATTGTGCACTGAAGAAAATATCGCCTTTAACCTCGGAATAATTCTCGTTCCATTTCAACTGGTCGATAATCTGCTGCGCAGTCTGCCAGCCCTGTTCCGACGTACCGATCTTGTACGGGGCATGACCGACATAGAGCTTGACGTTCGTCCCCTCTACCTCGTCGGACCACCAGGAAACGAGCTTGTCATAGGCTGCCGGGGAATAACCGATGCTCCAGTAAATTTGCGGAGCGACATAGTCCACCCAGCCTTCCTTGATCCATTTCCGGACATCGGCATAAGTTGTACCGTAGGCCGTAACCCCTGCGCGTGTGTCGGAGCCTGTTGCATCATCCGCTTTGTTGCGCCATACACCAAATGGGCTGATGCCGAACTGCAAATCCGGTTTGGCAGCATGAACCTCTGCTCCGAGCTCCTGGACAAAATGGTTGATGTTATCCCTGCGCCAGTCCCCCTTATTCAAGCCGCTACCGTTATAAGAGGCATAGGTGGAGTCATCGTTAAAGGTTCCGCTGTAAGGATAAAAGTAATCGTCCAGATGCACGCCGTCTATATCGTACTGGTTCACAACCTCCAAGATGTCATCAATAACCTGCTCTCTTGCGGCGGGAATACCCGGATTGATATATAGCTGAGACCCATTATTCACAATCCAGTCGGGATGCTGTACCGCGACATGGTTAGCCGCAAGCCCCGCTGTACTGGCGGTTGTGCTCGCCCTGAACGGATTGAACCATGCATGAAATTCCATTCCCCGTTTATGTGCCTCCTCAATCATAAAAGCAAGGGGATCATAACCCGGCGATTTTCCCTGTACGCCGGTCAAATATTTGCTCCAAGGCACTGTATCGGACGGATAGACGGCATCCGCGCTTGCCCTGACCTGAACGAAAACTGCGTTGATCCCCATACCGGCGAGATCATCCAGCAGGCTGGTAAATTCCTTCTGCTGCGCAGCCATGCTGTTTTTTGTCGTTGGCCAGTCCCCATTGATTGTGGAAACCCAGGCCCCTCTCATGGACTCGGAAAGGCCAACTTCCGTCCCGGTTTCATTCTGTTCCCCGGAAGCGGGAACAGCAGAGGTTGCTCCACTTGACAGTGTTATCGTCCTTGCAACAGCGTTCCAGTCCACTTCCAGTCCCAATTCTTCACCTATAAAACGAAGGGGCACCATAACTCTTCCATATTTCATTTCCACAGCACTGTCCAGCGGTACGTTCGCTCCGTCAACAATGGCCGAGCCTGAGCCTGAAGTCATGGTTAACACTTTGCCATTACCGGTAATGGTCACTGTGGATGTAGACTGCAACCATCCCACCTGTGCCCCAAGTCCCTGGCTGATCACGCGCAGCGGCACCATTGTAACGCCGTCGCCCTGCTTTATGTACGGTGATACATCCGAATCAAGCTTTCCCCCATCGAGATAGATTTCGATCTCCTTGGCCGGGGCAGCCAATACCTGCCAGGCCCCTGTCTGCAGTGTCAGTGCAACCAGCAGACCAGCGATCAACCACTTCAAACGCTTCATGTTCCAGAACCTCCAAAAGCTTGTCTTTTCCCTTTTTCACGCTATGTATATGCAGCGCTCTCTATCTATATAATGGATAGACGTAATTTACCAGAGGATGTTGCGGCAGCAGCAAACATCTGCCCTTGCGGACGGATGCCCGTTTAAGATTCTTCAGCCGTTTCTTTCTGAAGATCACGAAGCTGCTGCAGCCTGGTCGCATCCCGCTCGAAATACTCGACCAGCGTTTCAATGCAAGTGATGGAATCCCAGCTCAAATGATGCTCAATGCCTTCCACATCTTTGTAAATATGCTCTTCTCTGACCCCGATCATGCCGAGAAACTGTTCAAGGAGATGGTGACGGTCCACCAGACGTTTGCCGACCTTTTTCCCTTTCGGGGTCAGGATCAGCCCCCGGTATTTCTCATACACCAGGTACTCGTCCTTGTCCAGCTTTTGAATCATTTTGGTGACTGATGAAGGGTGGACCTCAAGTCCTTCCGCAATATCCGACACACGGGCATAGCCCTTTTCATCAATAAGTTTGTAAATCCTTTCGAGATAATCCTCCATGCTAGGCGTTGGCATCTGCTTCCCTCATTTCTATTATTCCAACCATTGCTGTCCGCCGTATGACTGCTTAAATAATGATACATGTTCTCATTACCCATTGGCAAGTCCTGCACCCGTTACTCCCTTGTATTCCCGCGTCTGCGGCCATTCATGCGGCGGCATGAACAGCAAAACGCTCTGCGCGAACTGGCACAGAGCGTATTTTTAAGCATTTCCCAAAGGCCCTCATTGATTAAATCACATAAGCCATTCAGGATTAAAACGCTGCAGGAATAAGGAAAGCCTACTCCAGTGATCCGTCAGCAGTAAAATGCCGATGGCAAGCAGCATCAATCCGCCGAGCTTCATCATCACTGAGCTGTATCGGGCCTGCGGCCTGATTTTTCCGGCGTAGAAGGCGAGAATGAAAAAAGGAAGGGCGAAGCCTGCCGCATAGCCGGTTACCAGCATAAACCACGTATTGTGTTCAACCGCGGCCAGGGCAATAATCGCCGTAAGCATCGGTCCGATACAGGGAGACCAGCCTGCCGCAAAGCCGATTCCGACAGCGAAGGATCTAAGGTAACCGGCCTGTCTACGTGCAGCGGAGATACGGTAATCCTTCATTAGCGGTACGGGCCTCAGCCAGCCGAGAGCAACAAGCCCCATGGTCATCATCAACAGAGCGGAAATCAGACGCAGCCCATCCTTATGCATGTGAAACCAGGAACCAAGCAGACCCGCCCCCGCTCCGAGCGAATAAAAAACAGCCGAGAACCCCATGACAAAAGCCAGTGTATGCGTAATCGCGCGAACACGGTGCTCATGGGATGCTTCTTGCTTTGCTGCTGGTGTGAAGTTCAGACCTGTAAGATACGAGAGATAAGCAGGGTACAAGGGAAGACTGCAGGGAGACGCAAATGAAACAAGCCCTGCCGCAAATGCTACACCGATATGGATATCCAGAATGTTCACCCCGCTTGTATACTCACTTAATGTGAGCATACGCTCCCCTGCCGCTGAATATGAACCTTGCCTGACAGGCAGTACAAAAAAACCGGAAGCCATTATAGCTCCCGGTTCGATATTACTTCACGATCGCGCCGTTAGGCATGCTGTCAGGCACGGTAGCAAGTGTCAGCTGATCGCCCTGAGAGGCGGCAATGATCATGCCTTGCGACAGCTCTCCGCGCAGCTTCACAGGCTTCAGATTGATGACGCAAATGACCTTCTTGCCGACCATTTCCTCAGGTGTGTAAAACTTCGCAATGCCTGAGACGACCTGGCGCTGCTCGTATCCGAGATCAAGCTGTAGCTTGAGCAGTTTGTCGGCCTTTTTGACAGGCTCGCAGGCAATGACCTGGGCTACCCGCAGCTCCACCTTGGCGAAATCCTCGATCCCGATTTCTTCCTTGCTCTCCGGTGATTCCGCCGGGGCGGCAGCGGCTGGCGCTTCGGCGGCTGCAGGCTTGGCGCCTCCTGTCATGGCCTCCACGATAAATGCCACCTCCTGCTCGGCATCCAGACGCGGGAAGATTGGGTCTCCTTTATGCAGCTGCGTGCCTTCCGGAATAATCCCGAACTGCTTACCGCTGTCCCATGTGGTAAGCGCCCCTTCCGTCAACCCGAGCTGCTCCCAGATTTTGCGCGGCGCGCGGGTGAGAAACGGCTGCAGCAGAATGGACGCAATACGCAGGCTTTCCACCAGGTGGTACATGACGGAGGCCAGCCCGCGGCGCTTGCCTTCATCCTTGGCCAGAGCCCACGGCTGTGTTTCGTCAATGTATTTGTTGCTGCGGCTGATGAACTGCCCGATTGCCGTCAGAGCGACGGAAAACTCCATTTTTTCCATAGCCTCTTCTACCTTGGCATAAGTCGCTCCTGCCATCTCTTCAAGGGAGGCGTCAAACTCTGTAGCACCCTGCTCATAGGCCGGAACCTTGCCGCCGAAATATTTGTCAACCATTGCAACGGTGCGGTTCAGCAAATTGCCAAGGTCATTTGCCAGATCGGAGTTGATGCGCTCCACAAAGCTCTCGGGCGTAAATGTCCCGTCTGCTCCAAAAGGCACCTCGCGCAGCAGGTAGTAACGCAGCTCATCCAGGCCGTAACGGTTGATCAGCGTCACCGGATCGACGACATTGCCTTTGGACTTGGACATTTTGCCGTCCTTCATCAGCAGCCAGCCGTGCGCGAACACTTTCTTTGGCAGCGGCAGATCAAGTGCCATCAGCATGATCGGCCAGTAAATTGTATGGAAGCGGACGATTTCCTTGCCGACAATGTGCACATTGGCAGGCCAGAATTTGTCATACAGCTCCGCATTGGAAGACCCATAACCGAGGGCGGTGATGTAGTTGGACAAGGCATCGATCCACACATAGACCACATGCTTCGGATCTCCTTTTACCTTAACCCCCCAGTCAAAAGTCGTACGGGATACAGCCAGATCCTCCAGCCCAGGCTTGATGAAGTTGTTGATCATTTCCTTTTTACGGGATTCCGGCTGGATAAAGTCCGGATTTTCCTCATAAAATTGCAGCAGACGGTCTGCGTATTTGCTCATGCGGAAGAAGTAACTCTCTTCCTTCACAAGCTCTACTGGATGCCCGCTGTCCGGGCTCTTGCCGCCGATTACGTTCCCGGCTTCGTCCTTGATCACGTCAACAAGCTGGGTTTCCGTGTAATACGTTTCATCCGGAATGCTGTACCAGCCCTCGTATTCGCCCTTGTAGATATCCCCCTGCTTGAGGAGGCGGTCAAAAATGTCCTGTACGACCGTTTTATGCCGTTCCTCCGTCGTGCGGATAAAATCGTCATTGGAGATGTCCAGCTTCTGCCACAGCTCCTGGATGCCTGCAACGATATGATCGACAAACTGCTGTGGTGTCTTGCCGGCCGCCGCCGCCTTTTGCTCGATTTTTTGCCCATGCTCATCCGTACCTGTCAAATAACGGACCTCATACCCGCGCAATCTCTTGTATCTGGCCATGGCATCTCCCGCAACCGTGGTGTACGCATGCCCGATATGCAGCTTGTCGCTTGGATAATAAATAGGTGTCGTAATATAAAATGTGTTCTTATTCGCCATACTTTTCCCTCCTGCAGTTTTGTTCAATTTCGGTTTTCCAGTCCGGGGTCGAGGTACAAGGCTTCGAAGCAGTAATGCAAAAAAGACCCCCGCCCCTTATGGGGCGAGAGTCTACTCACGCGTTACCACCCAATGTTCTCCGCTTCCTCGCGGAAGACGGACTCCACCGGTCCATTCAGACCGTCCATTAACGCTGGAACACGCTGCTTGCTTACGCCGGCTAATGAAGCGGCCGCTCACAAGCAGTTCCTCCAGGACCATCTTCGGACAGCCCTCCAGACCGGTTTGCAGCTCCCCCGGCTCTCTGTACTGGATGGTTATGTCGTACTTATCCCTTCACTGGAAAAACATATTACTCAAAATATAGCGAAGCGATGAAGCTCTGTCAAGTTTGGCCCTTATTTTTGGGGGAAAGCCCGTCCTGCTTGCTGCCCTCCTCTTTGTCGCTTGGGCGGGCCGGCGGCACGGGATCAAATCCTCCTGGGTGAAACGGATGACATTTGCTGATTCGTTTCACCGCAAGCCAGGAACCCCGGGCAGGACCGTGCACCTCGATGGCCTCCAGTGCGTATGCCGAGCAGGTCGGATAAAAGCGGCAGGTCGGGGGTTTTAACGGAGAAATGACACGTCGATAGAAATGGATCGGCCCTTGGGCAAGCCTGCGAGCCAGCATTCCTTTTCCGTCTGCCATAAACCTTCCCTCCTCAGCGTTCCATGCAAGAAAAGCGTCCCGGGCAGGGTTCCCAAATGAACCCAAGCCCAGGACGCCTTTACAGGCCTGTAAAAAGTGACTTTTTTACGGTGGAGCTTGCCTAATTGCTTATTGATTCTTGTATTCAGGCAGCGGCTGAACCAGCAGATTGACAGGCAGATTGCTGCCAGCGGCTGCGGTAAAGTAAATTTCAACACTTTCAGCCATATGTCCGGTACGGTACAGGACACTGTTTTGATTCGGCGCTCTTACACCGCTGTTGTTAGCGATGGCTATAATTTGATTATTAACCATGGCATAACCGGAATACAAGCCTCCGCGCGGATTGAATGTAATCAGGGAGTAAGGTGCAACATTCGCCAGTCTGATTTTGTACAGTACCCCAAAGTTGCCGGCATTGGAGGCTGCGGAACCGTCAATTCCATCCGTTCCGGTGAGGTTCGGATCGATATTGTTATCTCCGATTACGATGCGCTGTGCTTTTCTTCCGACTTCTTCCGTATACTCGATCGTACGATCGGCATCCATATACGTACCACGGTTATGGATACCGTCCTTGTCCAGCTTCGGCAGCGTCTGGAACGCCACCAGCGGATCGGCGGACTCTTCAACCATAATTACAGTATATTGCACAGGCTGGTCCGAATTCAAATCCGACAGCAGGGAAATGACCTCATCAGGCTTCATTTTGATCGCACTCAGATCCGGCAAAATCACTCTGCTTTCGCCCGGATTCAGCACCGTAGTGGAGCGTTTGGTGCCGTCGGTCAGGGACTGCAGATAACGCATCGTCCCTAGCTTGCCCGCAGCGGTGGCAAACGGGCTAGGTCCCCCGAAACCGGATGCTTCCACGTTAATGGTAGCAGGGAGCATGTTGTTATTCGTCGCCACCACGTACATTTTCACATTGCGGCCCGTTTCATTGACATAGTGAGCCAGAATCCGCTGGCTGCCTGTGCCAACCTCCTGATAGACGACCCCGTCCTGGAACACCCGCTCCGGACTGTTGGCACGAATCAGCAAGCGCGGTCCGGAAGTCACGGAAGCCGGCACAGTTTCCATTTGTGGCACTTCACTGCCGTCAAATTCATACAAATCACCATACGGCGTGAACAGCTTGTTGAAGTCGTCTTCTTCATACAAGGTTTCGTTCTTAATCGTAACGGTCTGAGTATAGGTGCTTGTCAGCCCCATCTGGTCCGTTACAGTCAGGGAGATTTCCTTCTCCCCAGGCTCGAAGAAGGCAAGCTTGTTGTTCACCCATTCACGCTTCTGAATACGGTTCTCATCATCCGTACTCAGATCGGTATAGGTGATTTTCTCACCCATCATATATTCCTTCTTGTCTGTCGTAAACATGGCGACAGGCGGCTGGTTCTGCGGTTTGACCGTAATGGTCTGCGAGTATGGATCACTCCACTGACCGGAGGAGTCCTGAACGGAATAGGTAATCGTATAAGTACCCGGCTCCTGGAACACATCCTGACGCCCTTCCCAACGCTCGTTAACAATCGGCAGCCCTCTTGGAGAAGAGGATTGGGTCAGGTATGTAACCTGCGTCTGTGTAGCATAAATATCTGTGCTTGGTTTTGTCGTAAATGATGCGACAGGCTTTGAGACCAGATCGAGAATGACCGTTTTATTGACATTATCTACAGTGTAAGGAATGTTCAAAGCCTGGGTAATGGATGTCAAAGGAACCATGAATACGTTCTTTTGCTGGAAGGCCGCACCCTTCATTTGTCTCTGCTGCCCGTTGACGGTGTATACCTTGCTGTCTGTTTTGAAGCGCAGAACCTGCTCTCCCTGGGTAATGACCGTTTCCTTGGTGGCTGTATCATAGTAAAATTGCAATCCAACACGGTTGACGAGAGAGCGAATGGCAACATAGGAAACGCCATCCTTAACGGTCATCGGCTGAGTGGCCGTATAGACCTGGCCGTCCTGCACCATTTTGGCGCTGTTCATATACAGAATCAACTGATTGGCAGAAGTCGGAATATACACATCGTCTGTAACGCTGGTATTCCCCGGTGTTTCTTCCGTATATGGCACATCCCCCACAGAATCGGCAGAATTTGTCGAATCTGTGTCTTCTGAAGTCAGAGCATTGCCATCAGCGTTGTCATCGATGCTCCCGGTTACATCAGTCCCATCGGTTGCTTCTGATTCAGTACTTTCATTTGTTGTGTTCACCAGTTGATCACTGACATCGGATGTTTCTGTAACCGGTGCTTCGGCTGCTGCTGCCGGCATAACCGCCGCGACCTGGGATACGGCCAGTGCAGTGAGCATCGTCCATTTCTTAAGATTCATTCTCTGTCTCCTTCTATAACCAAATTCTTGGCTTCCCCGTAAAAAGTCATACTATTAGACGCTGATGTTTGTAAAAAGTTGCTGTTAAATTTGCCGAAAAAGTAAGAATTATATTATTGACGTCATTCGAAGAAGACAGATAACGCTTTCATACGCCGCCTCATCCCGTCGCATGTATGCCGGCACGCAGCCGGTCACGGTACTCCGATGGCGTCAGCCCGAAATGCTTGTGAAACACTTTGGTGAAATATCTTCGTTCCCGATAGCCTACAGCCGAGCAAATCACCGATATGCTGTAGCTGGTTCCGGCGAGCAGCGCTTTGGCGGCAGCAAGCCGTTCCCGGGTCACATACTCCAGGAAGGTCATGCCGCAGCGGGCTTTGAACAGATGGCAAAAATAGCTGCCGCTGATGCCGGTATAATCCGCCAGCTCCTCCACCGACAGGTCAGAGCCCAGATGGGCGGCAATATATTGCTTAGCCGTCTCAATTGCATCATCCCCATTTTTGCGGCCTCCGCCATATTCTTCGCCGGTCAGCAGACACAGCCGTTCCCCCGGCTGCAGCTGGACATGCCTGGAAGCATGGTATACCGCCGCCAGATCCAAAATCTGCAAGGGTCCAGGATGGGCAAGCAGCCGCCCTTCCATCCCCGAGCCAGCGCAAATGCCGGTGAACTGCTCCGCAATTTCCTGCAAGACTGCAGGCTCGGACAACGGCTCTGCCTGCAAGGCGTCTTCAACCGCCACACACCATTCCCCTTCACGCACCTGGAACACGAACGGGCTTACAAAACGAGTCTGCATGATGGCTCCCAGCTGTTCCGACATCTGCCTGTTCCATTCTCTTTTGCGCTCGACACCCCACAGCCGGGTCTGTTCAAAATACATGCAGGCTTCCGCCACAAAAAGTGCATACGATTCCCCTTCCTCCGCCAGGGAAATGGGTGGGGAAGGAGTGCCCCAGGCTTCTCCTGTAAGCACCTCCCTGATCCGGTTCCGCTTGACCCAGACTCCGATTTCCTTATTCCTCGCCTGCACCTCGGACTCTTTTTGCCTGCGCAGGGTAATCTCGGCGGCAAGGGATCTCAGCACATCTTCAAGCATGCCATAATCTATAGGCTTGGTGATGTATTCCCTCGCCCCATGCTTGAGAGCTGTTCTGGCATACTCAAACTCCTGGTAGCCTGTCAACAGAAGGACTTCACTGTCAATCCCCCGCCCACGCAGCTCGGCGATGAATGTCAGTCCATCCATAACCGGCATGCGGATATCACAAAGGATCAAATCGGGCTTTTTTCGTTCCGCAAGCTGCAGTGCGTCCATGCCGTTGCCGGCCGTGCCGGAGATTTCAATGCCCATGTCGTGCCAGGGCAGAATGGTCTCCAGGTTATCGAGCACAGGTCTTTCGTCATCCACCAGCAATGCTGTTACCATCATGCTTCCTCCCTCCGCTTAGCCATACTTCGGTATTTTACAGCGTATGATGGTCCCGAAGCCTTTATGGGAACAAATAAAAATCCCGTAATCGCGCCCATATTGAATACGGATTCTGTCGGCGACATTGCGCACGCCCAGCCCGCGCCGTTCGCCCAGCCACTTGTTGTCCTGTGCCGGGCCATCCTGTTCCCTGATCATATACTGGAACGATCCCAGCACTTCAGGAGGCATACCGGATCCGTTATCCGTAGCTTCAAGAATAATGTCTCCCTGCTCCTCCCATACGGATATCCGCAGCAATCCGCCGTTCGTTCTGCCTTCAAAACCATGCTGGATCGCATTCTCGACCAGTGGCTGCAGCGTCAGCTTCAGTACCAGACAGGTTCTCAGCTCCTCCGGCATAGAGATTTCATAGGTAAACAGGCCGGAAAACCGGTACTGCTGAATTTCAAGATAGCTCCGCAGGTGGCTGATTTCCTCAGCCAGCGTAATTTCCTCCTTCTCCTGAATGCTGGTGCGCAACATGCTGGCCAGGCGGATGACCATTTCACTGACCTTGCGCCCCTCTCCCCTGACCGCCAGGCCATTGATCGACTCCAGCGTGTTGAACAGGAAATGGGGCTTGATTTGCGCCTGCAGCACACGCAGCTCCGCCCGCGCTTTCTGCTCCTGCTCGGAGCTGATTTTGGTAAACAAAACACCAATTCTGTCCATCAATGAATTGAAACCTTCGCCAAGGACAAGCAATTCAGCCTCTTTTCCGGGTCTCACCCGGGCATTCAAATCCCCTTCCTCCACCCTGCGCATAAACCGGACCAGAACGGCGATATAGCCCGTGATGCGGTTCATGAACAGCATGTTAAACAGGACTGCGGCAGCAAGGCAGACGATCACGACGATAACGAACCAGAAGGCGTAGACGGAGGATTCGGCGGAAAGGGAGCTCCATGGCGTCACGGATATAAGACTCCATGGATAGTCTTTGAGATGATAAATGGAAACCATGCTTTGCTCCCCCTGGAAGGAGGCTCTGAAGCTTTGATAACCGCTGCCGTAACGGAGAGGATGCTCCATAAGTTCGGACATGTTTTTCCCGCTGTTCTGCCCGGCCTGATCATATACGATTAGACCCGTGTTATTTGCAAGCATGAATGTCGTTTTCCCTGAAGGTTCATTCAGCCGGAGATTACGGAAAATCCGGTCAAACTGCCAGTTTTTGATCTGCACCACCAATATGCCGATGTTCCGGAAATGCTTCAGTTCCTTGATCAACCGGATCTGGGTGAACACCGGCTCGGTGCTGGTAAGCTCGGGATATTCATAAGGAGCGATCCAAATGGGATTGCCGTTTCTGGCCATGACCTCCTGATATAGGGGGTGCACCTTGAAGCTTTCAAATGGAAGCGCTGTAAAATCTTCTTTCGTAAAAATGGATACCATGCCGGACGACATCCCGTTCCCCCGCAAATTATAGAGGTAAGCGTAGCTGATATCCGGATAGTTGTACAGCAGGTTTCTGAAGCTGCGCTGGCTGTCGTTAAGGGTCAGCTGGCCGTCGGCATTCAGGTTCTGCTTCTCCGGATCATCGGCATTCAAGGCCATATGGAACACCGAGGTCGCAATCCCGTTATCCGTCACCTTGTTCATTTCCTCAAAAACACCGGTCAGGCTGTAGCTAATGGCCTTCAGCGCATACTCGGCCTGCTCGCTGTACCTGCGCGCCGCCGCATCCGACGAAACCCATAAGGTCAGTGCACCCAGCAGGCACATTGGTATGATGATAAGCACGATAAAAGCAGCAAAAAGCTTCATGCGCAGCGTCATGGTCGTCCATCCCTGCGGATCAGGCGTGCGAAGGTGTGGCTATCCTTTGACACTGCCTGCCGTCAGGCCTTCCATAATTCTTTTTTGCAGCACGGCATACATCAGCAGCACTGGCAGGATGCTGTAGACGATGCCAGCAGACATTTGGGCATAATTCATCTGGTATTGGTTTCTGAACTGGACCATGCCTACAGGCAGGGTGCGCAGCTTGTCGGTCGACAAAAAATAATTGGCGAGTAAAAATTCATTCCAGTTGCCGAGGAAGTTCACGATAAAAACAGTGACCATGGCCGGTACCGTTAGAGGTATTACAATTCTAGCAAAAATTCCCGGAGCCCTCAACCCGTCCATGACCGCGGCTTCCTCCACTTCAGAGGCCAGCGAACGCATGAATGCCGCCAGCACAATGACTGTAAACGGAATCGCATTCGCAATATACGGAATAATGAGAGCCCAATGGGTATCGAGAACGCCCAGCCTGCGGACAAGCAGATAGATGGGAAGCAGCAGCGAATTATTAGGTATGAGCATGCCGATCAGGGCAAGCCCGAACACGGCACTGCCGACTTTCGGATAGCGCATCCGGGTCACTGCGAAGGATAGCATGGAACCGATCAGAATGGATGCCGCCGCGCTCAATGCGGAAATATACAGGCTGTTCAGGAAATAGACGCTGATCTTCGCCTTGACCCATACCTCCACATAATTGGAAAAGACAAATTCCTCCGGTATTCCAAAAGGATTCATTGCGATGGCGTTGTTGTCCGTTTTCACGGAAGAGAAAAGAACGAACAGGAATGGAAACATAACGACCAGCAGATACAGTATCAGCAGCGTATGCGGCAGCCAAAGCGTCTTCGCCCTTTTCATCAGAATTCAACCCTTTCATTGCGCCTTGCAAAAATCAGTTGATACAGGATCGTCAATACAAGCGTAATTGCAAAAATAAGCACAGCCACCGTATTGCCGTATCCGTATTTAAAATTGGTGATCGCGTATTTGATCATATAAGTAGCCAGTACATCCGTAGAACCGGCCGGACCGCCTTTGGTCATGACAATAACGATATCCGCCGCCTTCATCGCCCCCGCGATCGAAAGCATCACAACGACCGAGATGATGGGACGAATCAGGGGCAGAATGACATGGACAGACTGCTGTATACGGCTTGCTCCATCAATGGCTGCGGCCTCCCCCAGCTCCCTGGGGACAGCAAGGATGGCCGCCAGCACCATTACGATATAAAAACCGGTCCACTGCCACGCGTTCGTAATCAAAATGGACAGCATCGCGTACTTTTCGTCAGACAGCCAAAATACGGGCCCGATACCGAGCAGGCCGAGCAGCCGGTTCATCAGGCCGATATTCGGCTCATAGATGAAGCCCCACAGAATGCCAATCACGGCCGTCGACATAATCGAGGGCAAAAAGACGGCCGTTTTGTACAATCCCTGCAGCCGTTTCACGTTCGCGATCAGCAGGGAAAACAGTAGAATAAGCGGCACCTGTATGCCTATGGAAAAAACGATAAACCAGAGGTTGTTCAGCGCCGAACGCCAGAAGCGGTCATCCCCCAGCGCCTTGATATAATTTTCCGCTCCAACCCACTTCGGATGGGCCGAAACCCCGTTCCAGCTTGTAAAGCTGTAATAGATGGAGCTGAAAATCGGATAAATGAAAAACATGAAAATAAGCACCATAGCCGGAAGAATAAATGCAATGTATACAGCCGGGTTGCGCATCGCCTTGTTCATCTGTGCCTCCCCGCTTACTGCACTGCGGCGTTCGCTTCATCCTGCACCTTCTGGATTTGCTCTGCCGCCTGTTCAGGGGTACTCTGTCCGCCGATCAGCTTTTGAATCTGAATATTGCTGATTTCCGTCGTCACGTCTGCTTGCACGAGCGAGTCGAACGCCGGGAAGGACGACTGCGCTGTATTTAATACCGCGACAATTTCTTTCATCAGGTCATCGGTAATATTTTCCTCCAGCACGGCCTCATCCAGCTTCATCGAAGGCAGAACTCCGTCTTCCACAAGCCCACGGAGCTGAGTCTCCTCATTGAACATATGCTTGATGAACGACTTGACGGCCTCCAGCTTGCGCGGATTTTCTGCAACGGAGGCTGAAAATCCGTATCCGTTATTCACATCCCGCATCAGCGCCGTCTGGTCCCCCATGCCTCCTTCAACAGGCGGCATATTGAAAAATCCGACCTTGCCGATCATGCCTTCACCGGACTGCCCCTCCTTGAACACGGAGGACTTCCAGGTCCCGTCATACATGAGAATGGCTTCGCCGCTCGTAAACTGAGTGGTATATTCCGCATACTCAAAGCCAAGCTCACCTTGTTTAAAATAACCTTTATTCACCCATTCCTGATGCTTCGCGAGCGCTTCAACAACCTTGGGATCCGTCCATTTCGCTTCGCCTGTTGTGAACTTGGCCGTAACGTCCGGCCCGGCATAGCGAGACCAGAGATGATTGGTCAGCATCAGCGGAACCCAGCCTGCCTTGGATGCCCCTGACATCGGCACTTTACCGTCAGCTTTGATGTCGGCCAACAACTGCTCAAATTCCGTAAACGTCTGCGGCGGCTTCAACCCTTTTTCCTCGAAATAAGCTTTATTGTAAAAGAATCCTTCACCGGAGCCTCCAAGGGGCAATCCGTATACTTTTCCGTCATAGGTAAACGGATCAAGGGAGGTAAAGCTGTCACGGATGCCGAGCTCCTCCAGAATTGGGGTCAGATCAAGCAGCATGCCCTCCTGTGCGTATACCTTGGAGTCCGGACTGCCGAACAGGTCGAATATATCCGGAGGATTGCCGGCAGCCATCTCGCCGCGCAGCTTTTCTTTGCGGTTGACATCGGAGTCCACTCCGTCCAGCGTGAACGTTAATCCCGGCACATCCGTCTCCACCTGCTTGACTACATCCTCCAGAATCGCAAGCCGCCGCTGCTTGTCTGCGCCCACCTGAGTATGGCGGATGGTCATTTCAAACGGATCGCCCGAGTCCGGGGTCCCGCTGCTTTCCGGGCCTTCCGATTCCTTCCCTGCTCCGCCACAGCCGGCCAGCAGCCCAGCGAGCAGCACTCCTGTAAGCAGCCCTTTTATTCCTTTGCTCATCCCTCGATGACCTCCTTTTTCTTCTATGTCTGTTCCATTACAAGATCCATTATAGAAAAGGCAATCTGACATCGTAAGGATGACAATTCTTGGATTCAGGGATAAATTTGTAAGATGCGAAAAACCGCAGCCCCCGGATTGTACCGGAAACTGCGGTTTGGAAGTACATGGCCAACAGCTATTCGCTGTAGAGCCCTCCTTATATTGTGATAAATAATGATTGCTTATTCCGTCCAAAATTTACCTATATGCCGCAACACGCTGCGCTTGCGCCTCCTCGCGCCCTTGCGCGATCAGCCTGTAAGCCCGCTCTACTTCCTCTTCCGTGGGGGTTGGCACCCCTTCCAGCGGATAGGCTTTGCCCAGTGCCTGCCATTTGTAGATGCCCATCTGATGGTAAGGAAGGATTTCGAACTTCTCAACCCCGTTCAAGGTGCCGATGAACCGCCCCAGATTGAGCAGATCCTGCTCCTCGTTGTGAATGCCTGGCACATAAACATGGCGTATCCACATTTTGTGCCCATGCTCGGACAGCCATTGTGCCGTATGCAGTGTACGTTCATTGGATTTGCCGGTCAGCTTGATATGCTTCTCATCATTGATATGCTTCAGATCGAGCAGCACCAGGTCGGTGTGCTCCAGCAGCTCGTGGATCCGTTCCGAATCATTGAAGCCGTTGCTGTCCAGGGTGGTATGCAACCCCCAGCGCTGCTTGGCCTCCTTGAACAGCTCAGCGACAAAATGCCACTGCAGGGTAGGCTCCCCGCCGGATACCGTCAGCCCGCCCCCGGAATTCCGGTAATAAGACAGATACGGCTCAATCTCCGCCAAAATTTCTTCTACCGTCGCTTCACGGCCACCGTCCAGCGCCCACGTATCCGGGTTATGACAGTACTGGCATTTGAGCAGACATCCCTGCATAAAAAGCACAAAGCGGATGCCTGGACCGTCAACCGTCCCGAAAGTTTCGAGTGAATGAATATGCCCTTTGACCATGCTGCCTCTTCCTTTCTTTCCGCATCCGCTGTGCGTGTGATAGATGATGGGCTTACATCGAGCCGTGGAAGGTCCGGTTGATGACATCGAGCTGCTGCTCGCGTGTCAGTTTGACAAAGTTGACCGCATAACCCGATACACGGATAGTAAGCTGCGGATAATTTTCCGGATGCTCCATGGCGTCCATCAGCTGTGCACGGTCGAATACGTTGACGTTCAGATGATGGGCGTTGCTGCCAAAGTAGCCGTCCATCATGGACACTAGATTGTTTTTGCGGACATCCTCTTCTTTACCCAACGCTTTTGGCACGATGGAGAACGTATTGGAGATTCCGTCCAAGCTGTGCTCGTACGGCAGTTTGGCTACCGAGCTGAGCGATGCGAGCGCACCTTTTTTGTCCCGTCCGTGCATTGGGTTGGCACCGGGAGCGAACGGCTCGCCTGCTTTGCGCCCATCAGGCGTCGTTCCTGTTTTTTTGCCATATACCACGTTGGAGGTGATCGTCAGTACGGATTGTGTAGGAAGCGCATCACGGTAAGCTTTATGTTTCCGAATCATGCCCATAAAGCTTTCCACCAGCCCTACAGCGATGCTGTCGACACGGTCGTCATTGTTGCCGTAACAAGGGAACTCCCCTTCAATTTCGAAATCAACGGCAATGCCCTGCTCATTGCGGATCGGCTTCACCTTCGCGTATTTGATAGCACTCAGGGAATCCGCGGCTACGGAGAGACCGGCGATGCCGCAGGCCATCGTGCGAAGGATGTCGCGGTCGTGCAGCGCCATTTCAATGCGTTCGTAGCTGTATTTATCATGCATGTAGTGAATAACATTAAGGGTATTCATGTACAATTTTGCGAGCCACTCCATCATCGGCTTAAAGCGTATCATCACTTCCTCATAATCAAGCACCTCGGAGGTGATGGCCGGGAACTCCGGTCCGACTTGAGCGCCGGATTTTTCGTCCTTGCCGCCGTTAATGGCATACAGGAGCGCTTTAGCCAGGTTGGCGCGGGCACCGAAGAACTGCATCTGCTTGCCGATTTTCATCGCGGATACACAGCAGGCGATACCATAATCGTCGCCATAAATCGGACGCATCAGGTCATCGTTTTCGTATTGGATGGAGCTCGTTTCAATTGATACCTTGGCGCAATATTTCTTGAACGCCTCAGGCAGCTTCTCGGACCATAATACCGTCAGGTTTGGTTCCGGAGCAGGTCCCAGGTTATACAGGGTATGCAGGAAACGGAAGCTGTTTTTGGTGACACGGGTTTCCCCGTTGACAGACATGCCGCCGATGGATTCCGTGACCCAGGTAGGGTCGCCGCTGAACAGCTGGTTGTAGTCCGGAGTCCGCAGGAATTTGACGATCCGCAGCTTCATGACAAAATGGTCCACAAGCTCTTGCGCCTGCTCTTCGTTCAACGTTCCTTCAGCCAGATCGCGCTGTACATAAATGTCCAGGAAGGAAGATACACGTCCCAGGGACATCGCGGCTCCGTTCTGCTCCTTGATGGCTGCCAGATAACCAAAGTACAGCCACTGGAACGCTTCCTTCGCATTCACGGCAGGCTTGGAAATATCACAGCCATGCTCGGCCGCCATCTGCTTCAGCTCGTTCAGCGCCCGGATCTGTTCGGACACTTCCTCACGCAGACGGATGATATCCTCGCTCATAGCATCCACTTCAAGGCTTTTCAACTGCTCTTTTTTATCTTGAATCAGGAAATCCGCACCGTATAGCGCCACTCTGCGGTAGTCGCCGATAATGCGTCCCCGTCCGTACGCGTCCGGCAGGCCTGTAATAATCCCGGCCTTACGGGCTGCTCTCATCTCATCTGTATAAGCATCAAATACGCCCTGGTTGTGCGTTTTGCGGATATTCGTAAATATATCTACGATATTTTGCGGAACTTCAAAGCCGTAGGCCTTGCAGGCGTCGATCATCATCCGTATGCCGCCGAACGGCTGCAGGGAACGCTTGAATGGGGCATCTGTCTGCACACCGACGATCTGTTCCTTGTCTTTGTCGATGTAGCCCGGTTTGTGGGATGTGATGGTAGAAGGTGTATTCACATCGACATCCAGCACCCCGCCGTTCGCCAGCTCCTTCTTGGTCAGATCGGAAATAATCGCCCAAAGCGCCGTCGTATTGGAAGTCGGACCAACGAGAAATTGTTCATTTCCATAATACGGATTAATGTTCAGCTCAATAAAATTGTTGACATTGACTTCTCTGCTCCATTTGCCGTTTTTAAAACCGCGCCATTCTGATTGCTGTTCCTGTACTGCTCTCTCAATCACCGACATGTCTATCCCTCCATGCTTTTGTTCAGGATCTCTTTACATTTCCATTGTAAAATAATGCAGCTTGTTCTTATGTGATAAAAATCACAATATACGTGATTTTTATCACATAATCAGCTTATACCCACTACAGCCATGGCCCTCCTGTATCAGGAGAGCCTGGAGTGCTGGAATAACAGCCGTTATTATTGGTCAAATCGCCCATAGAAAGCGTTGCGGTACACTTCGGCCAGCTCGCTGACCAGCGGCAGCTTCGGATTGGCAGTGGTGCATTGATCCTCAAACGCACGGTCTGCCAGATAGTCGACATGTGATTCGAAGTCTTTAGGGTCAATGCCAAGCTGCTGGAACGACTCCTCGATTCCTAATGTTTTGTTGAGCTTGCGAATAGCGTCGATCAGGCTGTTTACCCCTTCCTCCGTCGTCCGTGCGGGCAGACCGAGGATGCGGGCGATTTCCGCATAGCGCTCATCCGCCACAAAGTGTGAATACTTAGGGAATGACGCGAATTTCGTAGGCTTCTTGGCGTTATAACGGATCACGTGCGGCATCAGAATCGCATTGGTGCGGCCATGCGCGGTATGATACTGCCCGCCCCATTTATGTGCAAGGCTGTGGTTGATGCCCAAGAAGGCGTTGGCAAATGCCATGCCAGCCAGAGTGGACGCATTATGCATCTTTTCGCGCGCAAGTTTATCGCCAGTCAATGCCGACTTCTCAAGGTACTGGAATACCAGCTGGATCGCCTTGATCGCCAGACCATCGGTATAATCGCTGGCCATCACCGAGACATAAGCTTCAATCGCATGAGTCAGCACGTCCATGCCGGTATCGGCGACAGCAGTTTTAGGCAGTGAATATACGAATTCAGGGTCGATGATCGCCACATCCGGAGTCAGCTCATAGTCTGCCAGCGGATATTTCGTATTGCCCAGCTTTTTGTCCGTAATGACCGCAAAAGATGTCACTTCGGAACCGGTACCCGACGTGGTCGGAATGGCTACGAATTGGGCTTTCTGGCCAAGACGCGGATACTTGTAAATCCGTTTGCGGATATCCATGAATTTCTGCTTCAGATTGTTGAAGTCGGTATCAGGATATTCATAGAACAGCCACATGCCTTTGGCCGCATCCATCGGCGAACCGCCGCCCAGGGCGATAATACAGTCCGGCTGGAAGCGGGCCATCATTTCCGTGCCGCGTTCCACTGTTGTTGTCGATGGGTCAGGCTCAACCTCGGAGAACACCTCGATCGCTACAGGGGTTTGGCGCTGGCGCAGGTAATGTGTTACCCGGTCAACATAGCCAAGCTTCACCATCATCGGGTCGGTAACGATCGCTACCCGCGAAATGTCCGGCATTTTGGCAAGATACTGTGTTGAGTTTTTCTCAAAATAAATTTTGGAAGGCACCTTGAACCACTGCATATTCACCGTACGTTTCGCCACCCTTTTCACGTTGATCAGGTTCACTGCCGATACGTTGGACGCTGTCGAGTTCCGCCCGTACGATCCGCAGCCCAGCGTCAGGGACGGGAGATTCGTATTATAGATATCCCCGATCGCGCCGTGGGTCGATGGCGAGTTGACGATGATGCGGCCGGTTTGCAGACGGTTCGCGAATTTCTGGATCACCTCTTCGTTATGGGAATGGATGGCCGAAGAGTGCCCCATGCCTCCGAATTCGACGACCTGCGCCGCACGCTCAATGCCCTGCGCCGCATTTTTTACTTTATAGCAGGCCAGCACCGGGCTCAGTTTTTCTGCGGACAGCGGATATTTCGGTCCTACACCTTCCAGCTCGGCAACGATAATTTTCGTGCCTGCAGGTACGGTTATCCCGCAAATCTCAGCGATTTTCATGGCAGACTGGCCAACGATGGCCGGATTGACTGCACATTTTTCTACATTCATTGCACCGCTGGTCAGCTTGGCGGCCTCCTCCTTGCTGACGAAGTAGCAGCCGTTTGCGATCATCAGCTTTTTCACCTGGTCATAAATTGCTTCTTCTATAATGACAGCCTGCTCCGAGGCACAGATCATGCCGTTGTCGAACGATTTTGAGAGGATGAGGTCTGTCACCGCCTGCTTGAGGTCGGCAGACTTTTCAATGAAGCAAGGCACGTTGCCCGGGCCCACGCCGAGCGCCGGCTTGCCACAGCTGTAAGCCGCTTTGACCATGCCGGACCCGCCGGTTGCCAGAATGAGCGCCACATCGGGGTGATTCATCAAAGCGTTTGTTTTATCCATGGTCGGAGCTTCAATCCACTGGATGCAGTTTTCCGGCGCGCCATGCTTGACAGCCGCTTCAAGCAGAATTCTGGCCGCCTCCTTGCTGCATTCCTGCGCGGAAGGATGGAAGCCGAAAATAATCGGGTTGCGGGTCTTGATGGAGATCAGCGCTTTAAACATTGTCGTGGATGTTGGATTTGTGACCGGCGTGATGCCCATAATAATGCCGACCGGTTCGGCAATTTTCTGAAAGCTGTCAAAATCGTTATCTTCAATAACCCCTACTGTTTTGTCGTATTTAATGTTGTGGTAGATATATTCGGTAGAGAAGATGTTTTTCGTGATTTTATCCTCATACACACCACGTCCGGTTTCCTCAACAGCTTTTTTCGCCAAATACATATGCTTATCCAAGCCGGCCAGAGCCATGGTCTGCACGATACCGTCGATCTGCTCCTGGGTCATATCCATAAACGCTTTTTGCGCGGCATTCGCCTTGTCAATCAATGTCTGGATATACTGCTCTGCCGTCTGCTGCGCCTCCGCCGCTTTGGCTGACTCATTTTTTACCGCCATTCTCCTCATCCTCCTGATCACTTTGGATTTGCTTCTCTTTGCGGATTAATCTTAACTCCCTGCCAAATCCATAAGTGTGATGTTATTAATAAAATTAAGCTTCATTTAAATACATTAGTGAAAATATTCACATGATATGGTATGCTTAAGAACAGATCAGGTGGCACTACTTCGGAAATCTTTCATCTGCAGCATGGTCCTCATCCTCCCCGTTTATATTGATTTCTCTTTACGGTTTGATCGTATCATAGGCGTCGTTTCAATTATGTGATTTTTTTCACAACTTAATTCAATTTTAATTTTATTTTAGTGAAAAAAATCACAAAGTTTTGAAATTCGCCACTTTTCACCTTCCGATCACCCCCAAAAATCACCGCCTCAGGTATATAATTAATTTTGAAATACAAAAGTTGCAAATACACAGATTTGCGAAACACAGACATTAATAAAGGGGAAATGGAAGATGAGAAACCCTGAAATGGTCATCGAACACCGAGGCAACACCGGCTGCTTCTCGCCGGGAAGCTTCAACCAGCTGCTCGCAGTCATGAAGGACCGGCACATTCCTGAAGGCGCCCATCTGTTCTGGGAAGGGGATACGTCGGACAAAATCTTTTACCTGAAGCAGGGCCGCGTCAAAGTTACAAAAACGACAGACGAAGGCAAAGAACTCATTCTCTATATGTATCAGACGGGCGACATGATCGGACAGGCGGACCCTTTCTTCGGCACGAAGCACAGCTTTTCCGCCGAGGTTCTGGAAGACAGCGATGTTGGCGTGATCGATCATCATGATCTGGAGCTGCTCATTTGCCAGCACTGCGACTTTGCCATTGACTTCATGAAATGGATGGGGTCCTATCACCGGATTACGCAAACTAAATTCCGTGACCTGATGCTGTATGGCAAGCCGGGGGCGCTGTGCTCCACCCTGATTCGTCTGTACAATACGTATGGTGAGCCTCATGGCGAGGACGTTGTGATCAATAAAAAAATAACGCACACCGACCTGTCCAATATGATCGGAGCCACGCGAGAAAGCGTAAACCGTATGCTGAGCGACCTGCGGAAAAAAGGGGCTGTCGAATACGACGGAGGCATGATCGTCATCAAAAATCTCGAAATGCTGCAGGGGATTTGCCACTGCGAGCTCTGCCCCAAAGAAATCTGCCGAATCTAAATGGATGGGAATATCAGATAACAATATATACAAGAGATGCCTTGCAATGCAGTGTATTGCAGGGCATCTCTTTTTTTTCTAAGGCTATGTTAGTTCTCAATGTTGATTTTCAGCCCAAAACGTTATTGTTCAATGCCTTCGGATTCCAACGTTTCAAGCACCGACGCTAAATCGCAGAATGACACAGCCAAACTGCGGTCAACACGGAAAGTAAAGGATCTACCTAATGGCAATTCCGCAAAGGAGATGCACGATCGCTCCCACAGAGGCGCCTATCATCATACCCCGATCCTTCTTACCCGCCGCAATTACTACATCCAGGATTTGAATTACTGCGGCAGTGAAGAGAACCCACGCAACAGATGGCCCTCCAGGCCAATACGGCAGAATTCCGGCTGCAAGTCCGAAAGGAATGGAACGCGCAGCATACATACGCGCGTAGAATATCTCACCGCATACAATGTGAGTCGAGCCAGAGAGAGCCTGGTCGGATAAGAGCAATCACTGCCCACACTGCTGAAACGAGTGATGCTAGGAGATTCAGAAAAAGGATAGTTTGCATTGTCAACACCTTTCTTAGCACATTAGTGAACCTGAGCAATTCTATAAATAAGACACCAACATGTTTTTCTTATTCGACGTTGTGTTCTCATACTCCTTGCTGTCGATATAGCGGAACCACGCCAGGTAGTGCTCCAAATATTTGGTTGCTACCCCGTTCTATCCATTTCTTCAGTCGGCTATGGTAGCTTTTGACGTTCTGGATATGGTAAACACCTTTCACGCGCTGCAAAACTTGCAACGAAGCGAATAAGCTGCTGCTTATCCCGATTGTCCAAACCCATAGCAAGTTCAATCAGCTCTCTCAAATCCAAAGGGTATCAGATCCAACAAATGATCACCCTTATTTCAGAACAAACGTCCGTAATGTTCAAATATCACTATTGAATATTAACCTAGCCTTTTCAAAAAAATAAGCATATTTCATAGAGTAGAAGCATAAACTATTTTGGAGAGAAAAAAACATTCGTAACTAGTATAATTATCCTATATTTACATGGATGTAGTCTTATAGTCATAGTATTATATTACTACATAGAAGGAAGGGGTGACCGGTATGAAGCTGCAAGTTTCCAACTGTCCAAAATGCGGATCTGTATATCAAAACAATCTAAGAGAGCTCTGCCCTGCGTGCTCTGCCCAAATGGACCGGCAGCTCGACCTCTGCTTCGAATATTTGTGGCATCACCCGGCCGCTACTGTCGAGGAAGTCAGCGAAGCGGCAGGCGTATCGCTCCCCCTTATGACAGCATGGGTCAAGAACGGGAAATTCCCCAGCGTGTATAAAAATCTCTCCTACCCTTGCGAATCCTGCCGGCAGCCTGTACATACAGGCCGTCTGTGTCCATCCTGCAGCGGAATGTTCAGCGAAGCAGCCAGACAGATTGAAGCTCGCCTGCCGCGCCGGTTTCAATCCGGAACGTATAAAGTGGCTGGACATGCGAGAATCTGAATATGCAAAACCAATACAAACAGAGAAAAGTCCCAGCCATCAGGCAGTGGGACTTTCGTTTTTTAAGCCAAACTATCCATTCTTCTTAACAGATGAAATAAACCAGTAAGCCATCCCCACAAAGACTCCCCCGCCAACGATATTTCCAAGCGTTACGGGAATCATATTGTGCAGCCAGCCCGCCAGTGTCACAGTCTCAGGGTGATTGGGCAGGATCATAGCTACCGTCAGCAGCGTCATATTGGCTACACTGTGCTCATACCCGCTCGCAATAAAGGCGAACAGACACCACCATATCAATACCAGCTTGGCCGCTTCGCTTTTTGCACGTCCTGCCATCCATAATGCTAGGCACACGAGCCAGTTGCACAGGATTCCGCGGAAGAACAGATCAGAGAACGGCAGGCTCATCTTTTTCGCAGCAGCGCTGAAAATAAGGTGATCAGATGAGGCCTCCCGAAATAAACCTGTGCCGGAAATGAGCAGCGCCAACAGCACGGCCCCCGCCAAATTGCCCAGAAAGACGATAATCCAGTTCTTGACCGTATCCGTCACTGTTGTACGGCCTGCCAGTGTGCTGATCGCGAAAAACATATTATTGCCCGTAAACAGCTCGGAGCCCGCGAATACGACCAGGGTGAGGGCGATCCCGAATGAAGCCCCCATAACCAAGGGCTGCAGCGGTGATTTGATGGCCGCCAGCGGTGCGCCGAGGGTAAATATCAGAATAATGCCAAGCCCGACATAAGCCCCGGCCAGTACGGCTGCCAGCGCATAGCGGCCCAGGCTTTCATTCATTTTATTCTTCTTGTTGACTGCCGTTTGAATGACGGCCTCCACTTCCTGTGCAAACATGCCGATCTCCCCTATTCTTTGCTGCCCGTTTCAGTGCTTGCATTTATTTATTGAGGTATGGAAAGGACAACCTGGCCGTCCCGTAACTGCACGGGATAAGTCTGCACCTTTCCATGATCGGGAGCCTGCACTTCGCCTGATTCAAGATCAATCTTCCAATCATATAAAGGATCATAAATAAAATGGCCTGATACGATAGCCTCTGCAAGCGGCCCTCCCTTGGGGTGCGGGTTGCAGTTATCAACCGCATACACCTGTTCGTCCAAGGTCCGGAAGATGGCAATCTCCCGGCCAGAAAGATGAATAACCCGCCCGATCCGCTGCTGAAACTCCTCTATGGAGCCAACCGTAACTGTTTGCATGGAATCTCCTCCTGTTGATTGCTCTTGTCTTCTTACGCCTACAACACCGGCTCTTTATGCTCGAACAGCATGCCGCGCTTGTGCGGATTGCGCAGCAGCTTCTTCCAGGGATCTTCAACCTGGGCAAGCGCGAGCTCGATGCGTTCCATGAGAGCTTTCCGGTTCGCTGTATCTTCCACGACCTGGGCCCGGATGATATCGAGTCCCAAACGCTCCACCCATTCAGAGGTGCGTTCCAAATAATTGGCCGTTTCACGATACAGCTGCATAACCGCCCCGCAAATTTCCACCAGCTCATCGTCAGATTTTACCTTGCAGAACGAATCCGCAAGCCGGGCTTTGATGCCTCCATTGCCGCCGATATAGATTTCCCAGCCCCCGTCATTACCGACGATCCCGATATCCTTCGTGGAGGACTCGGCACAGTTGCGCGGGCAGCCGTTCACGGCAAGCTTCAGCTTCGCTGGGAAATCAAGGCGCTCAAATTTGCGCTCCAGCAGCTCGCCCATACCCATGGAATCCTGCGTTCCAAACCGGCAGAACTGGGAGCCGACACAGGTTTTTACCGTACGCAGGGATTTGGCGTATGCATAACCTGAAGGCATATCCAGCTCTTCCCATACCTTCGGCAGATCCTCTTTTTTCACCCCGATCAAATCCAGCCGCTGACCGCCTGTTACTTTGACGACTTTAACATCATATTTTAACGACACGTCCGCAATCCGCTTCAAATCCTCCGGCGTGGTTACACCGCCATACATGCGCGGAACGACCGTAAACGTCCCATCCTTCTGGATATTGGCGCCCATGCGTTCATTGACAAAGCGGGATTCGGCTTCATCCTCATACGTATCGGGATAAATCATGCCGAGGTAGTAGTTAAGGGCAGGCCGGCACTTGGAGCAGCCTTCCTCCTGGGACCAGCCCAGCACATGCATCACTTCCCGGACCGTCCGCAGCCCCTTGGTCTTGATCTCTGCCACAATTTCGTCCCGGTCCATCGTCGTACAGCCGCAAATTCCTTTTTTGGCCGCAGCCGCAAAGCCGTCCCCCAGCACATATTTGAGAATATCCTCCACGACAGGCTTGCAGCCGCCGCATGAGCGGGTAGCCCCGGTGCAAGCTTTAATCTCATCCACCGTGGTCAGACCCTGCTCCGTAATCACCTGCACGATCGCCTGCTTTGTTACCCCGTTGCAGCCGCATACGATTTCATCGTCGGCCATCGTTTCCACTGAAGCTGCCTTCTTGGTCCCGCCCCCACAGCAGCCTGTTCCCATAATGGATCCGTAGATCTCATCATTCATCTCGGCCTGCTGCCGAACGAGCTTCTGCAGATTCGCGGCTTCGCTCACATCTCCGAACAGCACGGCACCGACGATTTGATTGCCACGCAGCAGCACCTTTTTATAGGTCCGCTTCCAGTCGTCTTTTGCCGAAATGACCGTATGCTCTTCTGTATCCATAAATTCTCCCGCCGAAAAGACATCCACGCCCGAAATTTTCAGCTTGGTTGCAACAACAGAGCCTTCATATGGCTTCGTGTCCACTCCGCTCAAGCGCTTGGCCAGCACGAGGCCTTGCTCGAACAGCGGCGCTACGAGACCATAACACACGCCTCTATGCTCGACACACTCCCCTACGGCGTACACGTCAGGCAGAGAGGTCTGCATGTAATCATCCACGACAATGCCTCTGTTGACCTTCATGCCACTTCCGGCGGCGACCGCCGTATTCGGCTGAATGCCCACTGCCATGACCACAAAATCCGCATCCAGACGGCTGCCATCTTTAAACAGCAGACCAT
The DNA here is from genome assembly GCF_046098255.1 of Paenibacillus jiangxiensis. Classification (NCBI taxonomy): domain Bacteria; kingdom Bacillati; phylum Bacillota; class Bacilli; order Caryophanales; family Paenibacillaceae; genus Paenibacillus; species Paenibacillus jiangxiensis. Next base: position 161,386 of record NZ_JBJURI010000012.1, read on the forward strand.
TCACCCGCTGATCACCTGTTATTTCCACCGTCTGCTTGCCCATGGCAAATTTGATGCCCTGACGTTCCAGCTCGGCCTGCAGCATGGATGAGGCATTGCGATCCAACTGCCGCTCCATCAGGTCCTCCATCAAATGCACGACGGTTACATCCATGCCCAGACTGACAAGCCCCTTTGCAGCCTCCAGACCAAGCAGCCCCCCGCCGATGACGGCGGCCTTGCGGTAAGAGGATGCAGCTTCCTTCATCCGTTGACAGTCCGCAATATCCCTGAAACCGACAACACCCTCCTTGTCAATTCCGGGGATGGGCAGCATAAACGGCTTCGAGCCTGTAGCAATAATCAGCTTGTCATACGGGATTTCGAGCCCTGTATCTGTATGAATCTTGCGGGCTTCGGCGTCGATCCGGGTCACCGCTGTCCCTGTATGAAGCTGTATGCCATGCTGCTCGTACCAGCTCCAATCATTCAAGACAATGTCATCAATGGTCTTTGTGCCTTCAAGAACATAGGAAAGCATGATCCGGTTATAGTTCGGATGCGGCTCACTGCCAATAACCTGAATATCATAACGACCGCCTAGCTTAATCATTTGCTCCAGCATTCCAATGCCTGCCATTCCATTGCCGACAACAACCAGCTTCTCCCGTGTTGTGCTCACGTGAATGCCTCCCCTGAAAGCGATGCTGCTTCTAAGCTTTGTATCTAACATCGCTTGTAATCTCGTTAAGGCAAGTATAACGAAAGGATTAAATTTAATTTGTGATTAAAATCACAAATTAATCGCTTTCCTATAAATTTCCTAAAATATAAGGAAAATACCTATCGCCGAAACTCAAAGGAGCCAGACCGCGTTTAGCGGAAATTTTTCTTGCAATTACAGAATTGCTCAGCTTCGCTGAGAACTTATGAATTCTGTAATTATAAGAAAACTACCTGTCGATGTACATGCTAAAAAGCCAGTAACAAAAAAAGAGCCCTTGGCAGGCTCTTCGTTGTGTTGCGCTATTTAATTTAGACTATTCTACCCATTCTTCCGCCCAGAATTGGATTTGCTCCATAACCGGACGAAGCGCGTGACCCTTGGGTGTCAGTTCATACTCAATGCGTACCGGAGTTTCCGGATAAACATGCCGTATCAAGATGCCTTCGCTCTCCAAATCCTTCATCCGTTCCGACAGCATCTTGTCGCTCATGGACGGAATCCGATTGGAGATATCCTTGAACCTTTTCGGCCCGCTCATTAAGGACTGGATGATTAGCCCGTTCCAGCGTTTTCCCAAAAAAGAAAATGCCGTTTCAAACCTCGGGCACATTCCTTGCTGTTGACCCTCCATTATTTTCACCTCTTTGCAGGTCCGTATCCTATACTTTCATTTTGTTAGTATATATCATGTTAGCATATTTTATGAGCAATTAAAAGGAGTTGCAAGCATTTTCGCCGTTACCCCCAGATTTTGTATATAAAAAAAACAAGAGGGTGTCCCAAAAGTCATCATAGATGACTAAGGGACGACCCTCTCTTACATTTCGTCAAACAAAAAGAAACCA